>JAUXXD010000144.1 GCA_030681265.1 Candidatus Didemnitutus sp. | reverse complement strand
TCCGAGTTACCCGTACCCTTGAACTCTTCGAAGATGACTTCGTCCATCCGGCTGCCGGTATCGACGAGCGCCGTGCCGAGAATCGTGAGACTGCCCGCGCCTTCGATGTTGCGCGCCGACCCGAAGAAGCGCTTCGGCTTTTGCAGCGCGGTCGCTTCAATACCGCCGGACATGATTTTGCCGGAGTTGGACGCGAGCGCGTTATAGGCGCGCGCCAAACGAGTGATGGAATCGAGCAGGATGATGACGTGCTCGCCCAATTCGACGAGACGGCGTGCTTTCTCGATCACCATCTCGGCGCAATGCACGTGGCTTTCCGGCGTTTCATCGAACGTCGAGCTGATCACCTCGCCTTTGCACTGACGGCGGAAATCCGTGACTTCTTCGGGACGCTCATCGATGAGCAGAATGATCAATTTGCACTCGGGCGAATTTGCCGCGATCGAGTTCGCCATGTTCTGCAAGAGCACCGTCTTGCCGGTGCGCGGCGGCGCGACGATCAAACCGCGTTGGCCGAAGCCGACGGGCGTGATGATGTCCACCATGCGCATCGACACGTCCTTCGCGCCCTGCATTTCGAGCCAGATGCGTTTCAAGGGATAATACGGCGTCAGCTCCTCGAACGGTTTCACTTTCGCGAGAGCTTCGATCGTGCCGCCCATTACCGAGCGAATCGCGACGACGGAGGGGCAACGGTCGTTGCCTTGCGGCGCCTTCACTTGCACTTCGACGTGATGCCCGCGCTTCAAGCCGTGTTTGCGCGTAAATAATTCCGGCAAATAGGAATTTTCCGGATAGACGCGGTAGTTGACCGATTGGTGAACAACGAAGCCGAAACCGTCGTCCGTCAAATCGAGCCAGCCTTGATCGAGCAGTGGAATTTTTTGTTCGGTCGCGGCGTTAAAAATCGCCGAGAGAAGCTGTTTGCGATTCGGCACTACATCAAATGTCGCGCCCAAGCTGCGTGCCTTGGCCGTGAGTTCCGCGTGGCCGTAATCGTAGAGTTCGTTCAGCCAAATTGGCGCGGTGTTTTGATCGGCGATTTCGTCCGCGAGTTTCGCCATCGCTTCCAAGTTGGTGAAGCGGGACGGATCGGGGATTTCACCGAAATAGATTTCCCCCTTTGGTGGTGGTGGCTGCGGCGGATGCTTCGGGCCGTTGTTTTGATGGCCACCGCCGCCGCCGCCGCCGTGTTTACCCCATTTGCCGCCGCCGCGAAATTTCTTGTCACGCCATCGGTTGAATTTTCCACCGCCTTGCTGGTGCTGTTGGTGCTGCTGCTGCTGACCGCCGTGGTCGCCACCTTGCTGGCCTTGTTGGCCGGAGGCATCTCCGTGCGAACTTTGCCCGCCTTGCTCCGACGACGCGGACGAATCGCCGGAGTCACTCTTGGCTTCTTGCGAGGCCGGAGCTTGTTCCGCGGCTTCTTGGCGGGCGGGTTTGGCGGATTCGGCGGGCTCCGGACGTGATTCCGGTTTCGCCGCGCGCTCTTCGCGAGGTGCCGCGCTCTCGGTCGATGCGGGCGCTGGCGCCGCAGCATCGCCCTCACTGGCGGCAGCCTTCTTCGATTTGGAGCGATAGAGGCGGGAGCGGGCGCGTGGGCGCTTTTTAGAACCTTCGGCGCTATCCGGCGCGGAAGAAGTGGATTCAGTGTCCTCGGAGGACTTGGGGGGCATTTCCATACGGAAGCCGGTCAGGCGGGTTGTATAAGTGGAAGGCGTTGGGCCAGTTCGCTGACTTGCTCGCGCAAAAATTGAAGATTGCCGTCGTTCAGGAGAACGAAATCGGCCAGCTCGCATTTTCGTGCCAGGGACAGTTGCTTGGCTAGGCGCTGGCGGGCGATCCCGTGAGGGACACCGCGTTGTTCCAGCCGCCTTAATTGCAGAGCGGAGTCTGTGGTGACGCAGATGGTGAAATCAAACCAATTCTCCAATTGCTTTTCAAACAACAGCGGCACTTCGACGATAAAGCGTTCGTTTCGGACCGCTGCCCACTCCTCACGCCAATGTGCTAAAAGCCGTGGATGGAGCAAATTTTCCAACCAGGCGAGTCCCGCATCATCGGCAAAAACTATTTCCCCTAAACGCGCACGATCGACCTCGCCCGACACATCAAGCACGCCGGCACCAAATCGCTCCCGCACTGCGGCGATCACGTCGGTTTCGCGCAATAACACCTCTCGCACGACTTGATCAGCGTCGAGTCGGTGATAGCCAAATTCGGCGAACAGTGCGGCGGCCGTGGATTTGCCACAGCCCATCCCGCCCGTCAGTCCGACCACTAAGTTGTCTCCGTGGCCCATGCGTAGTTGGTGAGACAATGAACTTGAAGGATGCGCGGCAAACTCTATTTCCGAGAGACCGCATGGCACCTCCTCACGGCATTGATACGAAAGATGCAATCGCGGTGGCCGCCCACGCCAACGCAGTCTTCGCCGAATTCGGCTGGCAAAGCAGCGCGGCGTTACTGGAACGCGTATTCGCCGATGTGACGAAAATGTTTGAGGGCAACTGGCCCGGATACCGCGCCATCGACATGCGGTATCACAATTACGAGCACACCCTTCAGGCTACCGTCTGTATCGTGGATATTTTGCACGGTCGCCAACGCACCGGCGACGAGCCGCGCTTCCGTCAACGCGACGCCGAACTTTGCGTGATCGCCGCCATCCTCCACGACAGCGGTTACCTCAAACGCGACGACGATCTCACCGGCACCGGCGCGAAATACACACGCGTGCACGTGGAACGCAGTTGCGACTTTAGCCGCGGCTACCTGCCCAGCCTCGGTTTCAGTCCGTCGGAAATTGAAGATGTTTGCACCGCGATCGGCAGCACCGGCCCCAATGTTCAAATCGCCGATCAACCATTCCGCCGCCCACTGGCTCATTTGATGGCATGCATGCTCGTGACCGCGGATTACTTGAGCCAACTCTCGGCCAGCGACTACATCGAGAAGCTCGATTATCTTTACGCGGAGTTCCTCGAATCCTGGGATTTCGAGGCAACACCTGAAGCAGACCGACTCTTCAAGAGTGCGGATGACTTGAAGCAGAAAACGCCAGCCTTTTGGTCGAAGCTGGTGTGTCCCATGCTCGACGCCGACGCGCAAGGCATGCACCGCTACCTTTCACTCACGGGCCAACCCAATCACTACCTGCAAGCCGTCGAGGCAAACATCGCGGAGATTCGACGGCGCACGCAGACATGATGGGACATGGCAGTTAGTTTCGGTCCGCGCCAGTCTGCATGCTAGCCACAATCTCTTCGGCGGCCCTAGTCGGCATTGATGCCGTGCCGGTCACCGTCGAAGTCAACACCGGCGAAACCGGTGAACCCAAACTCATCCTCGTCGGTCTGCCCGACGCGGCCGTCAAAGAATCCGAAGACCGCGTTTTTTCCGCGCTCAGTAATTCCGGCTTCCGCATGCCGCGCACGCGCACCACGATCAATCTCGCGCCGGGCGGTCTGCGCAAAGAAGGCGCGCTCTACGATCTGCCGATCGCGCTCGGCATCCTCGTGGCCGACGGCAAACTGCAGAACACCGAACTCGACGACTACCTAATCGCCGGCGAACTCAGTCTCTCCGGTGCCACACGCGCCGTGAAAGGTGGTCTCGCCCTCGCCGTGCTCGCCCGCGCCTCCGGCAAACGCGCCTTACTCCTGCCGCCGGTCTCCGCCGACGAAGCCGCGCTCGTCAGCGGCATCACTGTTTACGCCGTGCGTTCACTCGACGAAGCGCAGCGTTTCCTCGCTGGCGAAATTCAGCTCACGCCGGTCGTCGCGCGCAAACCGTCGCCGCTCGACGCGTCCAACCATACCGAAACCCATCTCGATTTCTCGGAGATCAAAGGCCAACACTCCGTGCGCCGCGCCGTCGAAGTCGCAGTCGCGGGCGGCCACAACTTGCTCATGATCGGACCGCCTGGCTCCGGCAAATCGATGATCGCGAAACGCGTTCCCGGCATCATGCCGCAACCCTCGCTCGACGAGTTTCTCGAAATTCTCCGCATTCACTCCGCCGCGGGGAACACGCTCAACGGCGAAGCGCGCTTCATGGAGCGTCCGGCGCGCGCGCCGCATCACACGATCTCCGATGTCGGCTTGCTCGGCGGCGGCGCAGTGCCCGGGCCGGGTGAAATTTCCCTCGCGCACCACGGCGTATTGTTCCTCGACGAGTTGCCGGAATTCAAACGCTCCGCTCTCGAAGTGTTGCGCCAACCGCTCGAAGACGGCCACGTCACAATCTCGCGCAGCGCCGGCAAAATCACCCTGCCCTGCCACTTCATGCTCGTCGCCGCGATGAATCCCTGTCCGTGCGGCTACCTCGGCGACCCGAAGCACGAGTGCCGCTGCTCGCCCTCGCAGATCCAACGCTACCGCAATCGCATCAGCGGACCGTTGCTCGACCGCATCGATATTCACATCGAAGCGCCCGCTCTATCGCTCGCTGAATTGCGCACTGAGCAACCGGCCGAAACTTCCGCCGCCATCCGCCAACGCGTCGAAAGTGCCCGCGCCCGCCAGCGCGCACGTTTCACTTCTACCGTCACGATGGCCAATGCCCGCATGTCTCCTGCGCAACTCAAGCGGCACTGCCACCTCGAGGCGACGCTCGGGGATTTGCTGCAGCAGGCGATGGAGCAACTTTCACTCTCCGCGCGCGCCTATGATCGCATTCGCAAAGTCGCGCGCACGATCGCCGACCTCGCCGGCGCGGAGCGCATCGCCGCCCCGCATCTGCTCGAAGCCATCCAATACCGCAGTCTCGATCGCGCGGTGTTCTATTAGAACGGCAGTGCCGAACATATGCGGCGCAATTCATGTCGCACTAGTGCCATTTGGCCCTTCGCATGAGCGTTGCAGTCCTACAGTGAAGCACTGACGCAGCGAAAATCCTGCTGTTACTACTCGCAACCCAACCGAGTAGCTCAGCACAGCTAAATTGGCGTTAGGAAACTGCGTTCCTGAACCGCGGTCGGCGCACGATTTTGGTCGAAGAAATTCGCGCGGGAATTCGGACAAAAAGAAAAACACCCATGCGCATACCTTGTTCTCCCTATTCGCTATATTAATGCTTGTGCAAAAAACGCGCAACTGACTCCGTCACGACGCACTCCCTTGGGAGTCATTGATGATGCCACTCTCTCCGCGTGTTCCGTTAATCTCATTTCGCCGCACTACGATTACTTTCCCGAAAAAGGTTAACTTATGAGATGCGCTTTTCCCCGTTTTCGACGCGCAGCGTGTGTCTTGATCATCGTGCTCGGGGTGCTCGGGGTTAGCACTACTGCACTGGCGTTTCCACCGGCTCCTTTCTTCACGCTCTTCGGCACCGTGCGCGACGAGCAAGGACAGACGCTACGCGTCGATGGTGCGGTTGTCGTTTTCTACCGCAACGGCGTCGAAGTGCTGCGCCAAACCATTGTGGAGCGCGTTGAATCCGACCAAAATTACCAGATTCGCCTGCGCATGGACATGCAGCGCGCCGGCACGATCCGTTACAGTGACATCGCGACCGCCTCTGGCACCTCATTCAGCTTAGCGGTTCTCATTCACAACATTCCCTATTATCCGATCGAAATGTCTGTCTCGCGCACGGTGGGAAGTCCCGGAGAACGTGTTCGCCTCGATCTCACGCTGGGCATCGATTCAGATGGCGATGGTATTCCGGATGCCTGGGAGCAGAGCCAGCTGTTTGCCGCCGGCATCATGCCCGGTCCCAATGGCTGGGATCTTAGCCAAATTGATCGCAACGGCGATTTTGACGGCGACGGTGTTTCCAATTGGGCTGAATACATCGCCGGCACCTTCGCTACCGATCCGACGGATTATTTGTCGCTGCGCATTGTCGAAAAATCTTCAGCCGTCGTCCGCCTCCGCTTTTTCTCCATCTTCGGCAAAGTGTATTCGCTCGAAGCTTCGACCGATTTGCAAAATTGGGCTCCGGTCAGTCACTACCTACGCAGTCCAGACCCGAGCGAATATAGCTCCAGTGCAGGGGCACCACTCGCGCAACCGGCGACTCAAGCCACAGCCACTGATTTCCTCGATATCTTCGCGAGCACGGTGGAAGGCTCGGTCACTCCCTTCTTCTACCGTCTTAAAGTGCGATGAAACGTCACGTCCGCCACCTCCTCTGTCTGTGTGTCGCCCTTTGCGGACTGCCCGCGCTGCTTAACGCCCAGTGGAAAACCGAAACTTATCTGCTGAAGGGGGGCTGGAATGGCATTTATCTGCATGGCGACGCCACGCACACCACGCCCGCGGAGCTATTCAAGAATTACCCGACGGTGCTCGAGGTCTGGCGTTGGAATCCCAACCCCGACCAAATTCAATTCAGCGCCACGCCGGCCACGCCCGACGCCACGAGCAGTGAATGGACGATTTGGAAGCGCGACGACCCGGCCGAACAACTGCTCTCCGCGATGATCGGGCAGTCGTCCTACTTGATTCGCTGCAGTGGATCATCATCCACCACCACCACGGTATTAATTACGCAAAAACCACGTCCACCTGTGGCCACATGGCTGATCACGGGCGCGAATTTCCTCGGTTTTCCGGTCAATCCAAGCGGTTCCACTACGACCTTCACAAATTATTTCGCGACCTTTCCCATCGCGACGACCATTCCATCTAAAATCTATAAATACATCGGCGGCGATCTCGGCTTGGTGAATCCGCTACAGGTAACCGCGCCGGGCACCGAGCGAATTGATCGCAACAGCGCCTATTGGTTTGAGGCCGCGACGGTCGGAAACTTCACGGCGTTGGTAGAATACGAATTGCCCAACAAGGACGGCCTGGCGTTTGGTCGCACTGGTTCGATCATCACGGTGGGCGTGATGAACCGCTCAACGAGTGCGCTCACGCTAACGATTTCGACGCAAGTTTCCGAGCCAGCCCCACTCGGCCAAACCGGCATTTCCGGCAGCGTGCCGCTCACGCGTCGCGTGTTCGACAGTGCGACGAACGCCTACTCGGAAACACCCATCGTCGGCAATTTCACCATCTCGGTTCCGGCTTCGGGTCGACTGGATCTGCAATTCGGCATCGATCGCACGCAACTTGCTGGTTCCTCGAGTGAATTGTGGGCATCTTTGCTGCGCCTACGGGATTCCGCCAATTTTACCGATGTGTTTCTGCCCGTCAGCGCACAACTCGCGACTCCGGCGGGCCTTTGGGTTGGCGAAATTTCGGTCAATGAAGTCGTCAGCACGGTGGCGGGTAGTCCCGGTGCCACGACTCCGCGTGCATTTCCGCTTCGTGCCATCGTGCACGTGGACAACGGCGGTGCCGCGCGCCTACTGTCACAAGCATTCGTCGGCCGACTTGCGACGACCAACTACCCAACGGGGATTTGCACGAAGGAAATTGGATTGTGGACGGAGACGAAAGACGCAGCCCTCCGAATCGTCTCCAGCCATATGCCGCTCGATCGCGCGCTAGTCGGCACTGGAGCCTTTGCCGTGGGCCAGACGCTGACTCACATCGTCACGATTCCCTTTGACGATCCCACGAATCCTTTTGTGCACGCATATCATCCGGATCACGACAATCGCGATCCGCGCCTCCTCCCGTTGCCGGCGGGAGTGGAAAGTTACACGATCACGCGGACCTGCACGTTGACCTTCACGGCCCAACCACCGGACGGAACCAAGATCAGTGGATGGGGCACGACGATTTACGGCGGCACCTACACTGAAACAATCGACGGGCTTCGCCGCACGCCGCTCACGACGCGAGGCACGTTTATGTTCCGTCGCGTCTCTGAAATCGCCGAAATCACGCTCAATTGATCACCCCTTCACTTTACTTAACTCCTGCGCCTATGAAATCGCTCGTTCTCGCCCTCCTGCTCACGCTGACATCCGCCGTCACGGCAATTGCTGCCAGCAGCATTCCACCTCTGTTGAGTTACCAAGCATTTGTGACCGACGCCGCGGGCACGCCGATTGGTTCAACCTCGCCGGTTAATCGCACGGTTACGTTCAAGTTCTACACGGTCAGCACCGGCGGAACCCCAGTCTATGCTGAAGCGCAAACCGTCTCGATCTCCGGCGGCAATTTCAGCGTCTTGATCGGTAACGGCACCGGCGTCGCTGGTCTCCCCGGTCCCGGCGCACCGGCGCTTACCCCTTTTGTTGCGCTCACGTCGCTCTTTAACCGCGCGCTGTATCTTGGAATCACCGTGGACGACGGCACACCGGCGGTTGATCCGGAAATCGCACCGCGGCAACAGATCGTCACCGCCGCCTATTCTTTCCGGGCTTTGATTGCCGAAGGTCTCGCCGATGGTGCCCTCAATACCGCGATGCTGGCGGACACCGCCGTATCCACGAACAAGATCGGCGCTTCCCAAGTCACGACCGCCAAGATCGCCAACGCGGCCATCACCACCGCCACCATCGCCGACGCGAATATCACCACAGGGAAATTCGCCGATGCCAGCGTCACCACCATCAAACTCGCTGATGCGTCCGTCGCCACCGCCAAACTTGCCGACAACGCCGTCACTTCCGCGAAAATCGCCGATGGCACCGTCACCAGCGCGGACCTCGCAGATAATTCGATCCAAAGCATCGATATCAAAGACGGCGAAATCCAGACTGTCGATTTGGCGGACGGTGCCGTGACGAACGTCAAACTCGGCGCCGGTGCCGTCGCGTTGGACAAGTTGATCGCCGCCGTGCAGCAGGCGCTCTGTCCGACCGGCACGATTCTCGCTTTTGCAGGAGATACCACTCCCGCCGGTTGGCAACTGTGCAACGGCGAGGTGTTGAGTCGAACCACCAATTCCGCCCTATTCAATGTGATCGGGCTTCGGTTCGGATTCGGCGACAGCACCAATTTTCGTGTTCCCGACTTGCGCGGCCGCTTTCTCCGCGGGCGCGATGGCGGGGCCGGGCGTGACCCCGACCGCAATTCCCGCACCGCGATGAGTTCCGGCGGCGCCGTTGGTGATCTCGTCGGAAGTGTGCAAGGTGACGCACTCGCCGGTCACAACCACCAATACTACGACGTTTACCACTCTGAAAATGGCGGCGACAGTAGCGTTTACCTTAACCAGAGAGGATCCGGGAATTCTGACAATGACAACGAGGCATTTCAAATCCTTCGCACCTCATTTACTACCGGCGGTAATGAAACCCGCCCCCAAAACGCCAACGTGAATTATATTATAAAACTCTAATCGCCGTTTTCCAACTTTAGCCGACTTCCTCCGTTTGTTCCTCCGCTATGCGCACTGCACGACTCTTTCGTAGCTTCCTGCTCTCGGGCGCGCTCGCGTTCACTTGTGCAGCTTCCTTGCACGCGCAATACGAACTCAAAGGCGGCGTTTCCAATTACCTAAGCTATCGTCCGGGCAGCATTCCAATCGGCCCCACCGGCACCCCGACCGGCGAACCCACCATCACGCCGCAGTTCGCCAACGTTGTCGAAACCTCTGGCGCGGCCGGACCAATCTCGGCCTCACCCACGCTCTCGGCCCGCTTCCCTTCGTCCACGGTCGCTGTCCTCCAACGTGCCAGCATCGGCTCGTCATTCGTCTCAGGAGTGCCGCGCTATTTTCTCGGCGATCGCATCACGCCACCGACGAGTTATATTTCCTCGACGGGCGCTCAGATCACTGTCGCCTCCGATTTTTGGCGGGCCGAACCACTGCGCGCGGCAGAAATTGTCGTCAATCCTTCCGGCCAACCACTGAAGGACTCCACCGGGGTTGCCGTGGTGAATTCCGGAGGCGTCGTCATTCCGGCTCTCGCTCCCGGTGCCTACGAACATTTTTACTACAGCAAGCACGCCAAGCGCGTCTTCGCCAGTGAGTCCGGCCAAGTGGAGATTTGGTGGCGCTCGCGTGTGCCTGATGCGTCCAACAACTACGTGCTCACGCGCGAAACTTTTACCGTGTCCTCCGCTACTTCCAGTCCGGTGCGCACGCTCTATTGGACGGAGAAGACTTTCAACGGGCCTCGTGTGGCGATTCCCAGCGGACGGATTGTCACGGTCAACGCAGTTTTCAGTAACACCTTCCCTGCCACGGTAGCGACCGAGTTCGTGCCCGTCGGCAGCTCGCCGCCTTCGGATCCAAACGCGCAAGCGGCCTCAGAGTTGCGCACGTTCTGGTTTGAGACAAGCAACGGCAACGGCGAACTCCACGCCTACAACATCTCTGGTCGCCTGATGATCGAATATCTCGGTGCGCAGCAACCGGACGGCTCCCACGAGTTTCTCGGCGCTGACATTGTCGCCGTCGCACAGTCTGCACCGGCATCGACGCAAACTGTCTTCCTCGGCGACGAGATTCGCCCTAAACCCGAGGATTTTCTGTTACTCGCGCAACCTGTCAGCTCGAGCTCCTCAAGTTCCGTTTCCTACTTCGGCAGTTTTGCGAGGCCGGATGGCACGTTGGCCTACTACGCTGAGCGCGAAAACAACATCGAAGATCGCGTTATCTTCTACTGGATGGAGCGGCTCGATGCGGCAGTGCTCCCGAACTCCGGCCTCGCGCCCGGCCTCCAACTCGACTGGCCCAAATACCTCCACAAATACCTGCAAGTGTGGCCGACAGACGTGAAGGCTTTCTCCCACTACACGATCGCGCTGAATGGCAGCTCCGCCACTACCGGCACCGGCTTGAAGTTTGAAGGCGGACGAATCCCCACCGTTATTTTCCAAGATGATCTTGAGCAAGATGAGGTCGTGCTCGATCCCTCGACGCAACGACTGCTCGTGGGACTCTCCGGCGACCAACTCAGTCGCGCCCTGTTAAAGTTTACCGGTGACAACGGAGGCATTTGGTATGTGCGCCTCATGACGCAAGCCGACGGACGTCCCGGCTTCCTCGAAGGCGACGGTGGCGTCGCACTCACGGGGGCCGCCTATGTCGGCGACCGCATCGCTCCTCCCTCGGCAGACTACAGCCTCGCGGGGTATATCGCCTCCGGCACAAGTTACTCTCCCAGTGCTTATCGCGATCCTTTCGCTGTTGGCATTACCTCGGCCGAAACCGGCGCGATTATCCCCGTCAACGCCCTGCCCGCCGGTGCCTCCAATCTAACGGTGTGGTGGTTCAAGAAGGTCGCCGCTCCTTCGTCGGAATTTGGTGACTTCTACACGACCGCAAAAGTCGGTCACTACACGGTCAATTACCGCACCGATAGTCCGAAAATCGTCCTCGCCTCCAACGCCGGCTCCGGCGACCTCTCTCCCGGGCAAAATGCCGGCTTTGTTTACGTGCAAAACGATGCGCAAAAAATCGGCTTCAACCCGAATGAAGAACACGCGTTGATGCTCAGCGGCCGCGTCTATGCACTACGTGACGACCTGAATATCACTACCGTGGCCAATTTCACGTCCCTGCCGCGCGTGTTGCTGCAATACACCAATAACACGGACAATCGCCCTTCGATGACGGTTTACGAAGTCGTCCGCGAAGACGCGACCCACCATTTCGAATATCCCATTACGGCCGGCACGATCATCAACTCGCCGATGCCACTGCCCAAGTTGCCACTGCCCGTGGACGCGGCCACCGGATTGACGCGCAATCTTGAAGTCACTCCCAACCCTGACCTCTACCCGCCGGAAACATTAGCCAGCGGCGCTCCGGCACCCTACGCGCAATTCACCTTCAAAGATCGCAAGGGTTACGATTGGATTTATCGCGGCCCGCACGAAGATTCCAGTCTCACCGGACTGCCGTCGGCCGCTGGCCCATTGGCAAATACTGAGTTCAACACTGCCGGTAACATGGGGCTTTGGACGAGCCGCACCAATGTCGCCAACGCCACCGTGGCGAATGGCAATTACAGCGGACAAGGTTCGGGCAACGGCGATGCGCAAATCGCGACAGCTAATTTACCCGCCTTCGCCGGCTTTGGTGTGACCACCATTCACATCCGCCTCCGCGCTGCCGCCAATGCATCGACGCAACTTTTCTGGGCCAATGAAGATGGCGGGTTTACGGATGCGCGCAGCTTGACGGTTCCGTATTCTGGCGCTGGCACGTGGCAAACGCTCGTCTTCAACGTCGCCCAAGCCTCTGGGTGGTCGGGCAAGTCGATTAACGCATTGCGTTTCGATCCTGTAGAATCAGCCGGCGTGACGTTTGATATCGACTGGATTCGCTCCCACCAAGCATCGCCCGCCCTCGGCATGCAGTGGTATTACACGATGCGCTCCGATTTCTTCATTCCGGGACGAGCGCTCACTGCTCAGCCCGCCGAAGGCACCATTCTACCTTATCTGCGGGTCAAAAATCCTGACGGCACTTTTGTCGGCGATCCTGTGACCGCCACGCCGTTGACGGTCGCTTACGTTCCCGTGTGGCCAGACAACGTAGCCACAATGAGCGTCGGCGAGACACTCTCGCTCCCCAACCACGGCCTCCCGGCAGTGCGGGGCCAATCCAGTGCCGTCGTCTTCTACCAACAATCCATTGCGCGCACCGGCCCCAATACCGCCAGCGTCACGCTCCACGATCCCACACGTTCAAAGTCGGTTCTGCTTAACGACGCGCGCGTCGGTCTAACCACCTTACCTGCGTCAATTGCTACGACTTCGCAACGGGGCAAAACCTATTTCCAACTGCTGCCGCCGCATCTGCAACAGCGCGTCTATTTCGACGGCACGCTCGGCGAGAAGGGCGGCATCGTGCTGATCGGCGAATTTGTCGACGAGATCGCCGGCGAAGATTACTTGCACCTCAACGCGCTCAGCGCCGCTGATATCGCCTCGCTCGAAGGCTTGGTTGATAATAGTGACGTGGATGCCCAGAAATGGCGCAACGCCGTCAGCAGTCTCGCCACACGAGTGGAAACGTTTATCGAGAATCCTTCCAAGCGCGGCACCTACATCGCTGATTCAACCCGCACGGTCACCGTCGGCAAAAACGCGTTGGCCGCGATCACTGACTCGGACACCGCCGTGGACAGCTACGCCCTCACCGCCACTGGCGCAGGGGCCGGTTACGCCACGCTGATTTTTGGCAACGGCTATGCTTTCACGCCCAAGGGCGAACCGGTCTCCGTCGCGATCGTGCGGATCGTTCCGCAACTCTACACGGGCGACCTGAAGGTGCTTAGCGCCACCAATCCGCTCGATGAGCAAACCACGTTGCGACACAGCAGCGATTACGCGGCCCGTCCGGAAGATTTCGAATTCGAGTGGCGCTATTCGCAACCCATCGACGGTGTCGTGCCTCCCATTTATAGCTACGCCATGGAGCCCATGCTGGGCAACGCGCCGGTCAACAAATGGCAGCTCGCGACCAACCCGAGCACACCACTCCCCGCCGTTTCCAGCTACCCTGCCACGCTCTTCGAATTTCCCCGCACTTTCGCTCTCAACAACAGCGCGTATAATCCTACGAGTGGCCTTCCGGGAACAGTCGCGCGTTCGTCGACTCCGGTGCACTTCGCCAACTCCGTGCCATCCCAGATCGTTTTCAGTGCCGAACTCGGCTCGTTCGATGGTTTCGTGCTCTACGTCAACCGACAACCTGCGCTCGCGTCGCGCCTGCCTGCGGGCACGACGGTGCCAAACAACCTCACCCAAACTGATCCGCGCTCGGGGCTCTCTTCCCTCGGATTGTCCTCTCAGTATTATATTCCACCCGCGTATTTCACCGTCGGGGACAACAGCATTGAAGTCGCGTTTTACAGCAGCGCCTCGGCCAACGCGGTATCCTCGCTCAACCTCCGCATCGACGCTTCTGTCGAGACCGACCGCGTGGTCGCGCTCGGCTCTCCCTGGATCAAACCAAATGGCACCCTCTCGAACATCGTTGTCGTCGGTGGCACGGCGGATTCCCCCTTGGGCAATCCGTTGATCGTCTTCAGCGATAATTATTTCACGCTGCGTTATCGCGCCAAGCCCGGCACTATTACGATCGCAGGCGATACGTGGAGCCGCTGGATGCCCGCGAAATTAGTCGAAAGCTGGATCAAGCGCGCCCTCGACGGCATCAATCCGTTCAATCAGCGCAACAACGACCTTTTCAACAATCCGGTCAGCACGGATGTCAGTATTCTCACGCAAGCCGGCAAGCGTTGGGAAGGCGACGTGGCGTTGAATCTGAACAACATTAATGATTTCGGTCTGATCGAAATCTACGAAACGCTACTCAACCGCGCCAAGAATCTCAGTATCGACGCAGGCTACGACGACCCTGGCACCAACGACACACTTCTCCTCGTGGCCGGCTATCTTCACGATCTCTACATCGTCCTCGGCAACGAAGCCGCCGACGACGCCGATAATCCCACGATTGCCATCGATGGTGAATTGACCGCCGGCGAAGTCAGCACCTCGCGTTTCTCCTTCGAAGGCCAACTCTCGACGCTCATCGACGAAGAACTCGCTCTGCTCCGCGGCCGCGACGATTTTCTCAGTCCCGGCGTCACGGTGGCCCCGAGCTACAATCGTCTTTATTGGAACTACATCAACGGCATCGATTCCGGTGAATCGATCTACGCCGTCAATTACGACATCAAGGAAAAGAGCGGCAGCTCTACTGCCAATGGCGTGCTCGATGCGGCGGATGCCCAACACATGTTCCCGCAAGGTCACGGCGATGCTTACGGGCACTACCTTACCGCGCTCAAAGGTTACTACAAACTGATCACGTCGCCCTACTTCACTTGGACCCCGCGAACCGAAGGCGTCAGCGTCCTCGGCCAAACAGTGCAGGTGGATTACCAGGACGAACGCAAATTCGCTGCCGCCGCCGCCGCTGTGGCCCGCACCGCCGCGCGCACGCTCCACGTGACCGCGCGAAAGTCCTACCGCGATGATCCCTCGGTCGGTTGGGCGCACCAACGTGACGGCAAATTCAATACCACCACTAACATTCGCCGCTATTGGGGCACCGACGAATGGGCCGCCCGCGGCGGCCAAGGCGCCTATCTCAATTGGGTCAGCGCCAACGCCATGCTGCCTGATGTCGACAATAACCCGCAACACAACGGCATCCAAATTATCGACCGCACGACGGTGCCGGAAATTTCCGAGATCGTGTCCAGCGCCATCGATATTCAGTCCACACTTGACGCTCAAAGCGACCACCTAAATCCGCTCGGTCTCGCCAAAGGTGCCATCGCCTTCGACATTTCACCGACGGAATTGAAAGCCGGAAAATCACACTACGAGCAAATCTATGCCCGTGCGATTCAGGCCTCGCTCAACGCCAAGGCGGCCTTTGATCGCGCCAGTTCGATGAATCGACTCCTGCGGAACCAAAACAACTCCCTCGACGACTACAACCACGCCATCGATAAGCAGGAGCGCGCTTACCAATACCAACTACTCGACCTATTCGGCTCGCCCTACGCCGGCGATGTCGGCCCCGGGAAAACTTACGAGCAAGGCTACACCGGCCCCGATCTTTATCGCTACTACTTCGTCGACCGTCCGTCCGCCATCATCGACACGGCGACCGAAATTACTGTCAGCTACCGCGCACCGCTCGAAGCGAATCCTTTCACGGCTTGGTCCTTGGACAACGTTTACAAAAACATCAACGATCCGCTCCGCTACACGACGCGCACCGACAAGATTGTGCCGCAGCGCATCATGCAATTCTCGCCCACCGGTAGCGGTTCGCGATTGCAGCCCGGCGCCATTCAAGCGGCCCTCCTCGAAGCCTATGAAGCGGAAATTAATGCCCGCGAATCCGCCGCAGCGCTCAAAATCCTACTGCGTCGCTTTGACCGTGATTACCAACTCTTCACCGAATTCCGCACCGGCTTCGCCGAGGCGACGGCCACCACTGAGGAAAAGAAATCTCTCGCCGGTGATTTGCTGAAGGCCGCCAAGACCATGAAGTCGCGCGCTGATCAGCTCGCCACCGTCGCCGGCTATGTGCAGAATCTTTACGATGGTTTTGCCGCTGCGCCGCCACTTTCCGTCGGCCTGTCCTTCGACGCCACCTCCGCCGCACGTTCGCTCTTCAAAAATTCCGGTGCCATCGCCTCGCACACCCTCGATTTGGCCGGTCAAGCAATTGATACCGCCTCCTCTTACCTCGAGCAACAGGCCAATCAGAACGTCACCGACGGCGACGCCCTCCTCTCGCAATACGAATGGAACTATGAAGACAAGCAGCACGTCGTCGAATTCGAACGACTCTACTACGAAGTGCTACGAGCAGGTTACGAAATCTCGCGCCGCCTCGGCCAGTTACAGAAAGCGAACGAGCAGATCACCCGCCTCGTTGCCAAAGCCGACCAAGTCCTGTCGGAACGGGAGAGCTTCCGCCGTCGCGCCGCCGCTGTCATCCAAGGCTATCGCACGCGGGATATGACCTACCGCACGTTCCGCAATGAGGAACTCTCACAATATCAGGCCCTCTTCGATCTCGCCGCCCAATACTCCTACCTTGCGGTGCAGAGCTACGATTACGAAACCGGCCTACTTGGCACCCCCGCTGGACAGTCGGTCATCGACGGTATTGTCGCCACACGCTCACTCGGCGACTTCGACAACGGCATTCCTCTCGCCACCACCAACACCCGTGGCGACGGCGGCATCGCCAGTGTGCTCGCGCGTTTGCAAAGCGATTGGTCTGTCGTGAAATCACGGCTCGGCATCAACAATCCCGACAACTACGGCACGCTCTTCTCGCTGCGACAGGAACTTTTCCGCATCCGCACCGATGCCTCCACTACCGAAGATGACAAGGCGTGGCGCCAGATTCTTGAGCAGCATATCATGAGCAACGTCCTCAACGATCCCGACGTCGCTCTCTATTGCCGCAACATCCGCAAGTCCAACGGCGCAGCGGTGCCCGGCATTGTCATCTCCTTCACGACCACAATCGGTCACGGCTTGAACTTCTTCGGCCGACCACTCGCCGCTGGTGACCACTCCTACACGGCCTCCAACTTCGCGACCAAGATTTACTCCACCGGCGTCGTCCTCGACGGCTACATCGGCATGGACCCCTACGCCATCGGCACGCCGAACGCCGGCAAGCCAGCCAGCTCTAATCCGAATGCCCTCAGCGCGACTCCTTACGTCTATCTTATCCCTGCGGGCGTTGACAGTATCCTCGCTCCACCGTTCGGCGACACCGGTGTGGTGCGTTCCTGGTCCGTGAAGGATCAGGCTATCCCGCTCCCGTTCAACCTCGGGCAAACCGCCTACTCGGGGACCCAATTGTTCACGCCGCAGGGCACACTCAATGAACAACTTTGGATCGCGCGAAAGCACCAAGCGTTCCGCCCGGTCAGCGACCCCGCCTTCTTCTACAGCACGATGCCCTCCGAATTCACCAACTCGCGTCTGGTCGGCCGCAGCGTCTGGAACAGTCAATGGAAGCTGGTTATTCCGGCCTACACCCTGCTCAACGACGAACAACTGGCGCTCGACCGACTCGTGCGCACGATCACCGATATCCGTCTCTTCCTCCGCACCTACTCGCACTCGGGCAATTGATGAACAAGAAGTGGATACTGCTCGGCGCCGTCGCTGCCGTGGTGCTGGGCACCATCCTCCTGCAGCCGCACTGGCGTCACTCTCCCGCCGCGGCTCCCACAACCCTCGTCATTCACGAAGCGCCCGGAAAAACCATCGTCGTCAGCCAGGCTCCCGCCGAGATTTTTCGCCGCGCCTTCTGGCGACATCCCACCGCCACCGACCACATCATCCACGCCGAGCGCCGCGAATGGATCGACCAAGGCAATGTTCAACGCTGGCAGTGGTTTCTCCAACTCTCGCCCAGCGCCGAATTACTCACCGCGTTGCGCGACGGCGAATCCTTCGGACTGCTGCGCGTGATCGCATCGCGCAATGCCGCAGTTGCCGTCGTGACCCCCGATTGGTTTGCCAGTGCGACCGCGATTGCCGCTGACGAAGTTTATCAAAGTCCCGCAGGTGGGCTGACGATTTACTACCGCGCGGGCGATCACATGCTCTTCGCCACCGATGCCGGCGCCGGTTTCGCTCCGCCCGCCGCGCTGCCCGAGCGCCGTTAACCCGCTGCCGCAAAAGCTGCCTTGGGCAAGTTGCCGTGCGGACCCGCCACCCACTCCCGCGCACTGCGCGCTTGCCTGCACGGCGGCACCGACTGTGATGATGCGCAAGTCATGTCCGTCATCGTTAATCTCTCCGCCTACAAGTTCGCGCCGCTCGAAGGTCTGCCTGAGCTGAAAGAACAGCTCAAGGCCATCGCCGATGCCGGCAACTTGCGCGGCACGATTCTCTTGAGCCCCGAAGGCATTAACTTGTTCGTCGCGGGCGAACGCGCCGCCTTGCAGGTGTTGATCGACGCGATTCGCACCGTGCCCGGCCTCGCCGACCTCACGCCGAAGGAAAGTCCCAGCGCGGAAAAGCCGTTCAATCGGATGCTGGTAAAGATCAAAAAAGAAATCATCGCCTTCGGTGTGCCGGGTATCGATCCCGCGCGCCGTCCCGCGCCCAAGCTTACTCCGCGCCAGTTGAAGCAGTGGCTCGATGAGGGACGTCCTGTCACTTTGCTCGACACGCGCAACGACTACGAAGTGCGCATGGGCACGTTTCGCGGCGCGGTGCCCGCGGGCATCGATCATTTCCGTGATTTCCCCACGGCGGTTGCACGTTTACCGGAGGAGTTGAAAGCACAACCCATTGTCATGTTCTGCACGGGCGGAATTCGCTGCGAGAAAGCGGGTCCGTTTATGGTGCAGGCCGGATTCGAACAAGTTCACCAACTCGACGGCGGCATCCTAAAATATTTCGAGGAATGCGGCGGCGCGCACTACGAAGGCGAGTGTTTCGTGTTTGATCGCCGCGTCGGCGTCGATCCGGCCCTCCGCGAGACCGAGTCGCAGCTTTGCTTCAATTGCCAGATGCCGCTCACCGCTGCGGAACAAGCGCATCCGCACTACGTGCCCGACATCTCCTGCCCGCACTGTTTCGTGCCGCCCGCCGACTAAGCGCTTCGCTTAGCGCATCCGCCGCCACACAAAGCGGCGCGTCGGCTCGAGCGGACCCGTGGGAAATTTATCGCCCGTCGGCTCCGGTTCACCACTCGCCGCGCGCGCGGCCGCTTCCCGCGCTTTGTCTTTCTTGCTCTTTCGTTTTCCTTTCACGCCGCCCGTGTTGGGCAAGGACGTCGCCGACATGGGTTCTGCAACAGGTTCGAAGCCTTCAATCTGTTCGCGCTCAATCACGAGCCCGTGCCGCTTCTCCAACAGACAAAAATGCGCGTGCGTTCCCGCCGATACGAAATTCACCGCGAGCCCGCTTTCCCCGGCCCGCGCCGTGCGACCGACGCGATGGGTGTAATCATCTGTCGAGCGTGGTAGATCGAAATTCACCACCACGGGCAACTGCGCGATGTCCAGACCACGCGCCGCGACATCGGTGGCGAGCAGCACTTGCACTTTCGATTCCTTGAAATCTTCCAACGCCCGTGTGCGCGCGCCTTGACTGAGTTCGCCATGCAGCGCGGTCGCATTGAGTCCAGCCTTGCGCAGCTTCTCCGCGACATGCTCCGTGGCATACTTCGTCGCCACGAACACGAGCACGCGGGACCACTGGTGCGTCTCGATCAAGTGCCGCAACAACTGCGTGCGGCGCGGCGGATCGACTTCGATCACGCGATGTTGAATCGCCGGTGCCTTCGCGGCGCGCACTGCCACGTCCACGCGCACCGGATCGCGCAGCAACGCCGTCGCCAGATCCTGCACCTTTGGCGGAAACGTGGCGGAGAAGAGCAGATTCTGTCGGCGCTCCGGCAGGAGCGTGAGAATGCGCGTCAATTCCTCCGCAAAACCCAAATCGAAAAGGCGATCCGCTTCGTCGAGCACGAGTGTTTCCACAGCGGAAAGTTTCACGGCGTTGTGGTCGACCAAATCCAACAAACGCCCCGGGGTCGCGACGAGCACATCCGCGCCACCGCCGAGCGCCATCATCTGCGGATTGATCGACACGCCGCCGATCACTGTCAGCACCTTCAGTCTTTCCGGCCGCGCTTCGCCGTAATCACGGAAAAATTTACTCACTTGCATCGCCAGTTCGCGCGTCGGCACGAGCACGAGCACGCGCACAAATCGTCCGCGCGAGTGACGCGCGGCACCGAGCCGTTGCAATAGCGGCAACGCAAATGCGGCCGTCTTGCCCGAACCGGTTTGCGCCGACGCCCACACATCGCGGCCCGCCAGCACCGCCGGAATCGCTTCAACCTGCACCGGCGTTGGCTCCGTGTAACCGTGCTGCGTTACCGCGTGCACCATGGCGGCGTCGAGTCCGAGTGTAGCGAAAGTCGTCACCAAATCGCCTCGTTGCGTTAGCGGAGTTGCACGACGAGCAATTGGCCGCGCGCCGCCACTTGATCGCCGGCGGCGAGTTTTTTGCGCTTCTGTGTTTCTACGACCCCGTTGAGCAACACTTCGCCCGCGCCGATTAACTGTTTCGCCTCGCCACCGCTCTCGGTCACGCCGGCGAACTTGAGCAATTGGCACAGCTCAATGGGCACTTCGCGCACGATGACCGCGCGGGGTGCGGCGGCGTTGGTCGAGGCAGTGGAAGAGCGAGCCTTTTTCATGATGTCTGTGTAGTTGCGCGGACTTGGTAGTCCATCCCTCAATTCGCGGGCGTGTCCATCGCTGCCGTAATACCGTGTTCGTCGATGACGATGCGCCGCTCTTTGAAGAGCGCGCCGATCGCCTGTTTGAACGCCTTCTTGCTCATCGCAAACGTCTCGCGGATGTCCTCCGGTGAACTGTCGTCGTTATACGGCAACGCGCCGCCACTGGCTTTGAGCACTTGCCACACTTGCTCGGCCAGCGGCCCGATGCGGCGGTGGCCCGCCTGGCCCAACGCGAGGTCGATTTTCCCGTCGGGACGAATCGAACGCACGTAGCCCTGCACCTGTTGTCCGATCTGCAACCCGTTGGGCACATCCGTGTGGTAAAGCAAACCGCGGTGCGCGTGATTGACGATTAGGTTGTAACCAATCGGACTGCGGCTCGCGACCAGCAGTTTCACCGATTCGCCTTCGTGGTAGTGCGGCGGCTTTAAGTCGAGCAAGCGGTTGAGCCGCGCGCTGGCAATCAGGCGATCCGTTTTTCGATCCACCATCACTTGCACCACCACGCGATCGCCCACTTCCAACGGACCCGCGGTTTCGCGGATCGGCAGGAGCAAATCCTTTTCCAGTCCCCAATTCAAAAACACTCCGACGCGCGGATTCACCGCGACCACGGCCAAACAGGCGAATTCGCCCACGACGGCACATGGTGTTTCCGTCGTCGCCACCAAGCGATCTTCAGAATCACGATAGACAAACACCTCCACATTGCCGCCTGGCACCGCGCCGGCCGGAATGTAGCGACTGGGCAACAGGATTTCTCCGTGCGCGCCGCCGTCAAGATACAGTCCCGGCGGAGCGAATCGGACGATGGGGAGAAAGTTGCGTTTGCCTAGTTGAGCCATGGAAAACCGCAGCATTGCGCACTCCCGCAGGCACGCGAGCCACAACTTTGCCGGAGATTTTCCCACTGGGTCGCGCACGGATGAACGCAAATTAATCTCCGTTTCAGCTTCGTTTCATTTCGGCGAGGCATCCTGTTGCCATGTCCCTTGCCAGTCGCGCGCCCACGCCGTCTCCTGAATCACCGACGACGAGTCTTTCGTCTCCGTTGCTGTGCTCCCGTTTTGGCGGTGTGTGGCTCTTCCTCGTGCTCTTCGTCGCCCTCGGGTTCGCGCTGCGCTGCGCCCTGCTCGCCAAGGCGTGGAGGGAAGTCACCGTCGATGCGTCGCTACTCGCGTCGTTCGTCTGGGGCTTGGTGTTCGATATCGGTGCGGCGGCCTATGCGTCTTTGCCGTTGATTTTCGTGCTCGCCTGTCTGCCCGCCAACTGGGGCCAACGCCGTTGGCAGCGCGGACTCTCCCACGCGGTAGGTCTCGTGATCCTGTTCGTGTTGCTGTTTGGCACTGTTTCGGAATGGACGTTCTGGGACGAGTTCGGCGTGCGCTTCAACTTCATCGCCGTCGACTACCTCGTCTATACGACCGAAGTAATCGCAAATATCCGCGAATCCTACAGCTTGCCGCTCATTATCAGTGGTGTGCTAGGCGGCGCCTTCGTGCTGGGCGGTATAATCCTCGCCACAGGCTGGCCCACGCGTTGGCTAACGCATGCTCAAAGTCCGGCAAGCCGTCGTTGGCGCACCGCGCCGATCTGGTTTGGTGGCGCGCTCCTGCTTGGCATCATTTTGCATGAGCGCCAACTGCCTTCGTTCGCGAACAACCACCATCGTGAACTAGCCAAGAACGGGCTGTGGTCACTCTTCGCCGCCTTTCAAAACAACGTCCTCGATTACGATCAATTCTACCGAACCATTCCGACGGAGAAGGCCTTCTCGATTATGCGCCACGAACTAGTTGCAGATGGCTCAATACTGCTCGCGCCGACGGAATTTGATACGCTGCGCTACATCAAAAACGACGGCACCGAACTGCATCCCAACGTAATCCAGATTACGGTGGAGAGTCTGAGTGCGGATTTCTTAGGCACCTTTAATCGCGCGTCGCACTTGATGCCAGAACTTGAAGCAATCGCGAAGAAGAGCCTGGTCTTTGAAAATTTCTATGCCACCGGCACACGCACAGACCGCGGCATGGAGGCATTGACGCTCTCGCTTCCGCCGACGCCCGGTCGCTCGTTGATCAAGCGCCCGCATAACGAGCAACTCTTCACCCTCGGCTCCGTTTTCCGCGCCAAGGGTTACGACACCGCATTTCTCTACGGCGGCTATGGCTATTTCGACAACATGAACTATTTTTTCGGCAACAACGGCTACCGCGTCATCGACCGCAACTGCGTCGCCAGCGACGACATCACCTTCGCCAATGCGTGGGGCGCCTGCGACGAGGATCTCTACCGCTGGACCCTCCGCGAAGCCGATGCATCGCACGCCGTCGGCAAACCGTTCCATTACTTCGTCATGACGACGTCGAATCACCGCCCGTTCACCTATCCCGCAGGACGTATCGACCTGCCCTCGAAACTCGCGGGCCGCGCCGGTGCAGTGAAATATTCCGATTTCGCCATCGGCGCGTTTCTCCGCGCAGCGGCGACCAAGCCGTGGTTCCAAAATACGGTGTTCGTCATCGTCGCGGATCACTGCGCTGCGAGCGCCGGCAAGACAGAATTGCCGGTGCAGAATTACCATATTCCGCTGCTGATCTACTCGCCCGGCGGCCACATCGCTCCGGGCAAAATCACCCAACTCACCAGTCAGATGGACTACGCGCCGACGCTGCTCGGTTTGCTCAACTGGAGTTACCCTTCCCGCTTCTTCGGTCATGATGTGCGGCGCACCCCCGCAAAAGCGACCCACGCCTTGATCGGCAACTACCAGAAACTCGGCCATCTTGAGGATGAGCATTTTGTCGTCTTGAAGCCGCAACGCGAAACGAGCAGTTACCGGGTGACGTTGCCCGCAGGCACACTCATGGCCGCCGCGCGCAACGAGACCGCCGAAAATGAAGCCATCGCCTATTATAAATCGGCCAGCTACGCCTACAAGGAGCGCACCTACCGCGCACTGACCGCGACCGAGTTCGCCCATTACTCGCGACAGGGCGAGGCACTCGCCGCCCCGCGCCCCCACCGCATCGCCGACAGCAACTAACCCATGCGCGCCTCCACCCCTGTTATCTCCCTCCTCCCCCTCCTCGTTGTCCTCGGCGCATCGACGGCAGCCGAAAATACCGTCACCGACAGCGCCCTGCAGGTCCGCGGCATCTTCAATGCCGCGCTCCCCGGCACCGAACCCAAAAATTCGCTCCATCTGCTGTTCAAGCCGCACTTCGGTGACCTGATCAACAAAGACCACTTGCGCGTGCCCTTCGGCATGCGCTACGGGCTGACGGAAAACTGGGAAGCGACCGCGGAGCTCGAAGCTTATATCTCCCACGGCATCGGCGACACCTCATTCTTTGCGCAAAAGGGTTTCTCTTCTTTCAACCTCGGGACCAAGTATCGGTTGGGCAATCGCATCCAGCCCAACTGGGACAGCGCCGTCGGCCTCGACCTGACCCGGCCTCTCGGGCGACCACCGGTTGAAGTGACGGACGGGCTGCAACATGTCGCGCCCTTCGTGACCTTCGCGCGACCACTGGCGGGCTACGAGGATGTGCGCGTTTTCTGGGGCCTCGGCGCGGATTTCGTGAACGAAACGACGGCCGTCGGCCGTCTCGAAAAAAACCAACTCGGCGATGACACCGCGACGCTCACAACCGGTCTCGTCTGGGAGCACGGCAGTTACCATTATACCCTCGAAGTCAACTGGACGACGACCGACTGGCTCGGCGGTCCGCTCAAGGGCAACGTCCTTAGCCTGCGCCCCGGCATCGTCTGGCGAATCCCCAAGAAATACACGTTTGATTCGCGCGGCCAGTGGTTGCTTGGTCTCGGTCTCCGCCTCACCAACGGCCCCGACGGAACGGATGTCGGAGCCGGTCTGAAACTACGCGTGAATTTTGATTTCAAAAAACTGCGGCAGCGCTTCAGTTTTTCGGCGAACCCATGAGTCACCGCGCTTCGTCTCCCGCCGCCTCGTTGCGGCCGACGCTCGCGCCCGCACTGCTGGGCCTGGCCGCCGTTCTCGCCCTCTTCGAGTTCACCTCACTGGACTTGCTGGTGCAGGACCAGTTTTTCGATTTCGCCCGGGGAAGGTGGATCGTCGATCGCGACGAAACGTGGGGCCGCGCCATTTTCTATAATGGCCCGAAGCATCTCGTTTGGCTTTGCGCACTCACCGCGCTGGCGTTGGCCGCCGGTCCGGCGGCATGGCGGGAGCGTTGGCAGTTGTCGCGTCGGGGACTCTGGGTGGCCGTCCTCACGCTGACGACGCTGCCCGCCCTCGCCGGTCTTGGCAAAAATTTGACCAACGTCTTTTGTCCGTCGGAAATCCGGCGCTACGGCGGCGCGGTGCCTTATGTGGCGCTGTGCGGCGCGTATCCGGTCGACGACCGACCGACGTCGCGTGGCCATTGTTTTCCCGCCGGCCACGCCAGCGGCGGCTTCGCGTTGATCGCACTCGCCTTGGTCCGCCCAAGTCGTCGCTGGCGGCGCGGGGGGATCCTCGTCGGGCTCACGCTGGGCTGGTGGATGGGCGGTTACCAAATGCTGAAGGGTGCACACTACCTGAGCCACACGCTCGTCACGATGCTGCTCGCGTGGGTCGTGCTCGCGATGTGGCAAAGGGTTTTGGCACCGCGTGCAGCGTCGGTGGAGAAAATGCCATGAATGGTCGCACGCTGTTAGTTTTTAATCCTGCCTCCGGCCATAACCGCCGCCATCCAACGTTCGCCAAATCGCTTTCCGATTTCGCGCGGCGCCACTCCAGTTCCGTTACGCTAGTTGCAACAACTGCCGCGCGCCAGGCCACGGAGTTATCCTGCTCTGCCGTCATCGATGGATATTCATGCGTCGCCGCTATCGGTGGCGATGGCACTGTCAACGAAGTCGCCCAAGGATTAATTGGCAGCGCCGTAGCTCTCGGCTTGGTGCCCTGCGGATCAGGCAACGGGTTGGCGCGGCATCTCGGCATCTCGCTTAACACCGACCGCGCGCTGGCCGAC
>JAUXXD010000140.1 GCA_030681265.1 Candidatus Didemnitutus sp. | reverse complement strand
ACGACTTGGCGCACCGCTTCAGCCACGGCCGATTCCAACGAATCCCACGCATCCGGCAGCGCTACGGTTAAATCCAGTCCGCGCCGATTCACGGAATTGACCTGCACGGAAATCGTGCGCGACCCGATTGTCGTCAACCCGCGACCAAAGCCAGTCATGCTATTCATGCCCGCGAGTTAGGCAGGGAACCCGCAGGGCGGCACGGTAATTCGTGCGCGCCAGTTCTCTTATCCCCGCATCTTCTGCACCTGTTGCACATCCTTGTCGCCGCGACCGCTCAAGTTCACCACGAGAACCTGATCGGCTCGCATTTCACGGGCGCGCTTCACCGCATGCACCAGCGCATGCGTGGATTCGAGCGCGGGAATGATGCCTTCCAAACGCGAACAGAGTTCAAACATGGCCAAGACTTCATCGTCGGTCGCGTAGGCAAATTGGATGCGCTGCAAATCACGGTAATAGGCGTGCTCCGGACCAATCGCCGCGTAATCGAGTCCGGCGCTAACCGAGTGCGTGAGCTCAATTTGGCCGTCGTCGTTTTGCAGAATGTAGGTCTTGCCGCCTTGCAACACGCCGAGGCGTCCGCCTTCAAAGCGTGCCGCGTGTTCGCCGCGCGTGATGCCGCGACCGCCCGCCTCCACGCCGATTAGCGCCACTGTCGGGTCGTCGAGAAAATCGAAGAAGACGCCAATCGCGTTCGAGCCGCCGCCCACACACGCGATGATCTCGTCGGGCAAACGACCTTCCCGGGCGACGATTTGTTCGCGCAACTCCGTGCCGATCACGCGGTGAAAATCGCGCACCATCATCGGATACGGATGCGAGCCGAGCGCGGAGCCGAGAATGTAGTGCGTGCCGCGCACGTTGGAAACCCAGTCGCGCATCGCTTCGTTGACGGCGTCTTTCAACGTGCGTTGGCCGGCCTCGACGCCGACGACTTTCGCGCCCATCAGGCGCATGCGAAACACGTTCAATGCCTGCCGCTCCATATCGACGGAGCCCATGTAAACCGTGCAATCGAGACCGAACTTCGCGCAGACCGCCGCTGTCGCCACGCCATGTTGGCCGGCTCCGGTTTCGGCGATGATGCGTTGCTTTCCCATGCGGCGCGCGAGCAAGGCCTGGCCGAGTGCGTTGTTGATTTTGTGCGCCCCCGTGTGGAGCAGGTCTTCGCGTTTGAAATAAATCTTCGCTCCCCCGCAGTGCGCGGTCAGTCGCTCGGCGAAATAGAGTTCGGTGGGACGACCGGCGAATTCCTTCAGGTGGTGCCGCAACTCGGCTTGGAAAACTGGATCGATTTTCGCCGCGGCGTAGGCGGCGGTGAGTTCCTCCAGTGCGGTCATCAATGTTTCCGGCACAAACACGCCGCCGTAGGGACCAAAATGCCCCGTCGCATCGGGCAAGTTGAAACGAGGTGCAGAGTCGTGGGCGGGCGCGGACATCGCGACTACGGGAAGGAGCACCGGCCACAAACGCAAACGCGTTTTGTCGTTATGGCAGAACTCAGCGCTGCGCCACCGGAGTTGCAAATGGTCGCGAGAATAGCGTGAGGACAAATTCGCGCGGCAGCGTGATGGCGTTGGCGACATGCACCACCGAGTTGGTTTGGAGAATCCGCCGACTCTGCAGATCAATGGTGGACACATCCGGATAGCGTTCACCCAACGGTTGCACGCCGCGCTGCTGCCACACGACAGCTTCCTCCGGCGCGCCGCAGACCAGCCCGGTGATCCACAGGGCGGGGCCACTCACGGCCGCGGCCACAGCGGCGGAACGCAGCACATACTGATGCAACTCGCGGAAGCGCGCGGCACTGGGATGCTCGATCAACACGAGAGCCAGACGTTCGACTTGCCCCGCCGTTAAATTTTGCGCGAGCAGAGCGCGGAAGCTCGCCGCCACCGCCCATTCCTCCCCGGTCAGGAGATCGATTTTCCAGCGTGTGCGCACTTGTTCGAATTCGCCCAGTGCGGGACCGTAGAAATCGAGCAGCGCATGCGCTTCCAGCGGCGCGCCACTTTCCGCGAGACGCTCAACCTGCGCTTGCATGTAGATCGGATTGAGTGGACCACGGAACGGCGCCGCCAGTTGCCGGATCGCGGTGGTGCGTTCACCACGTCCGAGCATCGCTTCCGCCCGCAAAAGGAATTGGGCAAACGGCGCCAGCCGCTCGACCGCCTCCGCCTGGTGTTGCAAAAATTCTGCGCCGTTACCACGCGCCCGCACCGCCACGAGCAATGAGCGCACCCACACCGCCGCGTGTTGCGGGTCGGCATGGGCCATCGCCGCACAATGTCCGGCCAGGCGATCGAGTCGGTTCATCGCCAGCAAAGTGTCGTGATAATGCACCGCCGTTTGAAAGCGTTCGGCTGGATGATCGCGGAGCAACTCGGCGTAGACGTCGTCGGCGAACAGAAAGCTGCCCTGAAACATGGTGAGCTGCGCCAACAGCAAGCCGGACCTGTAATTGCCGGGGTCGCGCTGGCGCGCGCTGCTCAGCGCCAGAAATGCTTCGTTCAACCGGCCGGCGACGAAGGCCTCCATGGCGCGGCCAAACAGTGCTTCGGATTGCACCGTGCGAATCTCGTGCCACTTGCCCGGCCAGAGCACTTGGGCCCAGGTCACCGGCGCGCGCCCCACGCTGCGCAGGCCGACAAAAAAGGCGGTGCCGCCAATCAGGTAGAGCGCCAATGCCCCCACGGTGAACCAGCCCAACGCGCGCCCCCAGAAGGAGCGCACCGACTGCGGCGCCACGGAACAGCACCAACCGTTCGCCGTGTGCACCAGCAGAGGGCAAATAGGGCGAAACCGCGCGGGACTGTCCCACATCAACACGGCGTCGCAGCGCACTTCACCGGGAATGCAATCGTCACTGGGATTCTGGCACGGAGCACGCCCGCGGCGACCGCGCACGACGAACACCGTCTTCCGCGTATTCCAATAGATAATCGACCAAACCAAGCGAAAGGCATCCGCCATCCATTTCTTGCGCGGTCGCGTGTTACCGCTCGTTGCTCCCATGACGCAGCTTAGTCCGTCAAATTCAGGTGGGCGACACGCGCCGGTGCCCGGCCTGACTTTGCCGTGCGGCGCTGGCGGTGCGCGACATATCCACCGGCCAGCAGCAGCAGTGCGAGTTGCGCATAAGTTGCCGGTTCCGGCACACCACCATAAGGCGAAATTGGCGGCGTGATGGCGCCCAGTTCACCCCAAGTGAGGCTGGAAGACGTGCCGCCCGTCGCCCCGAACAAATCCTGATTCAAGGCGTTGGTCTGCGTGGACGTGTAGGTGATGTAGGAAATGTTGCTCTCGTAGTTAAAAACGTAATTTGAGAAATCGCCTTTCGCGTAGGTGCGGATGGCATTTTGCAATGAAGCAAAGGAGAGACCAAAGGTCACCCAAGCGTCGGCATTGCCACCAAAACTCGAACCGTCGCTCGCTTGCTCGGTGCGGTAGGTTACATCTCTGGTCAAAGTAATCGCCGTCTGGCTCGGGAAGGTCCACGAGGTCGTGCTGGGGCCGGTGTTGGCCCCCGTGCCAGGCGTGCCAAAACTCACGGTGCGCACCCGGTTGTTCACATTCCCGGAATTCTCGGTCATCACCATGATCAGGTCGATTGAGCCGTTGCCGTCGATATCCATGCCGAGGCCAAAATTGCCACCGTTGCCCCATTGGTTCACTGCGTCGAATTTGTCGAAACGCGCCCGAATCAACAAATGGTCGGTGCTATTGATCAAACCAGCCTTTTGTTGAAATCCCGCGTAAGTCGAGTCGCCGACAAAATCGTCCGCTCCCTGCCCCGTCTGTTGATCGTTGCGGGGGTCGGTCATGATCGAGCCGTTCGGCAGTGTCCACGCAGTCCAGCCAGTAGTATCGTAAACACTGATGTTGGCTTGCCCCCAGAGCGGCACGGAGCCCATCACCAGAAACCCACCCACCAACAGCAAACTGATCGAGCGAGACGCCGCGCACCAGTTGGGGGATTTCAGTTTCATGGCACCAACTTGAGAAACTACCCGCAATTTGCAATAATAAATAAGGCCTAATCCCTATTCTATTCCTAGGGTCTTCCCGTCCTGTTTCGGGCGCTAAAGAGCGTGAAATCGTCCCTTAAGCCGCCGGCTCCGAAATTTTTGACCGCAACCAAGACCGACTCGTTTAGCTCTCGAACTGCTCGCCCACTATTTTCCCGCACCACGTCTGACAATCGCGCATTCCCAAATTCCTTCCCTTCCGCATTCGGCGTTTCCGTCAATCCATCCGTAAAGAGCACCAACGTATCTCCGGCGCGGAACGGCACGCTTCTTTCCGTCAACACTTCCGCAAAAGTCGCGTCATCGACCAATCCCAAGGGCATGCCGTCGGAGCCGAGAAACTGGCAGTGCGGTTCGTTTCCCTCAGCCCGCGGCGCGACGAGTAACGGTAGTTCGTGACCTGCGCGTGCCAGGGTAATCTCGGCGCGCTGCAAATCGATGACGGCGTAGGTCATGGTGATATACATACCACCACGCATGTCTTCTGTGAGCACGCGGTTCATTTCGCAAAGCACACGGGCCGGTGATTGGTGCATCGGTGCCATCGCCCGCAAATGCGTGCGGCAAATCGCCATCAAGAGCGACGCCGGCACGCCTTTCCCCGCCACATCCGCCACCGCGATGCCCACGCGATATTCATCCAGCTTGATCGCATCGTAAAAATCGCCACCGACCATCTGCGCGGCCATGTAGCGTGCGTCTAAATCGAGGCCCGCAATCAGCGGCATCTCTTTGGGCAACAACATCAATTGCACTTCGCTGGCGAGAGTCAGGTCGAGATCGATACGCTGCTTCTCCACCTGCAACGCGAGAAAATCAGCGTTGTGCACCGCCAGGCCCGCTTGCTCCGCCAACGCCGCGACCAACGAATAATCCGTCTCGGTAAACGGTTGCCCGTCCGCCGCATTGCAGACGCACAGCACACCGATCAAGTGATCGCGCACCATGATCGGAGCCGCGATGACCGAGCGCACCACCAATGCCTCATCGTCGTGCTTCACGACGCGCTCGTCTGACGGCGCATTCACGATCAGTGCGCCCTTGCCGGTCGCCGCCACGCCACCAACCACACCTTCCCCGACGGGAAATGCTTCCGATTTCAACACCTGCTCAATGAACTTCGCGCGCGTGACCATCTTGATGCGCTGCGCATCGGGAATCGGACGGTGCGGTGGAAACAACCCCTCAACCGCCACGCCGCGCATCATGTTGTCCGCTCCTTTTTCAAAAATGCACGCACTCAACGCCCCCGTGCTGAGAATCGACGCGTGCACGATGCGTTGAAATAGTTCATCGCGCGGCAATCGTGCCCCGACCGCGTCCACCATCGCGTGCATGTAGTCCAACACGATTTGCCGCTCTTCGAGGAGTGAGGTTTTCTCCTCCTCAATACGTGCCGCTTCGCGCTGTGCGCGCCAATAAAGGGCGTAGACCAACAATGCGCCGAGCACACCACCGAGGAGAAATTGCGTCATGGTAACCGTCTCTTGTGTAGTTTCCCGGCGACCGATGCCGAGTCAAATTCACCACTAATGCCCTCTGGCATCAGCGCAGCCGTGCTCCCGCTGCGCGCCCGCTAACTCCGTCCGTCGGATCGCACCTGATTGCGCAGGAAGGCGAGCACGTCCTGAAATTTCTCAGCGTTGCTCGCGTCGGAGCTGACGAGATTTTCATGCGCTTCCAGCACCAGTTTCGCGCTTTCGAGTTCGTCGCGCTTCTGCTCCGACAACGCTTGCACGCCCCCACGCGCGAAATCCATTGCGAAATCACCCGACTCGACCGTCGCCAAGCGGTGCAACCCAAGGTTGCGGATCAATTCAAGATTCCGCTCCGCCACTCGCACCAAAAGCAGTTCACCGGCCGGACTTTGTTTGCGCAACTGCATCGCCGCACCGGCCAACACGCCGAGAAACGTGCTGTCCATGCTGCCACAGCCTTGGAAATCCAACACGAAACGTCGTTTCCCTTGCCGGGTCATCTCCGCGAAAAAATCGCGCAGACAACCGCAGTTGGCAAACGACGCGCGCCCGTCAATCCGCACCAACACCGGATCGGTGTAGGGATGCACGAGAAAAATCGGCTTGGCGGTTTCGGTCATCGTGGAAACTTGACTGGCGCGGGCGCACCAACTCACGCGGGGAGCAGCTCGAAGGCCACTCCCCGCGGTGAATTAGTTCTTCGCCACAATCTGGCGCAAAACGTAGGGCAAAATGCCGCCGTGCTGATAATAGTCGATTTCGATCGGCGTATCGATGCGGCAGGCGACCGCCACATCCTGCACCGAACCGTCCTGCCGCGTAATGCGCAACGTGAGATCCTGTTGCGGCTTCACGGCGGGAGTGAGCCCGATGACGTCGTAGGTTTCGCTGCCGTCGAGTTTCAGCGACTGCGCGTTGGCTCCGTCCTTGAATTGCAAGGGCAGCACGCCCATGCCGACGAGATTGGAGCGGTGGATACGCTCGTAGCTTTGCGCCACGACCACTTTCACGCCGAGCAGGTTCGTGCCCTTGGCCGCCCAATCGCGCGAGGAGCCGGTGCCGTATTCCTGACCCGCGAGAATGATGAGTGGCGTGCCGGCTTTTTGATGCGCCATCGACGCATCGTAGATCGACGTCTCTTGGCCGTCCGGCCCGAGCGTATTGCCGCCTTCCTTGCCACCGAGCATCAAGTTCTTGATGCGCACGTTGGCGAAAGTGCCGCGGGTCATCACGCGATCATTGCCGCGCCGCGAAC
>JAUXXD010000134.1 GCA_030681265.1 Candidatus Didemnitutus sp. | reverse complement strand
CGCCTTCGCCGATTTCTTCCGCTCACCGCGCGCCAAACACAAAGCGCATAAGCGCTCTCGCGGCGGCGAACCTCACTCGTGACCGGGCTTGTTCAACCAGCGTCCCGATTCGCGCTACGGCGAATCAGAACGCTCTGAGATGGCCGGCGCCGATTGGTCTGGCACTATCGCGTGGAAGAACATCGCCGACAAAGAATACTTCTACGCCAATCAAGCCCGTGGCCAACCCGGCCGCGTGATTATGAGCGTCGGAGTGAAGTTCTAAGGCGCGCGCTTGGTAATATTTCGAGGCCGCTCCCGCAAGGAGCGGCCTTTTTTTGTTCACTCGCTTGCCACCCCGTCGCTTCCACCGCACGATTTTTACTCAGCCATGCCGACTTACCACCGCGCCATTTCCACTCTCGGATGCCACGAGTCTACACTCGACGAAGTGCTCGCACTGGCCACGCGCCACAGATTAGAGGCGGTGGAGTTGCGCGCGCTCGAAGGCACGGTGGATTTGCCGCGCTTGTTGGCTGAGCGCTACGGCACGCCCACGGTATTGGCCGAGAAGCTGAGCCAGTCTCCCGTGCGGCTTGTGTCGTTCGACACTTCATGGAAACTTGCCGGAGCCAAGCCGGGTGACCGCGAGGCGTTTCTCGAATTTATCCCGTGGGCCGAGGCACTTGGGGTGCCGTGGTTGCGCGTGTTCGACGGCGGCAAACCGAACGATGCCGCAACGCAACAGGAGATGGCAGATTCACTCGCGTGGTGGCGTGCCCACCGCACGACGAACGGTTGGAAGTCCGATGTGATGATCGAAACGCACGACTCGCTTTTCACGGCCGCCGCCATCCAGCAGTTTGCCGAGACCGTGCTGAAGCCGGCGATATTGTGGGACACGCATCACACATGGAAAAAAGGCGGTGAAGATCCGGTGGTGACGTGGACAGGGATTCGACCGCTAGTGGTGCATTGTCATGTCAAGGACAGCGTGCCGCAGCCGTCGGCACGGCACCCCTTTACCTATGTGCTCCCCGGCGACGGCGGATTTCCCATGGCCGGAATCCAAGACGTGCTCGCGCGGGAATTCTCCGGCGTAGTAAGTCTCGAATGGGAACGCCTTTGGCATCCGTATTTGCCGACACTCGACTGCGCCTTGCACATGGCGGCGGAGCGGAAGTGGTGGTGAGCGGCGCCGTGCACCTCTGCCGGCACTAGATTGAGCGGAACTACAGAAGGAGGCGTGTTTGCGGTGGCGGTTGTCGGAAACTTCGATGTTTCAAAGGCGTTGGCGCGCTATTTTGCCTCGTCGGTGAAAGCATAGTCGCGCACCAAGCCGCTTTTGTAACGTCCGTTGCAGGACTCAATGGCCGCGTTATCCAAGCCGTTGCTCTTGCGACTCCTGTTTGGGTTCATCGCCAGTCGAGGACGCGCCCGCTCATAGCGATCGGTGCACAGGGGCTGTCCCAGTTCCTGCGGCGCACGATGTCGGCGCGGAAACAATTTATAATAAACGATTAATGATATGTTCCGTTGCGATGATGTTAATAAGTCGCGTGGTGGGGAATATGAGGGAGGGCACAATCTTCGTCCTAGGAGGGATTGGCATGATTTCCGCATTGCGGGGTGGGGCGGCAAGCCTCCAGCTAGCCGGTTTTCCGTGAAACACTCCTTACTCAAAGAATCACCTGAAGGTCATTGGCGCGTCCTCCTGCCGGTCATGCTGGCGGCGACGATTGTCGTGGCGTCTGGGCAACCGGTTTCGCCGGTGCTCGCTGAGTTCATGTGCAAGGCGGACAAGGTCGTCCATTTTTGCGTCTTCGGCGTGATGGCACTCTTGATTGCCCGCTTGCGCTTCGTGCAGGAAAAAATGCCGCTCGGTGCCATGTCGGCGATCGTGATCGTGTCGGTTTTCGGCATCACCGACGAGTTGCACCAAGCCTTCACGCCAGGGCGCGTGTGCGATTTCGGTGACTGGGCGGCGGATGTGTTGGGCGCGGTGACGTTTGTCACAGCTTACGTGCATTGGGATGCTTGCCGTCGTTGGTTGGAGCATCGCGTCGTCGTGCGCGAAGGTCTGCGCTTCCGCATTCGGCTGCCGCGCTTCGCCGTCAGCTAAGTTCCGATCGCCACTACCAGCCGTTTACGCGCGTCCACTCGCCGACGATCTCATTCGAACCGGCGACGACGAAATACCGATCATGCGCCGCCGCGGTCGGACAGGCGTGATTCGGCAGAATCCGCACGCGATCACCGATGCGAAACGCATCACTCGGCAATGGTGTGGTGCTGACCACGAGCCCGTGTTCCTGCCAGACGCGCGTCATGCGCAGCCCGGGGAGGCGTTCGCCCGCGAGATTGCAGACCCAGCCGTAACCGGCGTTTTGCTCGGCGGGCAACGCGGCAGTCGAAATATCTTTGGAGAGCGCGAACGCTCCGGCATCGACCAGGAATTCGTTGGGACGCGCCGCCGGGCGGCCGATGACTTCGGCCAGCACACTGAGGGCGATGTCGTTGAGCGAACACGCGCCGATGCCCGCCTGAAACGCGTCCCCAAACATATACACGCCCGCGCGCAGCTCGGTCACCCCCGCTAAATCGACGCCGACGAGCGCGGTCGGACTGGAGCCGAGACTGCGAATCTCGCTCGTGAAACCCGCGGCGTGCAATCGCAGCGCCGCCGTGCGCAAGGCCGTGACTTCCGCCTCGGCGACTTGCGCAAAACCTTCCTTCGTGCGTTCGCCGTAGGATTGCCCGCCGTGCGTGGCGACACCCGCGAAATTCGCACCCAACATCTGCGCAATCGTCACCAACGCCGCGCTGCCGGGCGCAATCCCGCCGCGATGTTCTCCGCAATCGATTTCGATTACCGTGCGAAACCTGACTGCCTCGCGCTTGGCGCACGCAGCGATGGCCGCGGCGGCGTCGGGATGATCGACCAGCGTGACGAGCCGCACGCCGGCGCGCAGCAACGCGACGACGCGATCCAATTTTCCCGGTCCGAGGCCGACGGCGTAAAAAATATCCTTCCAACCGTGGTGCGCGAAATACTCCGCTTCGCGCAGTGTGGAGACGGTGATCGGGCCGGGCGGCTTCGCCGCGGCGAGGCGCGCGATCTCGACGCATTTCGCAGTCTTGAGGTGTGGCCGCAACGCGACGCCGCGCATCGAGAGCGCGGCGGACATGCGGATGAGGTTGCGCGCCAACTTACCGCGTTCCAGCACGAGGCAGGGCGTGGCGAGACGTTCAAGCGTGGGAGTGGGGCGGTGGGGGAAAACGGAGCTCACGAGTGCAGCCAGGGGAGTTTGTCCAGGTCGACATTGCCGCCGGTGAGGATGATGCCCACCTTTTTTCCGCGGACCGCGATTTTTTCCGCGTGCACGGCAGCGAACGCGACCGCGGACGAAGGTTCGATCACGACGTGCAACGCTTCCCACGCGAGCCGCATCGCCGCCACGATTTCCGCTTCGGTCACAGTGACGAAGTCGTCGACGTGTTGTTGGATGAGCGGGAAATTGCGTTCGCCCGTGACATTGGAACGCAAGCCGTCGGCAATCGTGGCGGGCGTGGCGATGGCGACGCGCCGGCCGGTGCGGAACGATTGGGTGACGTCGTCTCCGAGCGCCGGTTCGACGCCGATCACGGACAGGGTGGGCCGCACTCCTTTGGCGGCAACCGCGGTGCCGCAAATCAATCCGCCGCCACCCACCGGACAAAGAATCAAATCGAGCTCCGGCACTTCCTCCAGCAACTCCAGCGCCGCGGTGCCTTGCCCGGCCATCACGTGGTAATCGTCGAAGGGATGCACGAGCGTCGCGCCGGAGTCGGCGATGAGGCCCGCGCACGCTGCTTCGCGGGCGGCGAGACTCGGGGCGCAAAAAACGACGCGGCCGCCGTAGCTCTCGACGTTGCGCACCTTGGCGACCGAGGCGTTGTGCGGCATGACGATGGTGCACGGCACGCCGCGACGCTGGGCGGCGCGGGCGAGCGCCGCCCCGTGGTTGCCCGAACTGTGCGCGACGACGCCCGGAGCGGCGGCGGCGTCACTGAGCGCAAAAACGGCGTTACACGCGCCGCGCGATTTAAACGCGCCAGCGGCCTGTAGGCTTTCGCATTTGAAAAACAACTGAGCGCCGCTCGCGTGATCCAGCGCGGCATTGGACAGGACCGGCGTGCGTTGCACATGGGGCGCGATGCGGTTGGCGGCGGCGCGGATGTCGGCGAGGGCGAGGGACATGTTTGCTTTTGACGAAGCCGAGGCTACGTTGCGGCGCATGTCAGTCAAAAAGCTTCTCCATACGCGGATGCGGGTAAACGATATCGAAGCCAGCGTGCGCTTCTACGAAAACGCGCTCGGTCTCACAGCGACCCGGCGGCATACGTCGCCGCGCGGCGCGCAACTGGTGTTTCTCGCGACCCCGAACAGCGAAGAGGAAATCGAACTCTGCCAAATGCCCGCCGGCGCGACGCCCGTGCAAGTGCAACCTGACTTGATGCACCTCGCGTTTGAGGTGGAGGACATGGCCGCGTTCGTGACCGAGTTGGAAGCGAAGGGCTTCAAACTCAGCGACGGTCCGTCGCCATCCGGCAGTGGCAACCGCATCGCCTTCATCGACGCGCCCGAAGGCTACGAAGTCGAGTTGATCCAACGCGCGCACTAAGCCCGCAGGAATACCGTGCCGGGCGTGTTCTCTCACTGTTAATGAAACGATTCTCCCATTTCGCAGCGCTCGTCGCGGCCTTCTTCTTTATGAGCACAGTTTCTCCCTCTGCCGCCGATGCGGCCTCTTCGACGACGGAAATCACCGTGTTTGGCAGCGGTTGCTTTTGGTGCACCGAGGCGGTGTTTGAACGCGTGCCCGGCGTGAAGCGCGTCGTCAGCGGTTACACCGGCGGCCAGGTGCCGAATCCGACTTACGCGCAAATCTGCACCGGAACGACCGGACATGCCGAGGTGACGCGCATCGAGTTCGATCCGGCCGTGGTGAGCTTCGCGCAATTGCTCGAAGTGTTTTTCGATTCACACGATCCCACGACGCTGAACCGCCAGGGCGCGGACGAGGGCACGCAGTATCGCTCGGCGATCTTCTACACGAGTGAGGCGCAACGCGTCGCGGCCGAGGCCGGCAAGGGGGCCGCGCAAAAAATCTGGGATGACCCGATTGTGACCGAGATCACGCCGCTCGGAAAATTCTACGAAGCCGAGGCTTACCATCAGGATTATTTTAAGAACAACCCGAACGCCGGTTACTGCACCTTCGTGATCAAGCCAAAGGTGAAGAAGCTGCAGCAGAAGGGTGTGATCGCCACGGATCGCGTGGCGAAGTAAGCGCGCGCAGTCGCCGGTCCGGCGGAGCACGTAAGGTGGCCGCAGTGGTGCGGGCGGCAGCGGGCGGCGTGTTGTAGCTCGCCGCCGCGCGGCGAATGCGCCAGAAGCGGGAGATGCCTTTGGTTTCGGTGGTCATGCCGTTGCACAACGCTGCGACGACAGTCGCGCGCGCGGTGGCGAGCGTGCAGACGCAGACATTGGCGGATTGGGAATTGGTGGTGGTCGATGACGGCTCGACCGACACGACGCGCGAGATTCTGCTGGAGTATGCGCTCAACGATCCGCGCTTGCGCGTGTTGAACATCGCCCGGCACGGGATCGTCGCGGCGCTGAATGAAGGTATCGCAGCGGCGAACGGGGAGTTCATTGCGCGGATGGATGCGGACGACGAATCGCATCCGCAGCGCTTGGCGGCGCAGGTGGAGTATTTGCAAAAGCACGCGGCGTGCGGGCTGGTGAGTTGCGCGGTGGCATTCGGCGGCGACCGCACGAAGAGCGCGGGCTACGCGTTGCACGTGGACTGGACGAACTCGCTGCTGACGCCGGAGCAGATTGCGTTGAACCGTTTCGTCGAAGCACCGCTCGCGCATCCGAGCGTGTTGTTTCGGCGCACATTGGTGGAGGACCACGGGGGTTATCGGGAAGGAAATTTTCCGGAGGATTACGAATTGTGGCTGCGCTGGCTCGATGCCGGCGTGGAGATGGCGAAACTGCCGGAGACGTTGCTGACGTGGCACGATTTGCCCGGGCGGTTGTCGCGGTGCGATGCGCGTTATGCGGTGGAGGCGTTTTATCAATTGAAGGCGAAATGGATCGCGGCGTGGCTGCGGCGCGAGTTACCGCCGTCGCGGGAAATCTGGGTGTGGGGCGCGGGACGGCCGACGCGGCAGCGGGCGGCGAAGCTAGCGGAGCACGGCGTGCGGGTGGCCGGCTACATCGACATCGATGCGAAGAAAATCGGGCATCGCGTGGGCGGCGTGCCGGTGGTGGCGCCGCAAAAATTACCGCCGGTGCATACGAGTTTTGTGCTGAGTTACGTGGGCAACCGCGGCGCGCGGGAGGATATCCGCCGGCAGTTGCGCGCCACGGGCCGGAGTGAGGGACGGGATTTTCTTGTCTGCGCGTGAACCAGTCGCGGCGTGAGTCAGCGGGAGGGTGCAGGCCATTTTGGGATAGTCAGGGGGGTGGGACTTTGCTTTCTATCCGCGGCATGGCCGAGACCGGAGCGATTTTCCCGAAAGCACCGCCGCGAATCCGCGTGGGTGTGGTCGATGACGACCCGCATTTCATGCTTTATCTGGAATCGCTGTTGGGCGCGAGCGGGCGGCACGAGGTAGTGGCGACGGCGGCGACAGCGGAGGCGGCGTTGAGCTGGCCAACGGAAGCGGGGATCCACGTGGTGTTGCTTGATGTGGGCTTGCCGGGGCGGCGCGGCTCGGCGGCGGTGGCGGAACTCGCGGCGCGGCAACCGCAGGCGTTGATCGTGATGCTGACGGCGACGACGGATGACGAGGCGGTGCTCGAATCAATCCGCGGTGGCGCGGTCGGCTACGTGTTGAAAGGAGGGGGAGAGGAGGAAATTTTTGCGGCGATCGAGGATGCGCTGGCGGGTGGCGCGCCGATGTCGCCCGCGATTGCGCGGCGCGTGTTGGGCATGATGCGGCAGGCGGTCAAGGGCGGGGCGACGGAGTTGGCGGCACTGAGTCCGCGCGAGCGCGAAGTGTTGGAGCTGGTGGCGGGCGGTGCGGTGGACAAGGAAGTGGCGGCGCGGCTGGGGATTTCGCGTTCGACGGTGAAGAACAACCTGACGTCGATCTATGCGAAGTGGCGGGTGCGCACGCGCACGGAAGCAGCGGTGAAATTCTGGCGGACGCAAACCGGCTGATGCTCATGCAGCAACCGGCCACATTGGAACGCGAGGCGTTGCGATTGCGGTTTTCCGACGCGGCGTTGGAGCGGCGCTTTCACGATGAGCGTCAGGCGCTGGGTTTGACGCGCGCGCGGGTGATGATGGTGGCGGGCGCGTTGGTGGTGGGGGCATTTGGCGTGGTGGAAGTGGCGAACGTTGGCCGGGTGTTGCCGCAGTATTTGGAATCGGCGTTGACGCTGCGTTTTCTGATTGTGGCGCCGTTGTGGTTGCTGATGGCGGCCTCGACGTGGGTGAAGGGCCATCGCGAGCGGGCCGATTGGGTTTTTGCGGCGGGGACGGTGATGATTTGCTGGGCACTGGGTTTGATCAAATGGCACTTCGGCTGGCACGTGCCGGAGCGCGAACTGTCGGGGATCGTCACGGGGGATATTTTCGTGGCGTTGCTGGTTTCGGTGGCGGCGTTGCCGATGCGCTTCGGTGCGGTGGCGGTTACTGCGCTGGCGTCGGTGGCGGGCGTGAGCGCGTTGTTTCTCGCGACGACGGCGGCGGCGCGCGGCAACGACGCGCGCAACATCGCGTTCTCGCTCGCGGGCGTGGCGTTGTTGACGGTGGTGTTGAGTTGGTTTCGCGAAGGAGCGGAGCGGCGCACGTTTGCGCAACGTGAGCAGGTGCGGCGGTTGAATGACGAGTTGTCGCGCCTCAATGCGGAGAAAAATGAATTCATGGCGATCGCCGCGCACGATTTGCGGGCGCCGCTGGCGTCGGTGCGCGGGCTGGCGGATTTGCTGCGGTCGGAGCGACTCGCCGAGCCGGAGAAACGCCGGCGGGCGCACGAGGCGATCCACGAACTGACGGGGAGCATGCTGGCGCTGGTGAATGACTACCTCGGCACGCATGCGGCAGAGACTGGGCAGTTGCCGGTGCGCTCGGAGCGCGTGGATTTGCGCGCCGCAGCGCAGGCGGTGGCGGAGCGGCAGGCGGTGACGGCGACGGGCAAAAGGCAGCAGTTGCGCGTGGATGGCGGGGCGCCGGTGATGGTGCGCGCGGATGCGGCGCTACTCGGTCAGGTGGCGGATAATTTCGTGAGCAACGCGCTGAAGTTTTCGCCGCCCGATTCCACGGTGACGCTGACGGTGGCTGTGGCGGACGACGGCAGCTGCGCGCGTTTGCAAGTGCGCGACGAAGGGCCGGGTGTCGCGCCGGAGGAGGTGGAGCAGGTGTTTCGCAAATTTGGCCGCGGGAGCGCGCGGCCCACGGGAGGCGAGTCGAGTCACGGGCTCGGGCTGGCGGTGACGAAGCGGTTGGCCGCGGCGATGGGCGGGCGCGTCGGGTGCGACGCGGAGGCGGGGCGCGGAGCGACGTTCTGGATTGAACTACCGGTGGAGTGAGACCGCGTTGCGGCGACGGCGGCGCAACGCGACCCACGCGAGCGCGCCCACACCGAGCAACGCGGCGTAGGTGGAGGGCTCGGGGATCGGAGATACGTCAACACTCAACAGGCCGTTGGAGTAGAGCGCGGTGGTGTCCCACTGCAGGCCGTTGGTGAGCGACGGCAGGTTGATGGCATCAAACAGGCCGGAAGAAGCAGTGATGCCGAACAAGGTGAAATTTGAGCCGGCTGAGGGCATGAAGCCGTTGAGGAGGGAAACCGTCAGCGTGCCGCCAAAGGTAATGGAGCCGGCGCCGCCGACATTGATGGCGTCGTAGGATACGCCGCGGTCGAGGCCGCTGATTTCCATCAGCGTGAGGCCGTTGAAAACGGATCCACTGCCAATCGTGACGAGGCCGGGAGAATTGCCGGGTGAGAACGTGCCACCAGCGGCGAGCAGCAAGGCGCCGGTGAAGCTGCCGTCGCCGGTGAGGGTGGTGCCGGAGTTTACCGTGACGGTGCCGGAGCCGAAGGCGCTGCCGGAGGTGTTGGCGAGCCGGAGCGTGCCGATGTTGATGGAAGTGTTGCCGCTATAAGTGTTCTCGGCGGAGAGAGTGAGCGTGCCGACGCCGATCTTGGTGAGGCCACCGGAACCGGAGAGCACGCCGGAAAGGATGGCGGAGAGACCGTTGGTATCCACGGAGGTGGTGTTTGTGAGCGTGGCGGGGACGGACGAGGTGAGTGGGCTGTTGATCACTTTGAGGTTTCCGCCGGCGAAATTGAGCACGGCCGCGCCGGCACCTGACCGCAAGGCGTCATCGCCACCGATCGCCAATGTTCCGCCGGTATCCAAGTGAATGGTGCCGACGGAGCCAGTTTGGGTGCCCAGCACGAAGTGCCCGTTAATCATGGCCGTTCCGCCGTTGGCGAGGGTGAGTTTGCCGTCCGATTCGATACCGGCGGCGATATTTCCGGCTACTTCGAATAGGCTACTGCTTCCGGACACTGATATTTCACCGGTCGATCTTGCTCCCGGCATGGAGAAACCTCCGGGCAATTGGAGTGGCGGGCCGTTCTGGACGCCCAGAGTAACGCTGCTGCCAACGACTGTGCGTCCGCCTGCCTCAATAATTAAGCTGCCAGCGGAGCGGTGTCCGACAGTTAGATTCTGGCCGATTTCGAGTAGCGAATTCATGTCGGTCACAACGATGCTGCTATTGTTTGCAATCTGCGTCGCCACCGATGCGTCGCCGCCAATCTGGGCCGAGCCGCCCTGCTCAACCCGTAGTAATGCGGTTCCCGCTGCGAGGTCCAGAGAACCACTCGCGAGAAAATTGCTGCCGGTGCCGGTAACAAGCAGTTGGCCGTTAGCACTAGCCCCGTCCCGAGCGAGCGTTGTGTTGCCGGTAACGGTTAAATTGCCGCCAGCAGAAATGGTGAGCACACTGGTGCCACGGTCGGCGTTGATGAGATTCCCCCCGATCGTGAGGCGGCTCGCCGCTCCAGTAACAGTGACCGTGCCACTGCCAAAAATGTCGGGAGTGCCGGGCCCGCCTGATTGATTGTTGCGGCCGAAATCGGCATCGAGTGCGACGGTCGCTTGGCCTCCGGAGGAGATCGTCAAGGTGCCGGCGGAGCTGTGACCGACGGTGAGGGAACCGGCGGTTGCAAACTCGGAACCGGTGTCGGCAATCAGGAGCGTGCCGGCATCGCTTTGATTGTCGCCCACAGTAACGGAGGCTTGCGAAGTAAATGAGGCCCCTGCCGCGACGGTCAAGGTGGCGGACGGGTTGGTGCCGAAGGTGGGCGCAAGGGTCGTGACAATGCGGGAGGACGCACCGGCGAAGGCGAGGGTGCCCTGTTGCACGCTCATTCCACCGGAGAAAGTGTTATTGCCTGAAAGCGTGAGGGTGCCGGCGCCGACTTTGGAGAGCGCGCCCTCGCCGGAGAATCCTGCCAGAGTGGCCGAGAAGCCGTTGGTGTTGAAAAGCGACGTGGTGGTGGCGGCGAGCACAGGAACGGCATTGCCGGTCAGATTGGCGGAATGCACCTGCAGTGTGCCGCCGGCGAGGTGCAACGCGCCGGAGTTTACATTGAGGTTGTTGGGGCCACTTACCCCGAGGATGGCACCAGTGGGGACTGACAGTTGGCCGTCCTCGATCTGCAAACCTGCGACCGTATTATTGCCGCTCAGCGACAGCGTGCCGGCACCGATTTTGTGCACGACGCCTGTGCCGGAGAAAGCGGAAGCAAGCGCGACGTCATTGCCGTTTGTATCCCAAAATGCGCCGTTCGTGGCGACGACAAGCTGGCGACCGGAGAGACTGGCGGTGTTGCCGGAGGCCCAGCGCAGGCCGCCGCCGTTTAGTGTGAGGCTACCGGTGCCAAGATGGCTGGGAGAGGCGAATTCGAGGTAGCCGCTGGCGATGGTCATGCCGCCGCTGAACGTGTTGTTGCCCGAAAGCAGAAGCGTTGAGGGGCCCGTTTTGAGGAGCGCGCCGGTGCCGGAGATGGAGCCGGATATTGTGCTGAGCACTATATGGGTTTCGATCGTAGATTGAGAGGCGGTCGCTAGCTGGAATGGCACTGCGTTCGTGCCTCCGACAAGGCGGAGCGTGCCACCGGCGAGGTTGACGAGTGCCGTCGCTCCCGGTTCAGCGACGATAGTGTCGGCATCGTTTGATGATATGAGCGTGAGCGTCCCGCCGGGGTTGAGGTTGAGTGTGCCCGAACCATTACCCCCGGAACCAAAAGAGATTCGGTGTGCGGTCACTGAACCGCCGCTGCCGATGTCGAGCACACCCGAGCCGCCGGACGCACCCAAGTGGATGGTCGTTCCGGCAGTCAACCCGCTGCCTGTGCCGGTTACTTGGGCAATGCCCGAGCCACCGCTGACACCAATGGAGAACGATGTGCCACTGGTCGCAGTTCCGCCGTTTGTCAGGTTGAGAGCACCAAGTTCCTCGCGACCAATTTCCACCGAGCCGGTGGTGGTCAGCGATGAACTGGTGCCGTTGAGGGTAACGGTCTGGGCGCTGCCAGCGCGTTGGAAAAACAAGTTCGCAGAGCCGCCGTCGAGGTGTCCGTTGTTGATACTGATATCGCCGGTTCCCAAGGCAGCGGCATGAGCAATGCGCAGGGTGCCGCCACTGAGCAGGGTGCCGCCCGAATAGCTATTATTGGCCGTAAGTTCCAACGTGCTGGCACCAGTTTTCTCGAGGGCTGCTGGGCCGGCGAGCAAGGCGGTGACCGTGCCATGGAATCCGGAGAGAGCGGAAGGCGAGACGGTGCCGTTCTGCACCGTGCCTCCGGTGAGATTGAGTGTGTTGGCGGGGTTGAGCCCGCCCAAGTCGAGGATGGCGTCCGCCGTAATCTCGACTTCGCCCGCACCGAGAGCGGAAATGTGGCCGATGGCCAAGGTGCCCGCAGTGACCGCTGTGCCGCCAGTGTAGGTATTGGCTCCGGAGAAGAGCAAAGTTCCGGCCCCGGATTTGGTGAAGGTGCCAGCGCCCGTCAAAGTCGCGGCAACCGTGCCGAGCGAGTTCGCCGCAAGTGATGCCACGGGGATTGATCCATTGATCAAATTGCCGCCAGCGATCAGGAAGGGACCGGAGCTGATGGAAAATCCCCCGAGGTCAAGGGTGGTCGGAAACACGTTGGAATTGATTACGAGATTGGGGCCGATCGTGGCACCACCGGTGCCGAGCGCGTTGGCGTGGCCGATTGAAACGATATTTCGGTTAACCGTGAGTCCGCCGCTGAAAGAATTATCGCCCGTAAGCGTCAATGCTCCGGAACCATTCTTGAGCAGTGAGCCTTCGCCGGAAATGCTGCCTGAGTAGGTGGTGGTCCCGCTCGTGGTCGTGATGGTTGAAACGGTCCCTGCGGCCAATTGCAGCGGAACGTTGGAAGAGTTGTTACCGTCCAAGCTCAGAGTTCCCCCTGCCAGGTTGACGGAGGCATTGGCGATCGAGTCCATCACGATTCCTGCGCTGGTCATGACTCGGAGGGTGCCGTCGGCGTTCAAATTGATCGTTCCGCTGCCGCCACCGGCGGTATCGAGTTGGACTTTGTGTGCGTTCACCGTGCCACCGGCTCCGATGGTGAGAACACCAGTGCCGCCGAATGCGCCAACGTTCAAAGTATTAGAGACCTCCAACACACTCCCGGTGCCTGTAACCACACCTGCTCCGATGCCGGAACCTACGCCGAACGAGGTGGTGCCCAAACTGGTCACGCTCGCGCCTCCCGTCACTTCAACAGTGCTGTTTCCCGCGTTGCCGAAGGTAAGACCGTTAGCGGTGTAGAGCTGTGATCCCGCGCCCGTAACCGTCACGCTCTGCGTGGCACCTGATCCTCCGAAAACGAGATTCGCGAGGGGGCTCGCGTCAATGACTGCACCGTTGGAAATGGCGACCGTGCCAGTGCCGAGTGCGGCATTGTGCGCAATGACGAGGGAGCCGCCGCTCAATGCCGTGCCGCCGGAGTAGGTGTTGTTGCCGCCGAGCGTGATCGTGCTGCCGCCGGACTTGGTCAACGCGCCCGTGCCGGTGAGCGTGGCGGCGACGGTGCCGGAATTGAGAGTGAGTGCGGTCGGGGAAAGCGAGCCGCCCTGCAAGGTGCCGCCGTCGAGCGTGAGGTTGCCCGCAGAGGGGACATAGCCGCCGAGATCGAGCGTGCCGTCCGTCGCGATGGAGGTTGCGCCGGTGCCGAGGGCGTTGGCGTGGCCGAGGGTCAGGGTGCCGGCGTTGATGGTCGTGCCGCCGGAGTAGGTGTTGTCGCCGCTGAGGGTGAAGGTGCCCGCCGTGGTTTTGGTCAACGCGGCGTTGCCGGTGAGCGCGGCGCTGAGGGAGCCGGACTGGACTTCGAAAGCGGTGGCGTTTTCCAGTGAGCCGTTGGTGAAGGTGCCGCCGTTGAAAACGACGGACGGCAACGTCGGCGAGAAGCCACCGAGATCGAGCAGGCCTCCCGCAAGCGTGACCGCGCCTGAGCCGAGCGCGGCGTTGTGCGCGAGAATGAGGGAGCCTCCGCTCAAAGTCGTGCCGCCGGAGAAGGTGTTATTGCCGCCGAGTGTGAGGATGCCGACGCCGGTTTTGGTTAATCCGCCGGCGCCGGAGATGAGACCGTCGAGTTGCACGGCGAGGCCGCTGATGGAGACGGTGGAGTTGGTGGCGGAGGCGAGCACGAGTGGAACGGAACTGCTGAAGGAGCGGTTGATCGCTTCAAGTGTGCCGCCGGCGAGAGTGAGCGTGCCGCTCCCGTTGCCTTGGGTGAGACCGCCGATGCGCAGCGTGCCGCCACTGTTGAGGTTGAGCGTGCCGACGCCGGTGGCGGCGAAACCAACGTTGAAGTTGTCGGCGGCCACGGCGCCGCCGGAGGCAATGGTGAGATTGCCCGCGCCGGTGTGGCCGAGATAGAACGCGGTGCCGGTGTTCAGCGCGGAGCCCGTGCCGGAGACGAGGATGTTGCCGGTCGCGCTGGAAGTGACGCCGAGGGCGGTGCTTTGCGCCGCGGTGACGCTGCCGCCGTCGGTGACGTTGAGAGTGCCGGTGCCGTCGTGGCCGACTTCGAGGAAACCGCTGATGTTCCATGCCGAGTTCGCGCCCGTGACAGTCGCGTTCGCTGTCGCGGCGTTGCCGTAGGAAACATAGGCGTTGGTGGTGGTGGTGACGGTGCCGCCGGAGGTGACGTTGAGCGTGCCTTGCGCCGTCGCCGTGTTGGCGATGTTCAAATCCTGCGTCGTCGTGAACGTGCCGCCAGAAGTGACGTTGAGCATGCCGGCGCCCTGGTAGCCGACGAGTGCATAAGTGTCGATTTGGACGGAAGCGTTGTCGGTGACGCTGAGCGCGCCGGTCGTGCCGGAAGTATAGGCCAAGGCGAGAAAGCTCCCTGCTTCCATGCGGGAACCGGTGCCCGTGACCGTGATCGTGCCGGTGTCGCCGGTATTCAATCCGGCCGCGATGCTGGTGGCGATGGCGAGGCGTCCGCCGTCGGTGACGTTGATGGCGCCGCCGCCATCGCGGCCGGCCTCGGCGTAGTTGCTGCTGGTGAGCACGGTGCCGGCGTTGCTGATCGTCGCGGATCCCTGACCGACCGAAAACGTGGGCAAGGTCGGACTGCCGCTCGTCACCGCGAGCGTGCCGCCAGCGAACGTCACCGGACCGCTGCCCAATGCGCCGGTGGAAGTGGATTGCAAGGTGCCGCTGGCGAGCGTGAGGCCGGTGCTGAAAGTGTTGTTGCCCGACAACACCAAGGTGCCGGAGCCGTCTTTGGTGAACGCGAGCGAAGTCGTGAAGGTTGACGCGATGGTGGTGGTGAGTCCGTCGGCGACGGTGACTTTGCCGAAATCCGCGAGCGTGCCGCCGGTGAACGTCACGGTGCCGCGCTCCACTTGCAACCCGTGGCTCGTGCCGGTTTGCACGCCATCGACGGTGACGATGTAGGTGCCGGTGGCGTTGGTGCCGGCCGAAAAAATCGCCGGACCGATCGCCGACCACACCTGCGTTGCCGCGGTGCCGTTGACGTCGGTGCTCCAGTGAGGATTGGCCGCATCCCAGAGGCCGGCCGCCGTGTCGCCAGCGGAGGAGCCGGCAGTCGCACCATTGATATCCCAGTAAAGCGACGTTTGCGACCACGTCAGCGGCGTGACGAACAGGACAATGGCAAGACAGAGGAGGCGAAGGCGTGGGTGCGGTTTCATCGTCGTGCTGGCATCGTGTGCGCAATTGACCGCGTCCTCTAGTGGACAGATGGCCTGGGAGATAAGGACAACTCGGCGCAATGTCTCACCGCGGGGCCCACGCGCAGGGTTGCTTTTCCTCAATTCGAGTTACACTGCGCGCCATGGCTGAAGCTCTACCCGCTGCCCCGTCTGGCACTGAAGTGACGATCGATTTCGTGCGTCACCGCAATACGCTGCTCGTGCGCGGGGACCTCAGTTCACTCCTCGTGGATTACTACCTGCACTTGGCTGATCAAAAATTGCAGTATGAACCGGCGGCGGCGACCGCGTTTCGCGACGGCTTGGCGGCTTTCGTTCTTCATACCGCGTCGCGTCCGCGCCACGAGCATCTGGCGTGGACCGTCAATTTGCAGGAGCCACGCGTGAATCTCTTTTTCGCGGGCGACAACGAGGATTGCACCGTCACGGGACGCCTCTTCACCGAGAACGTGCGCGAAGCGGAGCAAAATGTTTTCTATGCCGAGCTCATGCCGCGGCGCGGCACGGAGAAACGGCGCAGCGTGGTAAATTTCACCGAGGCGAACCTGTGCGGCGCAGTCGAGTCCTACTACGCTACGAGCGAGCAACGCTTGGCGCGTTTCTTTGATTTGGGCGGCGATCAGTTCGCGTTGCTGCTGTCGCATCCCGATTGCGACGAATCGTGGTTGCGCGCGCTCGAAACAGAGGGTGTGCGCGCACTCGCTGAAACCGAGACATTGGCGCGCATTGACCGCCGCGCCTATCAATGGTCCTGCGGGTGTTCGCAGCAAAAAATCATGGGCGCACTTGCTCCAGCCGCCCGCGACAGCCTGGCCTCGCTCTTTGGCGACGACGAATCGATCCGCGTGCAATGTCCGCGCTGCGCTGCGATGCACCTCATTACGCGCGAGGCGATGGAAGCATTCCTCGCGCAATCAAGCTGAGCGCCACGCATGCCCACCCGCGTGGCGCGTAAGTTTGTCACGTATTAGGTTGCAACGACCGCATGAAGATTCGCGCGTGTGGGCCGCTGCGCGGGCAGGGAAAGTGAGGCGGCGTCGGCGCGCTCGACAACCCGCGATGCGCTCGCTCCACTCGCGAGATGAGCCCGTGGGAATTAATCGGCACCGTCCTAGGCGTCATTGGCGTTGCCCTGATGATTCGGCAGAACATCTGGGGCTGGCCGATTGGGCTCGTGCAAGTGGCGATTTACACGTGGGTGTTCTACGATGTGAAACTCTATTCAGACGCGCTGCTGCAGGTGTGCTTTTTTGTGATCCAAGCCTACGGCTGGGCGCATTGGTCGCGTGGGGCACATCGCGCCGCCATCAGCACCATGCCGGTCACGCGACTCCGTCCGCGCGCGTTGGGGCTCTGGATTTTGGGCGGCGGAATTTTGACGGTCGCATGGGGCACGTTGATGCAGCGCACGACGGATGCGGCGTTGCCGCAATGGGACGCGTTTATTTTGGTTTTCAGTCTGCTCGCGCAATGGTGGCAGGCGCGCAAGCGCATCGAATGCTGGGCCGGCTGGCTGGCTGTGAACACGGTGGCGATCGGCGTGTATTGGGTGAAGGACTTGCAACTCACCGCCGGGCTCTACGTGATTTTCTGGCTGATGTCGGTGTGGGGTTGGCGGGAGTGGCGCCGCACGATGTCGCGTCAGACAACATGAGCGAGCCACTCCTCATCGCCGTGTTTGGGCCGGAGTCGACGGGCAAGACGGAGCTCGCGACGAAGTTGGCGGGGCATTTTCGCGCACCGTTGGTGTTGGAATATGCACGCGAATTTTGGGACGAGCACGGTGCGATTGCCCTGGAGGACATCGCGCCGATTGCCCGCGAACAATGGCGTCGTGAAGACGCGGCTATCGCGAATGGGGCGCCATTGGTGATTTGTGACACAGAGGCGCTGACGACGGTGCTGTGGAGCGATTTGCTTTATGGAACGTGTCCAGAGGAAGTTCGGCGCATAGCCCAAAAGCGCACCCGTCGTTACGCGCTCTATTTGTTACTCGATTCGGATGTGGCGTTTGTCGCAGATCCACAGCGGTGTTTTCCGTCTGCGGAAGATCGCGAAAAATGCCGCCGCATCTGGCGCGGCGCGCTGGAGAGTCAGGGATTGCCTTACGTGGTTGTCAGTGGCGATTGGGCAAAACGGGAGCAAGTTGCGCACGAGGCGATCCAGCGTCTTATGCGAGATCGAGCGTGATGGACGAAAGGGCGCGCGAGCCGATTCGCTTCCGCGTTGAAAGCGAGAAGTCGCGGCACCGCAGGCACTCGTGCGTTACGCTTAGATGTAGTCGGGATACGTCGGGTTGAACATCGTGCTCTCGACGTAGCCGCGCAGGTCTGTCGGGCAAAGCGAGGCGGTGAGGCCACGGTCAAACGCGACTTGCGCGACGGCGGTGCCGATGGCGGCGGAGACTTCGCGAATGCGTTTCAAATCCGGGTAAATCCGGCCGAGTTTCAAGTCGTCGTCGGTCACCGAATCCGCGAGCACACGCGCGGCGGTATAGAACATTTCGTCCGTCACACGCGTTGATTCGCTGGCGATGACACCGAGACCAACGCCCGGGAAGATGTAGCTGTTGTTGCCTTGGCCGGGGACGTGCGTGATGTCGTTGAAGGTGACCGGCGCAAACGGACTGCCGCTCGCGAAGATGGCGTTTCCTTCACTCCACGTGTAGCATTGTTCGGCGGTGCATTCCGCGTTGGCGGTGGGATTGGATAACGCGAAGATGGCGGGACGTTGGTTGATGCGCGCCATCGCGCGGACGACTTCCTCGGTGAAGGTTTGGGGCATGCCGGAAACGCCGACGAGCGCGGTGGGTTGCAGCGCTTCAACCGCTGCGAGCAACGTCATCACCGGCGCATGATCGTGGGCGAAGCGGAGTTTGTGTTCCACCAAGTCCGGGCGGCTTTGCACGACGAGTCCCTTCGAATCGACGAACCAGCATTGCTGCCGTGCCGTTGCTTCGGGCACGCCTTGCAGTTTCAACGCCTCGACGATGAGGTCGCCGATGCCGATACCGGCCTCGCCTGCGCCGAGGAAGAGAATTTTCTGCTGTGCAAGCGGGATGCCGGTGAGGCGTTCCGTCGAGAGCAAGCCCGCGAGGGTGACGCCGGCGGTGCCTTGGATGTCGTCGTTGAACGTGCAGGCCACATCGCGAAAACGGTGGAGCAAGCGGAACGCGTTGGCGTTACCGAAATCTTCGAACTGGATGCACGCCTTCGGAAATACCTGTTGCGCGGCGTCAACAAATTCGCCGATGAGTTCATCATATTGGGCACCACGCAGACGCGGCTCGGGCACGCCGAGGTAAAGCGGGTCAGCGAGTAACGCAGAATTGTTGGTGCCAACATCGAGCATGATGGGCAGGCATTGTGCTGGAGCGATTCCGGCACAAGCGGTATAGAGCGACAGCTTGCCGACGGGAATACCCATGCCGTTGGCGCCGAGATCGCCGAGGCCGAGGATGCGTTCGCCGTCGGTGATGACGATGATGCGCACGTCCGCTTGCGGCCAAGCCTGGAGTAGTGATTTCACGCGACCGAGGTCGTTGCGCGTGATGTAGAGACCGCGCGGACGGCGGAAGATGTGGCCGTATTTCTGGCAGGCGAGACCAACCGTCGGCGTGTAGATGATCGGCATCATCTCCTCGAGGTTCGCCATCACGAGCCGGTAGAAAAGTGCTTCGTTACGCTCCTGCAACGAGATGAGGTAGATGTATTTTTCGAGGGGACTTTCTTTGCGGTGATAATTGTCGAGCACGCGCACGAGTTGCTGTTCCTGCGTCGTCACGCGTGGTGGTAAGAGCCCGCGCAGACCGAGCGTATCGCGCTCCTCTTCCGTGAACGCCGTGCCCTTGTTGAGCAGTGGGTTTTGTAGAATGGCGAGGCCGCGTTTTCCTTGTAGGTGCACAGTTGTCATAGCGAAGACTCCGGGGTGACGCGCTCGAAATGGGCGAGTCGTGACCGAAGCGTAGCCGTGGTCGGGCGCGGAAAGAAGTTCCCCGAGCCGCTGCGGTGCGTTCATCACCAAATAATTTTGCGCGATGTCAGTCGGCTAATAGTGCGGGGGCGGGCACCGATTCGCAAAAAATGAGTGGCGGAGTAACGCGGTCGGACATTCAGTGGCGCGTTGCTGGATGACACTTACCAAGCCCGTTATGCTGCGCTGGGCCGCCTCTATGGAGCGGCGGCGCTGCCGCGTTTGCACGCGGCGCACGTGGCCGTAGTCGGCATCGGCGGCGTCGGTTCGTGGACGGCGGAGGCACTGGCCCGTTCTGGGGTGGGCGCGCTAACGTTGATTGATCTCGACGATGTGTGCATCACCAACACGAACCGTCAGGCGCACGCGTTGGCGGCCACGGTGGGGCGCGCCAAAGTGACCGTGATGGCGGAGCGCGTGCAGGCGATTAATCCCGATTGTCGCGTTACGGTGGTGACGGAATTTTTCTCCGCGCCGTCGGCCACGCGGCTGTTGGCGACGCGTTTCGATTGGTTGGTCGATGCGGTGGATGGCATGACGAACAAGGCGACGTTGATCGCGGCCTGCACGGAGCACCAGCAACGGTTGGTGACGATTGGCGGCGCGGGCGGCAAGCGCGACGCGACACGCATTCGCGTCGGCGATCTCGGCGAGGCGCAAGGCGACGAGTTGCTCCGTTTGGTGCGGCGCAAGCTGCGCCGCGATCACGGCTTCGCGCGCGGTGAGGGCAACGATTACGGCATTCCCTGTGTTTACTCGGACGAGAAACTGACGTTTCCGTGGGCCGACGGCACGTGTTCGACTGACCAGGAGCCGGGTTCGAGTCTGCGTTTGGATTGCGCGACGGGCTTGGGCACGGCGGTGTTTGTCACCGGAGCGTTTGGGTTTGCGGCTGCCGGTGAAGTGGTGCGCCGCATCGCGGCGGGCGAATAGCGCGCACGCGCACTACGCGGGCTGCGCAACGGAAGTGCCGAGGAGCGCGCGCACGATGTCGGCGGCGGAATAACCATCGCGGTCGCTGCGGAAGAAGCGGGCGAGATTCGGGAGTTCGTCGCCGGCCGTGAGAATCGGCAACTCCGCCAACCCGTCACGAGTTTGCCCGACGCCGACCGTCGTCGCGAGACCGTTGCAGAGACATTTGCGACCGAAGAGTTCGGAGGCTTCGCCGCCCTTGCGGAGAAAATCGGGGTCAGGTTCGGCCGCGCAACGGTAGCCCAGCGAACCGTCGGCGCGGCGGAAGAGATTCCGCAAATAGCCGAGATCGCAAATGCGCGTGCGCGCCGCGTAGGTGGCAGCTTCGGAGAGTGTTTCGGCGAGCCGGGCGACCTTGAAAGGAAAGCCGGTCGGCGAGGCGAGCGGGTCGGTGAAGACGCGCGCCTTGCCGCTGCGGATGAGCTCGCGCACACGGCGCTTCAACTCGGGTAGGATTCCGGATTCGTCGCAGAACGCGAAGGCCGTGCCAATTTGCACCCCCGCTGCGCCGAGCGAAACAGCTTCGGCCACGCGTTCCGCGGACGAGTAGGAGCCCGCGAGCCAGAAGGGTAGGCCGAGATCGCGAATTTTGGGCAGCTCCGGCAAATCACGCGGGCCGTAGATCGGCTCGCCCTCGCCGGAAAGTTGCAAGATGCCGCGCGGCGGCGCGTTGTGGCCGCCGGCGACAGCGCCTTCGACGACGAAGCCGTTGACTTTACCGGTGGATTTGCGGGCCAGAGTAATTGCGAGCGTGGCGGACGTGATGATCGCGAGAAATTGCGGACGCTTTGCCGCCGGAGCGGGTGCGCCAAAGAGAGCACTTGGATCAAAACGGAGGAAAGTCTGCACGTCGGGCTTGTCGCCTTCGACGTCGATTTTCAGCTCTGCGACTTCACCGCGTGAGAGCGCATCAAGTGCCCCGGGAATCGTCCGCGGAATACCGGCGCCCATCAGCACATAGTCAACGCCCGCCAGCATCGCGCCATAGAGCGAGGGCAAGTTGGGCAGTTGCACTTTTTCGAGGAGATTGATGCCGACGAGGCCGTCGTGGCCTTGCTTGGCGAGAAACACTTCTGCGAAATTGGCGATGACGGTGAGCTCGGTGAAAGCGGTGCTCGCGGGCAGATTCGGCATCGGGCTGAGCTTGAACGGTGCACCGGGCGGCAGGCCGCCGGGCACGTAGTAGGTTTTCCAGACGCGTTCAGCGATCGCCGGGATCGGAAAGTGATCGAAAGCGCGGCGCAAGTGGCCGCCCGGATCACCCTGTTGCAAGACGCGGGATTGCACGACGGCGAGGAGAGTGCCCGAAACCACTCCGAGTTGGCCGGTCACGGAGACCGCGCGGGCGAGGCGCCATCCGGACACTGCGACTCCCATGCCGCCTTGGATAATGAGTGGATTGAGCATAATAAAGGTCGCGCGCCGCGCTGCGTAGGGGGACGAACGAACAAGGATTACCTCGGATTCCGCGACGGATGGGAAGGGCCGAATCGGCTTTTGCGGATATTTCCCCGTCATGTAAAAAGACGGTTTCTTGCCATTCGCTTGCGCTTTGGCGCGCAGCTACAGGGGGAATTTCGCTATGCGATGAAGTAACGCGAAAAATTTTCCGCGACTTGCGCGGTCAATTGCGCGAGCGATACGCCGCGCAACTCCGCGAGCGCGGCATACGTGGCGCGGAGGTTTGCGGGATGATTGATCGCCCCACCGTCGGACGAAGGAGGCAGCACAAATTGCGCGAGTTCCGCGGGCAACGGTATCGCGGGCGCGTCGGTTTCCACGAGCAGTCGCTCCGCCGGCACAACGCGAAAAGCGGCGCGTCGCGCCTCGTGACGCGGCGCGAGGAAGGAACCGTTGAACGAAAAATATGCGCCGCGCTCGGCGAAGGCGGCGACCATTTCCGCCGGACCACCGTAGGCGTGCAGCAGAAAACCGCGCGCGGGGGTGTTGACGTGTCGCAGCAAACCGGCGAGCGCCCCAAACGCTTGCAAACAATGGATCGACACGGGGCGATTCTCGGTGGCGGCGAGCGCCAGTTGTTTGAGGAAAACTTCACCCTGCTCCCCGAGCGGCGCGCGACGCAGACCGGCGAGACGGGGATCGTCGGGTTTTGCGCTGTCGAGGATCCAACGATCAAGGCCGATCTCGCCGACGCCCGCGCGCGGATCGGCGGCGAGTTGCGCTTGGAGAGTAGTGAGCCAGTTCGCGCTGCGATTGCCCGCGTCCCACGGATGCACGCCGTAACTGGGCAATACCCACGCGAAACGCTTGGCGAGGGCGGCGACGGCGGACCAATCGTTTTCGCAAGTGCCGTTGACGACCACGCGTTGCACGCCGCACGCGCGCAGGTCGGTGTCGATCGACGCGAGGTGTGGCGTCAACCAGTCGTCCTGCAAGTGATTATGAGCGTCGAAGAGCGGCGGCACGGTCGCACGGTAGCGGTTTGGCAGAAGAGAAAACAGCCGAAAGCAAACCCCGGGCTAAACTCAGGCGCACTGGTGCCGTTATGGAGGGCAACCACGGAAGGAACCACGTCCATGACGGACAATCTACTCATCGAATTACCTGAACTACGACTCCCGCGCGATCTCGCGAAGCGGGTGAAGTTCATCGAGGCAGTAGAGGAACACGCCCGCCGCCTCGGCATCACGGGACGCTACGATCCGACGCGGTTCATTGGCTACTATTTTGCCGGCGCTTTTCCCATTGTGGTGTCCGGCCACTGGAGTGTGACGCTGGATGATGTGCCGCTGCTGCGCAGCGTGCGCGAAATCGTTGAGCGTATCACCGAGAATCGCTTCAGCATTCGCAGCAAGTCGGAGGAGGTGCCGCCGGAGTTCATGTTAGTGCACGATCGCTTTGACGGATGCTGCTGGCTCTGGGAATACGCGCATGGGCGGCGTTTTCTCGAGGCGCGCCAACCGGTTCTTTCCGGTGGCTGGGACGACGAAGGCGGGCCGGGCTCCGACACAAAACTACTCGGACCGTAAACGCACGGGTTATGCGTGGAGCTGCCGCGCCGCGAAATCGCGAATGCACGCCCGCACGCTGCGCAGTCCGTTGAGGCGCGTTGGCGAAAGTTGACGCGGCAAACCCAAACCTTCGATGAGCGTCGGTTCGACGGCGACGATTTCCTGCGGCGGGCATTTGCTGTAAAGTTCGCACAACAGCTGCACGAGTCCGCGCACGACCGGCGAGTCAGCTTCGCAGCGGAAGTGGCAACGTCCATCCGTGATTGTCGGCACGAGCCACACCAGCGAAACGCAACCCGGCACGCGTCGCGCGTCGGTGCGCTCTTCGGGAGTGAGGGCGGGCGGCTTGCCCGCGCGCGCGACGATCACCGAAAGGCGCTCCTGCGCATCTTCGATGAGCAGGAGATCTTCGAGCAACTGTTGCTGTTTTTCCGCCAGGTTCACGCGGTCAAGCGTGCGGACCCAGGCGCGGCTTGCAAGCCGTGGTCGGCTGCGCGAAGTTGCGCGCATGGAAATCGGCGCAATCGCATGGTTTTGGCGCGGCTTGCGCGGGCACAGCGTGACGTTTGCGGTGTTGTTCGCCTCGTTCGTGCTCGGTGCGTCGGTGGCGGGTGGGGTGGGCAAACTGCTGACCTCGCTCGGCGTGCATTGGCTCTACGTCGTGATTTTGCCGGCGCTGCTTTTCCGTTGGCTGGCGAGAAAGGAAACCACGTGGCTGCCGGTAGAAAAGCAACGCGTCGTGATCGCGCGGGGTGTTCTATTGGGCTCCGTCGTGCTGGCGATTTTGATCAACCAGATCCGGCACTAACGTGTCCGCGCGCTGCGCCTTGCTCAAGCGCCAGCCAACGCAGGCGCAGGACAATCGAGACTCGCGGCGATGGCGCGGTAGAGTTCGCCTTCCTCGATTGTCACGGTGCCGTCGGCGCCGATGGCGTGCGCCGCGGCGGCGAGCACCCGTTGTTTAATCGGTAGCGAACTTTGCGCGAGGCGCGTGAGTGCGGCGTCGAGTTGCGTGAGGCCGCACGCTGGGCGCGGGAGCAATGCCAGCTCGTCGAGGAGCTTAACTTGATGCGCGCCCATGCCGAAGGCACGACGAACGGCGTCGCGGTCATCACCACTGCCTAAATAGGCCAAAGCCGAAAGCACGACGGCGATGTCCTTTTCGACGGCTTTAAACGAATGAAACGCCACGGCGGCCGACGGCGTGCGCAACGCTTCGAGTTGGTGCACGAGCATCTTCTGCAACGCAAATTCGAAGGGCGAAACCTGGCCGTCGGCGTGGATGAGCTCGTCGAGCGTGGTGACAAATTGAGCGAGCGCTTCGCGCGACAAGGTGCGGAGCGTCGGCAGGCAAAGTTGCAACAAGGGCAGGCGGCCGCTCGGTTCGACGGTGAGCGTCGCGGGATGCAGCGCGCGCGTGGTTTCGGCGGTGGCGTCGCCGGCGTGGTGGGTGATGAGGCCGCATTGTTTCGCCTGCGTGGGCTCGGTGGCATCGAGGAGCAGCGCGTAAACAAGCGCTGCCGCACGCAATGGGTCATGCGCCGCGGTGCGCAATGATTCGGGAATGGCGGCGAGCGCTGTTTGCGCGCGCTGGAAATGCGCCTCGGTCAACGCGCCGATTTCCGCGATGACGGCCATCGGCACAAACGGAATGCGCGCCGATGGCAGGACTTCGCGATGCAGCGGCGGGGTGCCGCCAATTTTGGCGGAGGCGAATGACTCGCGCGCAACATCGACGACGGCAGGTGGCTCAAAAAATTTGCCATCCCAGCGCGGCTCGACGGCGAGCACACGATCTGCGAGCGGCGGGTGGGTGGCCCAGAGGCCGCCGAAGTTGGAGCGGAAACCTTGCGCGAAAAAGAAATGGCCGATCTCGGCGGAGTTGGCGTGGGTCATTTGTGAGCCGAGCGCGTAGCCGCCGATTTTCTTCAATGCGCCTGAAATGCCGGCGGGGTTGCGCGTGAATTGCACGGCGGACGCATCGGCGAGAAACTCACGCTGCCGCGACACGGCGGCCTGAATGAGGCGTCCGAAAAAATAGCCGATGTAACCGACAATCATCAGGGCGATTCCGATCGCGAGGAGGAAGGCGATGCCGCCGCCCTTATCTTTGCCGCCACCACCGCGCACGCGTCCGCGGCCGAGTGAATACAAGAGGCCGCGCCCCATGATGCCGATCACGAGGATGCCAAAGACGATGGCGGACAACTTGACGTTGAGCCGCATGTCGCCGTTGAGAATGTGACTGAACTCGTGCGCGACGACGGCTTGGAGTTCGTCGCGGCTGAGTTTTTCCATTGTGCCGCGGGTGACCGCCACGGCGGCGTCGGTGGTTTTCAGTCCGGCGGCGAAGGCGTTGATGCTTTGTTCGCCTTCGAGCACGAAGACGGCGGGGATGGGCACGCCGGACGCGATCGCCATTTCCTCGACGATGTTGAGCAAACGACGCTCGTGCAGATCGGTGGTTTGCGGGCTGATGGCGCGGCCACCGACTGAAGCGGCGATGGCCGCCCCGCCGGCGCGCATCTGCGTCCACTTGATTAACGATGCCACTCCCACAACCGCCACCGTGATGAGCGCGACGGGTATGAAGAGGTCCGCGTTCCAATAGAGCCAAGGAGACGTTGCGCCAAAACTAGCTTCTTGGCGCACCATCGAACCATGAATGAAAAGCGCGGCCAAATAACCCGCGCCGATCGTGCCGAGCACCGCGGCCACGAAGAGCAGCACGAGCCGGTTCGTCCGATTGCGGGCGCGGGCCTGGGCTTCAAAGAAATCCATGGTAGCGGGAGCGAGGAGCGGGTAGGCGGGAGCGAGTAGTCGGAAGTCCGTTGGCGCGATGCTCGCTACTTGCTACTCACTACCCACTCCTTTGCTTAGGTGAACTTCACCTGCGGCGCCTGCCGTTCGCTGGCGCTGTCCACTTCGAAGAGTTGTGCTTCGCTGAAGTTGAACATGCCCGCGATGAGGTTGGTCGGGAAGAGTTCGCGCTTGGTGTTGAAGGCGGTTACGGCGTCGTTGAAGGCTTGGCGGGAGAACGAGATTTTATTCTCCGTCGAAGTCAGCTCTTCGGTGAGCTGCATCATGTTTTGGTTGGCCTTCAGTTCGGGATATTGTTCGGCCACGACCATGAGGCGGGAGAGTGCGCCACCGAGTCCGGCTTCGGCGCCCATCAGGCCTTTGACGGCGCTGCCATCGGCGGGGTTGGCGGCGGCGGCTTTCGAGGCGGCGTAGGCGGTGTTGCGCGCGGCGATGACGGCTTCGAGCGTTTCGCGCTCGTGTTTCATGTAACCTTTGGCCGTCTCGACGAGATTCGGGATGAGGTCATAGCGGCGCTTCAGCTGCACATCAATTTGCGCGAAGGCGTTTTTGAAGCGGTTGCGCAGCGTGACGAGAGCGTTGTAGGAGCCCGCGATCCAGAAGAACAAGACCAAGGCAACACCAGCGAGAATGAGATAAGTAATCATGGTCGGAGTAAGTAAGGTTGAACGAAACGGGCGGATTGTTGTCCCATTCATTCGCGATGTGCGAGCAGTATTCAGTTACACAGCGGGCCGGGGTTTGGATGCCGAGCTTGCCAGTTGTCGCGGCGCCGCGCACGCTCGCTCCGCTCATGAGAAAATTGGTGTGTGCGATAGGCGGGGCGTGTTTCTGGTCGACGATGCTGCTGGCGCAGCCGGCGAGTCAAAGTCCGTTGGCGAGCGAACGCGCCGCGGCGGAACTCGTGCCCGGCGGCTGGTTCGTCGGGGAAGGGCGCGCCAACAGCGCCTTGCAGGCCGGTTTCCCACTGGTGGCGGCCGGCTATTATCGCGGCATTCTGGCCGACGCAGCGTTGCCCGACGAGGCGCGACCACGCGTGCAACTCGCGCTTGTCACTGCCCTGCTCGATGCGGGCGATGTGCGGGCGGCGGAGCAAGAGCTGCAAAAAATCGAAGGACCGCGCGGCAGTTCCTACCTCTTGCGCGCAGGCTTGCTGGCAATTCACGCGCGGCGCGGCGCGTCGGCCAAGGCGGCACTCGGCGATATCCTCACGGACCAACTGGCAGCCGGCGAACGCGGCTGGTGGTATTTTTTGCAGGCGCAAGTGGCGGATTTTGACAACGAGGTGCAGCGGGCGAATGCACTCTATGAACAAGCCGTGCAAGCGGCGGTGTCCGATCAGCAGCGCGCGCGCTTCACGCTTGGGCAAGCGCAGGCGATCTTGCGCGGCAGCACGCCGACGGAGCAGGAATTGAACGCGTGGCGCACCAACATGGAGCGTTTCGTCGGGCAACGCGTGGGCTTCGACGCGGCACGTTACTATGCGGCGGGACTGGCGCGCGTGAACCGCACTACCGACGCGCTCGCCGTGCTGGAACGGCAACTGGCGGCGCTGCCCCCGACGGAGCGCAATGTGGCGGATCAGTTTCGTTTGTTGATCGGATTGATCGCCGGAGAAAGCAGTGCCGCAGCGCGCCGGGCTTTTCGCGAATTAGTGCGCGATGGACAGCGGGTGGAAACGCAGCGCACCGCACTCTATGCGTTGGCACGCGGCACGCGCACCGCGACCGAGCGGCAGCAACTGCGACGCGATTTGAGCGAACTGATTAACGCTCCGCGCCCGCACCCGATTATCGAGGATTTGTTGCTCGTGCGCGCGCAGGCGGCCTTGGCGGACAAACAAGCCAACATCGCGGAAGAAGACGCGCGCGCGTTGCTGGATCGTTTCCCGGGTTCGCCGTTGAAGGCCGCGGCGCTCGGCGTGCGGCTGAGTGTGGCGTGGGACGCGCGGCTCTATCGCACGGCGGCGGATGTGTGCACGCAGTTGCGCACCGTATTGGCGCCCGGGCGCGAACGCTCGGAGCTCGGCGTGTTGCTGGCGGAAACGTTTTTCCGCTCCGGCGATTTCAAGAATGCCGCCGATGCCTACGACGCCGCCTTACGCGAGGCGCCGCAAGTGATGCCGACGGGCGGGTTGATTTTTCAACGCGTGCTCTCCGATGTGCGGGCGGATCGCTTGACGGAAGCGGCGGTGTTGCTCGATGAGATGGCGGGTAGCGCGGCTTTCGACATCGTGAATCGCTGGCAGGCGGAGTGGAATCTCGTGCGCGAATTGCAGGCGCGTGGCCGCGTGGTGGAAGCGCAGGCCCGCGTCGAGCGGTTGACGGCGGCGCCCACGCCGGTGCCGGACGAGTTGCGCGTGCGGTTGCTGTGGTTGCGCGCCAAACTTTCCTTCGACAACGACCAACCGGAAGCGGCCACGCGGCAGGCGGACGAATTGCTCGCGGCGTTGGTGAATGCGCGGCTCGAAGCGGCGTTGCGCGCGGAGGTGGAGAGCACGGCGCATTTGCTCAAAGCGCAGGCATTGCTCGATCTCGGGCGCGATGCGGAGGCGACGACGATTCTGGCGCAACTGCGTTCAACCAATCGTGACGCGAAAGTCGCCGTGTATTCTTACATTGTGCAAGCGGCGCGGCAGGCGAAACGCGGTGAACTCGCCCTCGCGGAGAAGACCCTCGTCGACATGGTCGATGCCAATGGCACGAGTGAGTATGCGCCGTTCGCACTTTTCGAGGCGGCGATTTATGCGGAGCGGCTGGGTTTGGATCGCAATTTGCGTGATGCGTTCGAGCGTTTGGAGCGTCTCGTGACGCGTTATCCGCGCGATGAACTCGTGTTCTATGCGCGGCTGAAGCAAGGGGACCTGCTGCGCAAGCTGAACGATTTCGGCGCGGCGCGTCTCGTGTATGAAGATTTGATCAACAATCGCGGCCAGCATGCCGATGTGATTCTCGCGCAGTTGGCGCTCGCGGATTGTTTGTTCGCGCAAGGCGGCAACAACCCCGGCAATTACGAAGCGGCGGCGGCACTTTTCGAGCGTTTGCACGATTTGCCGACGGCCCCCGTCGATCTCCGGGTCGAAGCGGGCTTCAAGTGGGCTTACGCGCAAGCGCGGCGCGGGCAGGCGGTGGTGGCGCGCAGAATTTACTGGTCGGTGGTGGATGCGTTTTTGCTCGATGGCGCGATGGCGACGCGGCTCGGGGCGACGGGGCGTTATTGGATTTCGCGCACGTTGCTCGAACTCGGTCAGTCGCTCGAAGAGGCGGGGCGTTTCGACGAAGCGCAGCGCGCTTACCAGATGGTGGTTGATCACAAGTTGGGCGGAGCCGTCCAAGCGCAGGCGAAGTTGCAACGCTTCCGCGCTGTCTTGGAGGCGAAGCCGTGAACACGCTTTCGGATTTACGCCCAGTTGCGCACGCGCATGATGCGCGCCACTTCGCATGACAGCATTTAGCTACAGTCTCTTCGCCAAAGGTGGTCCCGTAATGTGGCTGCTCGTGCTCGTCGGCATCGCCGGGCTCGTGATCTTCGTCGAGCGCGCGCTCTATCTGCATCGCGGACAGATTCGTTCCACGGAGTTTCTCAACGGGATCAAGAATCTCCTGCAACGCGACCGCTTGATGGAGGCGTTGACACTCTGCGAAGATACCCCCGGACCAGTGGCCGCGGTCGTGAAGACGGGCCTGCGTCACTCGGCGGACGACGAACAAGGGCTGCGCTTTGCGGTGCAGGAAGCGGCGCTGACGGAAATTCCCGCGTTGGAGCGGCGCATCGGTGCGCTGGCGGCGATCGCGCAAATCGCGCCGTTGTTGGGTTTGCTCGGCACATTGCTCGGCATGATCAAAACGTTCTGGCTCTTCAATCAGTCCGGAAACTACGCCACACCGGCGGTGCTCGCCGGCGGCGTGTGGGAGGCGTTGCTCACGGCAGCGGTCGGATTGGCGGTCGCAATCCCGGCGCATCTCGGGCGGCATTTTCTCACGGGCCGCGTGCGCGCGCTCGTGCACGACATGGAGTGGGTAGGCAACGAGCTCATGCGTTACCTGTTGCGGGAACATCGACCCTCCAAGCGCCCCGAGGAGACCGGCCAGTGATTACACGGCCGCTCGATTTGCGCGCGCAACTGGCGCGGCCTCCGCGGGACTTCGACGTCGTGTTTTGGGTCAACGTCGGGGTGATCTGCTTGTTTTTCGCGTTGCTCGGTTCGCGGTTCGTGCTCGCACCGGGAATGGCGGTGGGCGTGAACGAGACGGCGGAATTGGAATTGCCCCGCGTGGCGTCAGCCGAGCAAGGGACGACGTCGGTCGTGGTGAGTTTTCGGCGCGACAATATGATTTTATTCGAGGGCGGTATCTACGAATTCGCAAATTTCCGTAGCGTCTTGCAGCGATACGCAGAGGCGCGGCCCGGCGCATCACTGTTGGTGCGGGTCGATAAACAAGTTTCGATGCAGGGCTTCTTGGAGCTTTGCGATCTGGCCCGCGAGACGGGTTTTGCTAATGTGCTCGTCGCGGCCGAGCAGGCAGAAAACAACGCGCCGCAATTCGTGCCAGCGCGACGCTAAATGATCCCATGGCGGAACCTTTTCGAGTGAAGCGGCGGATTTTTGTCGGGGCTACGTTGGCGTTGATCGTGACGGGCGTCTGGGGGCTTTGGTCGCACTATGGGCTCAGCAATACGAGTGAGAGCGGCGCAATGGGTAAGAAGCCTTTTGTGCAATTGGCTGGGGGAGGGCAGGCGACACCCGACCAAGTGTTGCGGGAGCGCGCCGACTATTTCGATCCCGCCCCGCTCTTTATTCCGACGGCGCGGAATTTCGGGCAAAGTGGCTTGCCGCCGCGTTTAGTGAAGCAACCCGGTCAGGTGTTCGCGAACTTCGAGGCCAAATTAAATTTTGCTGAGGGAGGCTTGGCGAATTACGGCACCGAGAATCTCGGGGCGGCCGAGAACGTCGTGGAGATCCTCGCGCGGGCCAGCGAAGTGCCGTTCGCGGGTTTTGGCGAAGAGGCACCGCGCCCCGTAGCCCTAGAGCAACGCAACGCGTTTGTGCAAATTAAGCGCATGACAGATGGTGAGTTGCGTGAAATAAACTTGACCGGGATCACTTTGCCGCGCGCAGATTTTGCGCCACTCGAATTCGTGGTTGCGATCGGGGCGAGCGGAATCACGGGCGGTCCGTTGCTCGCCGCGGGCTCGGGCCGCGACGAGATTGATTTATTCTTTCGGGATTACCTTGCGAAGACGTTGCGGATTGGGTCTGTTCTCGCACCCGGACGTTATCGCATAACGATCGGGCCGTAGATTTTTGGCGGAAGTGCAAGAATACAGTTGACGACAATTTTTGGGAATCGTTCTCTAGTCGTTCTCTTTGTTTTTTGCCTATGCCTTGGTCTGCCCAGATAGCTCAGTTGGCAGAGCACGTCCTTGGTAAGGACGAGGTCGCCGGTTCGAATCCGGTTCTGGGCTCCACGGCAAACGTCGTCGACTACCGACGTTAATAATAGTCAACAACTTCAACCACAAACACATACCTCCACATGGCTAAAGGAACATTCGAACGCAAGAAGCCGCACGTAAACGTGGGCACGATCGGTCACGTCGACCACGGCAAAACCACGCTCACCACAGCGATTCTCGCAGCGCAAGCTCGCAAGGGTCTCGCTGAGGTTAAAACCTATGCGGATATCGCAAAGGGCGGCACCGTCCGCGATGCCTCGAAGATCGTCACGATCTCCGTCGCCCACGTGGAATACGAGTCTGACAAGCGCCACTACGCGCACGTCGACTGCCCTGGTCACGCTGACTTCGTCAAGAACATGATCACCGGCGCCGCCCAAATGGACGGCGCGATCCTCGTCGTCTCGGCGGCTGACGGTCCGATGCCGCAGACCCGTGAGCACATCCTGCTCGCCCGCCAAGTTGGCGTGCCGAATCTGGTCGTCTTCCTGAACAAGGTCGACCTCATCGACGACGCCGAGCTCCTCGAGCTTGTCGAAGAAGAAATTCGCGATCTCCTCACGAAATACAAATTTGACGGTGCAACCGCCAAGATCATTCGTGGCTCCGCCACCGCCGCGCTGGAAGGCACGCCGGAAGGCAATGCCGCCATTCAGGCACTGATGGAAGCGATCGACAGCGAAATCGCCGAACCACAGCGCGAAATGGACAAGCCATTCCTGATGTCGGTCGAAGACGTGTTCTCGATCACCGGCCGCGGCACTGTCGCGACGGGGCGGATCGAGCGCGGCGTCGTCAAGATTAACGAGACCGTCGAAATCATCGGTCTTAAGGACACCTCCACCACGGTCGTGACCGGTATCGAAATGTTCCGCAAGCTGCTCGATCAGGGCCAAGCGGGTGACAACGTCGGTATTCTCCTCCGTGGCGTGGACAAGGAAGGCATCCAACGCGGTCAAGTCATCGCGGCCCCGAAATCCATCAAGCCCCACAAGAAGGCGAAGGCCGAAATCTACGTCCTTTCGAAGGACGAAGGGGGTCGCCACACGCCGTTCTTCGACGGCTACCGTCCTCAATTCTACTTCCGCACGACGGACGTGACCGGCGTCGCCCATCTCCCGAAGGGTGTCGAAATGGTTATGCCCGGCGACAATATCGCTGTCGAAATCGATCTGATCGCCCCGATCGCAATGGAGAAACTGCAAAAGTTCGCCATTCGTGAAGGTGGCCGCACCATTGGTGCCGGTCGTATCACTGAGATCATCGAGTAAGCGTTTAATCACCTTAAGGATTCACGCGCCGGGGTCTCTTTTGGGACTCCGGCTGCGTCGTCTAAACGAAATAACCACAGGGGTGTAGCTCAATTGGTAGAGTAGCGGTCTCCAAAACCGTTGGTTGGGGGTTCGATTCCCTCCGCCCCTGCCACCATCCGCCCGATCTAGCGTCTCACATGGCAAATCCATTCCGCAGTGCCCGTATCTTCTTCGGTGAACTCTTCGCAGAGTTGCAGAAGGCCAGTTGGCCGACTCGCGAAGAACTCAAGGACTCCACGATCGTCGTGATCGTGGCGTGCATCCTCCTCGGCCTGTTCACCAGCGTGAGCGATTTCGCCCTCTACCAAGTGGTGGACTTGTTCACTACCTGGGTCAGCTAAGGCGCACCAATCCCACCATGTCCACTTCGACTACCACGCCGATCGGCGCCCAATGGTTCGCCGTTCACACTCTCTCCGGCCAGGAGCAGAAGGTGAAAAACTACTTGGAGAAATTCAAGAAGGTGGAAGAGCTCGACGACCACGTCTTCGAAATTCTTTTACCTACGGAAGTGATTTCGGAAGTGAAGGGCGGGAAAAAATCCACGAAAGTGCGTAAGCTCTATCCGGGCTACGTTTTCGTGAACATCAAGTTGTTCGAAGAGGGCCAGATCATCATCAAGCCTTTCTATTTTGTGAAAGATGCCGCTGGAGTCATCGGTTTTGTCGGTGGTGATCGCCCCGCGCCGCTGCGCCAGACCGAGATCGACGAAATCAAGGCGCGCATCGAAGCCGCTACCGGCAAAGAAGTGCCGAAGGTTTCCTTCGAAGTCGGCGAGGAAGTTAAGATCACCGATGGCGCCTTCGCCAATCTGACCGGCCGCGTCGATGAAATCGACCCGACACGCGGCAAACTCAAAATCTCAGTCTCCATTTTCGGACGGTTTACGCCCGTCGAACTCGAATACTGGCAGGTCCAGCGCGCCTCTGAAAGCTGATCCGCCGCCCACCATCCAACTGCCACTACCAAGCCCAATTTAAAACATGGCCAAAAAAATCCAAGGCTACGTCCGCCTTCAACTCCCTGCCGGTGCCGCAAATCCTGCGCCCCCGGTTGGTCCCGCACTCGGCGCTCAAGGCGTCAACATCATGGCGTTCTGCAAAGAATACAACGCCAAGACCAAGGACCAGGCCGGAATGATCATTCCGGTCGTCATCACGGTTTACACGGACAAATCGTTCACCTTCATCACCAAGTCGCCACCGGCTTCCGTCCTTCTCAAGAAGGCCGCAGGCGTGGCTTCCGGTTCGGCCAAGCCCAACCAAGACAAGGTCGGTAAGGTCACCAAGAAACAAATCATCGAGATCATCAAGCTGAAGGGCAAAGACCTCAACGCGAACAGCGAAGAAGCCGCCATCCGCATGATCTCCGGCACGGCCCGCAACATGGGCATCGAAGTCGTCGACTAATTTCACCAACCACACACTCACCGCGGGAGTCCGGCACCGGACGTTTGCACCGCAAGGAGTCGATAATGGAAAAACACAGCAAAAGATACCAAAGCTCCGTCAAGGTCGCCGACCTGACGAAGGAATATTCACTGGCGGAAGCCGTGGAAATTCTTTCGAAATTCCCGAAAACCAAGTTCGACGAAACCGTCGAACTTTCCTTCCGCCTCGGAGTTGATCCGGCGCAAGGAGACCAGATGGTCCGCGGCACCACGCCGTTGCCCAATGGTTCGGGTAAGAAAATCCGCGTGATCGTCTTTACCGAAGACGCCGAAAAGGCGCTCGCCGCCGGTGCCGACCATGCCGGTATGGCCGACCTGATGAAGAAAGTCAGCGACGGTTGGCTCGATTTCGACGTAGCCATCGCCACCACCGACGCCATGAAGCAAGTGCGCACCCTCGCCCGCGTCCTCGGTCCGAAAGGCCTCATGCCGAACCCCAAGTCCGGCACGGTCACCGACGACGTCGCCGGTGGCATCAAGGCCGTCAAGGCCGGTCGCGTGGAATTCAAAGTCGACAAGACCGCCAACATCGGTGTTGGCGTCGGCAAGCGCTCCTTCACCTCCGCCCAGATCCTCGAGAACGCCAACGCAGTTCTCGAAGCGATCGGCAAGGCGAAGCCGGCGGCGTTCAAAGGTCACTACATCAAACGCGTCACCATTTCCTCCTCGATGAGTCCTGGAGTTAAACTGGCGAGCAGCGAATTCAGCAAATTCTAAGGAGCCCGCACCATGAGAGCAGAAAAAAAATACCTGATCGAAGAAGTCACCGGGCATCTGAAGAAGTCCGACTACGTCATCCTCGCCAATTTCACGAAAATGACGGTCGCCGACACGGCCGAACTCCGCAAGCGCCTCGCTCCTGAGAGTGCCGAGTTCCACGTCGTCAAGAACAGCTCCTTCCGCGTTGCGGCCAAGGCCTTCGGCCTGCCTGACATGGAATCCGCACTGGCTGGCCAAACGGCCGTCGTTGTCGGTGGCAAAAATCCGGCGGGTGTCGCGAAGGTGCTGAAGAATTTTGTCCAAGAGAAGCAAAAGCTCGAAGTCAAAATCGGCTCCCTCGACAAGAAACTGATGAACGCCGCTGAGCTCGCTCAGTTGGCCGACCTCCCGTCGTTCGACGGCCTGCGTTCGATGTTCCTCGGCATGCTCACCATGCAAGGAGCCGCGTTCGTCCGCGTCCTCAACGAAAAGGTCAAGAAGGAGCAACCGGCCGCCTAAACCAATTTTCGCACTTTCGCCGACAATCCTTCGTCGGTGGGTGCGAGAGCCCAACATCCAACGGAGTTCAGCTAGGAGACACGTCTCTTAAATGCGCGGCCTCTCGCCGCCGCTAGCACTTCAAGGAAATATACTATGAGCAACATCACCAAAGACCAAGTTATCGAGTGGCTGTCCGCACAGCCCATCCTCGAACTCGCTGCCCTCGTTAAAGACCTCGAAGCTAAGTGGGGCGTTTCCGCCGCCGCTGCTGTCGCCGCCGCTCCCGCTGCTGGCGGTGCCGCTGCTGCCACGGCAATCGAGCAGACCGAGTTCAATGTCGTCCTCGTCGAGGCTGGCGCGAACAAGATCGGCGTCATCAAAGAAGTCCGCGCCCTCACCGGCTTGGGCCTCAAAGAAGCCAAGGATCTCGTCGAAGGCGCCCCGAAGGCTGTTAAGGAAGGCATCAACAAAGCCGAAGCCGAAGAAGTTAAGAAAAAGCTCGAGGCCGCAGGCGCGAAGGTCGAGCTCAAGTAACCACTTGGCTCACCCCCACGCAATTAGTCTCTCAAACCGGGCACAGGCTGCGCACTACGCGGCCTGTGCTCCGGCTTTTCCATTGTTCTTTCTCGGCGTGACGAGGTTCTCGAATCCGCACGCCCCCACTGCCAGTTCCGCTGCCACCCTTGGCGCGAACTGAGTCTGTCCCTTTCTTATAATCCATCCACCGGGAGCATTCATGGCCGACCGCACTCAACACGAACGCGTTAACTTTGGTAAACTTCGCGAAGTCATCCAGCCGCCCAACCTCATTGAACTGCAAATCAGTTCCTATCTCGAGTATCTCCAAAAAGATACTGCCGAGAAGCAGCGCAAGCCCGTCGGGCTCGAGGCGGTTTTCCGTGAAGTTTTCCCCATCAAGTCGTATGACGAGCGCCTGACGCTCGAATACGTCTCCTACACCATCGGCGACGCCAAGAGCTCCGAAATCGAGTGCTTGCGCGAAGGCATCACCTACGCCGTGCCGCTCTATGTGAAGCTCCGCCTCCGCGAAGAGGACTTCATCAAGGACGAAGAAATTTTCATGGGCGACATCCCGATGGTGACCGAGCGCGGCTCGTTCATCATCAACGGCGCCGAGCGCGTCGTCGTGTCGCAACTCCACCGTTCACCCGGCATCTGCTTCGAAGTTGCCACGCATCCGAACGGCAAGCTGCTGCATTCCTTCCGCATTATCCCGGACCGTGGCACGTGGCTCGAACTGCAGTTCGACAACAACGACCTGCTTTACGTTTATCTCGATCGCCGTCGTCGTCGTCGGAAATTCCTGATCACGACCCTGCTGCGCGCCATCGGCTACAGCAACGATCTCGACATCCTGAATCTCTTCTACGAAGTGCAGGACATCAAGGTCGCGAAAGCCCTCGACATCGAAAACGTCTCGAGCCTCGTGCTCGTTGAAGACGTGATCGATGCCCAAAAGGGCGTCGTTCTCGCTCGCGCGTTCGAGCCGCTGACGAAGCAAATCGTGCGCACGTTCGAGAAGCACGACATCAAGTCGATGCGCGTCATCGACACGACCGCCGACGAAGGCGCGATCATCCGCGCGCTCAAGAAAGACCCGACGCGCAACGAAGAAGAAGCGCTCAAGGAGATCTATAAAAAGCTCCGTCCGGGCGAACCACCGACCACGGCCAACGCGAAGGCGTTGCTCAAGCGTCTGTTCTTCGACGCCAAGCGCTATGACCTCGGTCGCGTCGGTCGCTATAAGATGAACCAAAAGCTGGATCTCAAGACTGACCTTGAGATGCGCATCTTGGAATCGGCCGATATCGTCGCCGCCACCAAGTATCTCGTTCGCCTAAAGAAAAATGACGGGATCGTCGATGACATCGATCACTTGGGTTCCCGCCGCGTCCGCACGGTGGGCGAGCTCCTCGCCAACCAATGTCGCGTCGGCCTCAGCCGCACCGAGCGTCTCGTTCGCGAGCGCATGACCCTTTACGATCAATCCGTCGATTCGATCACGCCGCAAAAGCTGATCAACCCGAAGGCGCTGACGACGGTTATCCGCGATTTCTTCGCGCGCAGCCAGTTGTCGCAGTTCATGGATCAAATCAATCCGCTCGCCGAGCTGACGCACAAGCGCCGCTTGTCCGCACTCGGACCTGGTGGTTTGAATCGTGAACGCGCCGGATTCGAAGTCCGCGACGTGCATCCATCGCACTACGGTCGCATCTGCCCGATTGAAACGCCGGAAGGTCCGAACATCGGTCTGATCAACTCGCTCTCCACCTACGCTCGCGTCAACGAATTCGGTTTCATCGAAGCACCGTATCGGGTCGTCGAAAAGGAAAAGGGCCGCGTCACCGACAAAGTCGTTTACCTCACCGCCGACCAAGAGGAAGGCAAGACGATCGCGCAAGCGAACGCCGAAGTGGACGAAAAGGGTAATTTCATCGGCAAGGTAACCGCACGTAACTCCGGCAACTTCCTCGAAGTCGCCGCGGACGAAGTGGACCTGATGGACGTTTCGCCGAAGCAGGTCGTGTCCGTCGCGGCCGGCTTGATTCCGTTCCTCGAGCACGACGACGCCAATCGCGCGCTGATGGGCTCGAACATGCAACGCCAAGGCGTGCCGCTCTTGCAGACCGAAGCGCCGTTCGTCGGCACCGGTTTGGAAGGCCGTCTCGCCAGCGACTCGAAGACCGTCGTGGTTGCCGAAGCCGCCGGTATTGTTGCCTCCGTCGACGCGAAGCAGATCGTCGTCACCGAATCCGGTGAACTCCCGCGCAATCCGAAACACGACCCGAAGCACGGCACCTACGTTTACGAGCTCCGCAAATTCATGCGCTCGAATGCCGGCACCTGCTTCACCCAAAAGCCCATCGTCAAGAAGGGGCAGAAGGTTAAGAAGGGTCAGTGCATCGCCGACGGTCCTTCGACCGATCACGGCGAACTCGCGCTCGGCCGCAACGTGCTCGTCGCGTTCATGCCGTGGAACGGTTACAA
>JAUXXD010000124.1 GCA_030681265.1 Candidatus Didemnitutus sp. | reverse complement strand
ATTTCACCATGCAGCTGGGTAACGGCACTACGACTTACGTCGATGTCACTGCCGGTTCGGGTGCGTTCCTCATTAATTCCGCCGGCTACGCCGCGACGATCAGTGCCAGCGTGGCGCTCCTCAATGTCCCCGGTATCAGTATCAACAACACGCCGTTTACAGTCACACTCGCCAAACTCACGCGTGCGGTAAATGAGACGATCACCGTCGGGGTTAATTCTTACGCGTTCGACCTTGCCGCCGGTTCGCTGGTGCGAGTCTCCGCGACGCCATTGAGCGTAACTGTCGCCGGATTGACGCTGACGGGTAAATTCTCCTTCGAGCAATCTACCAATCTGGCTGGCTCAAAAGTGGTAATTGTTTCGGGAGCGGATATCTCAATTCCGAATTTCGCCGGATCAGGCAGTGGCGGTAGTCCCGTAAGTATCACGAATGCCCAAGGCCTCTTTGTTATTTCTGATGCTGGCTTTGCCGGCACGTTGTCGTTTACCGCCAATCTCGCTATCGGCGTCTTTGCGGCGGGCGCTACGCTGACGTTCGAACTCAATGACACCAATGCGGCAGTGGATGTTGAAGGCGTATTCGGGAAGGTGCTTCTCGAAGCCGGACGCTACACACGCATCGTAATCAACGATCTTAAGATCGCCTTCCCGGGCATCGAAATTTCCGGCGACTTCAGTTTCAAGTCCGCGATCATCAATGGCGTTTCGCAGCAAGTTATCGTGGGTGCGAATGTGATCGTGTTCGTGGGTGACAACGTCAGCGCCACGCGTGTGGGCCTAGAGTTGACGGGTGGCGAGGCAATCTTCCTGAAGGAAGGCGAGCTCCTGGCCGGCCGCATCACTGGCACGGTGACGTTGGTTGGCGTAACGGGCGTTACGTTCTCCGCCACGATGACATTGCGCCTCAATCAATTCACCACGGCGGTTTCCAATTCAGCAATTCTGGACGGCAAAAATATCGATCTTTCCTTCAGTGCCACGGAAACGAGCGGCTTCATCCAATTCATTGGCGACAACATTAAGTTGTCCATTGCCGACACGCTCGAACTCTACGGTAACTTCGCGTTCACGCGCACGACGAACAAGTTCACCCTCGGTGTCACCGGCGGCGAAGTCTTTGTGGGCAAGGGTCCCTACCGCAACGTCGACGGCACACTAAATACGGCGGCCATTGGCGTGCGAGTTCACAGCATAGATTTTGCGATGGTGGTTTATACGAACGTCGCCGGCAAATACGCCTACAGTGGGCTTGGTTCACTTTCGTTTGTTGGCATGTCGGGTTTGAGTGCTGCGACGGATTCGCTCGGTTTGAAATTCGGCGTGAAGCAAAACAAGACTGGTGCGCCGCTGAGCGAAACGATCGCCGCCTCTTCGACGGTTAACGTCGTCCTGAGTTTCGCTGACGGAACCGCCGATCCGACCTTCATCGGCGGCCTCACAATTAGTGTGCCTGACGTCTTCACGTTAACTGGCACAGTGGCTTTCACCCCGCGCGCCAACGGCAATCTTGATATTAAAGTCACCTCGGCCTCGCTCACTTTTGGTGGTGGGGACTATGGCTTGAGCGGCACGGCGGACATGGTAATCACGCCGGCTGACGGTTTCAAACTTGTCAGCTTTGCTATCACTGGTGCGACGATTGCGGGCACGACATTAGCCTTTGCGCCGGCTCCGGCGGCAAAACCCGGTGAGCCTTCTGATCCTTCGACGCCTACGACCAACTTCGCACAAAGCACGACGACGCTCAACATCGGTCCGCTCAAGTTCGTCAATCCGGGTGTCTCGCTCGCCGACTTCAGTTTCAAGGATGGCGTAATCGTCATCACGCTCGAACTGACCTTGGCGTCGGCGACCTTGGCATTCGGCGGTTCTGGCTCAACCTCTGCGCAAACTAGCTCGGGCATCACGGCAACGATCACGGGGCTGACGATCACATTCGATGTGGGTGTCGACTTGGCTGACGGGCTTTCCATTTCACCTACTGGAAAGTGGAAAGTTGAAGCGGTAGGGCTTCTGATTTTGGTGCCCAAGGTCTTTGAGCTGACTGCCGCCAACATGACGATTGCCTATGATCCGGCCGGTTCGCCCGATCAAGAACTGGTCAGCTTTGCCTCAATTGCACTTAAGGTATTGCCAGTGGATGTCACGGGACAGGCAACCAATCTTGTTATTCGGGCCAACGGTTTCACAGTTGGCGAAGCGAGCATCACCTATAATCCGGAGATTAATCTCGGCAGCGTGCTTTCCGTCACCGGCCTGACTGTTGGTGTGACCAACTGGAGCGTGAATTTTGATGGCACCGCCCAACCGGCCTTCAACGGTTCAATCTTCATTGCCGCCCACGCAGCCAGCCTGACGGTCGGCGGCTCGGTGTTCACCGCTACATTCACCGATAGCACCCGCGATACCGACCTTTACGCCTTGCGGGTCGACTTGCAGTTCGAGGCCGGCAAGGTCAAGGGGCTCGTCTTCCGGATCGACACCATGGTGCTGTCGCTCGGCGGTTTCCTGAATCTCAAAGCCGAAGACTTCTACCTCGACACCTCTGCGGGCGACGATGATCCGATGGCGATCTTCGGTGAAATCGGCGCGAGCGTAAAGATTGGCAGCTTCGAACTAGGCGGCTTTGCGCGTAATTTCCACATCACCGGCAACGGCACTTTCAAGGTGGGAAATCCCCTCAACCCGAGCGGTAATTTTGCCGTTGGCTTGGAAATCGGCGGAGCCACTGGCGAGAATTTCAAGTGGCCTAAGTGGCTGCCGATTCAAATCCAGAGTATCGCCTTGGAATGGGAAGATTTTGAGGCCGATCCGGGTGACTTCGACATCATCCTCACCGCGAGCATCAGCACCGGTGCCATCCCCGGCTTTACGTTTACGGGGGCCTTGGACGGTATTCGTATTCGCCCGAGCCTGTTGCTGGCAGGCCAGTTCCCGGTCGTCGATATCGCCGGCTTTGGCGTGACGGTCAGCGGCATGGGTATTTCGGGTGGCTTGATCGGTGGCATCCTCAAGATCACCAAAACGGGGGACGTTTATGGCGTGGGCGATGAATTCACGCCCCAATCCCAAATTCATGATCGCGTGCTGTTCATCGGTATCGAAGGCAGCATGATGCTCGCGGGTGCCGCAGGCTTCGGTGTGCGCGTGGCCTTCAGCGAACTCGGGCCGCTGGGCATGGTCGTAAGTGTTGCCATTCCGGGCGGCATCATGCTCGAACCGAACACCGGCCTTTCGATCAACAACTTTACCGCTGGCGTGGAATTCTTCAAAACGCTGCCGTCAATCGATGAGCCCTTCGAGCTGCGCGATCCGGCGTTCGACGTAACGGGCGCCGTTGAGGCAGGGGCGTGGTTGGCCGCCGTCAAATCGCAGGTCTTCAACCAATATAAGGCCGTTCAAGCCAATCCCGCGTTGGGTGGCTTCGGTGCGGCGTTCACCGCCCCGATGTTGATCAAGGGTTCCGCCAAGATCTTCACCGCTTACACTTCGCAGACGGTCTTCAACGGCCAGGTGGACATCATCATCAGCACTGACGGCAAGATTCTCATCAGGGGTGCGCTAAATTTTGCCGCCGATCTGATTTCCATCAGTGGCAAGCTCTACATTGATCTGTCCAACATCGCCAGCGGTGCCGCGACGGTGCTGTTCCTCGCCGACATTCCCGATCAAGCTCGGCTTCTTTCCATCGACGGCAAACTCAAGATGGGCTTCCGCAACGATTCCGGAGCCGAAGTAGAAATTCCCGTCGTGAGCGCTGCTGCGTTTGCGACGCAGATTACCCCGACGGCACAGGTGATGAGCCCGACCGGCCCAACTATCGATGCCGGACGTTTGAATCTGACGAAATCGGCCAACGACAAGTATTACATCGATATTCTCTATTCGCCCGGCGCACTTGGCACACTTGATTACGCCTCGATTCTTGACGCCGATGCGGAGTTCACGGCCGTGCTGACTAAGGCAAATGGCACCGTAGTTACCTTGCAATTGGGCCAACCTGTTCCGCTGACACGTGGCGTTGATGCCGATGGAGTGCCAACCGAAACCATCGTTACGGCGGCAGATCAAGCCGCGCTCATCCTTCAGCTGAAAAATTCGGGTGTGCAGCTCTTCCGCTATGAAATTACGAATGCAGGCTTCGCATGGGATTCAGGTAATCTGCAGGTCGATTTTATTGCCGGCAGCTTTGGCCAAACAGTCGTTGGCACCCCACCGGCACCCGTGAACGAAGGCGTAGTCGTCACTCCGGCTGTCGGCGTCTTCACGACCAGTGGCACGCATCATGTGGATCTATTGTTCACGGCTGGTCCTTCAACTGCTCTGAATTACAGCAATATTTTGAATTCCTCGACGGGCTTCAGTGCGACGATCACCACAACTACCGGCAGCGTGTTCACGGTCGCACTCTCTGGCACGCCAGTGCCTATCCGCATCAATGTAGCCGAAAACGGCACGGTAACGGAACAGATCATTACTGCGGCAACGCAGGCGGAGTTGATCACGCAACTCGAAGCCGATCAAGCAACTCGCTTCCGCTTTGCGATTACTACGGTTGGCTTCACTTGGGATTCGGGGACGCAAACCGTGGCGTCGATCACGGGGGATTTCGGTCAAACCCCGGTTGACCCACTGCTCAGCCGCGCATCCAGCGCCTTCATTGCCGTGCAAGGGGCGACGGCCGCGTTGGCATCGCTTGGCTCCGGTGGCACGGCAGCGATCAAGGTGCTTAACGCGCAGGGTTACATCGACATTCGCTTCACGCCGACGCAGACCTCGGGCTCGCTACTCAATATGGCCAACGCGCCCCCGATTGCGCTCACCGGTCTTGGTGCTGGCACCGCGGTTCTTAGCTCCACCGGCGTCCGCCAAGGCACGACAAATGTCTACCGCTACACGTTCACGGGCGCATTTGCTCCGGGCGAAATCGCGCTTACTATTGCAGCAGGCGGGATCACGGAAACCTCCGGTCTCAACAATCTCAGCCAAGTTCTCCGCACCACGGTGCAGGGCAGCACCGCCACCATCGCCGGTATCGCACCGAGCGCCACAATTGGCATTACCGCGCTGCAAACCCGGGGTTACTTCGATATCACTTTCGCCCCCGGCATGGGCACCACGGTCACCGCGGAATCGCTTCTCGACACCGACGCTGAATTCACGGTCACCCTCGCGGATGGCACCCAGTTGGTAGTCTCTGGGGTGCCTACCCTTCAAGGCACCGTCGCGGGCAACTCGACCTACCGCTACACCTTCACGGGCACGCTCGTCGCCGGTAAGGTGCTGGTGACGTTCCTCGGCGGTTCGTTCACCGACAACCTCGGCACCGATAACGTCGAAACCAGCATCGAATTTATTGTCGCACGCCCGACCGCGGTGGCCACGAGCTTCACCAGCGGTGGAAACACGGATTCTATCTCGCTTAATACGCTTGGCCACTTCGAGTTCACTTTAACTCCCGCCACGAAAATCAGCGCGGTAATTCCCCCGACCAACGCGATCCCGAGACCGCTCAATACGGTCAATGCCACGAGTGTCACGGCGGCAGATCTCTCCATTACGGTTTATCGCGTCACCGCGTATGATTTCCTCGGCGTGGCGATGAATGGCACGGCCAACAGCATCACGCTCTCCGGCCACGGGCTCGCAGAGAATAGCGTGGTCACGTTGGTGCAGTTTACCTCCGGCAGCCTGCCGAACCAACTGGCGACCGGTGAGTATTACGTGAAGGTCGTTGATGCGAACACGATCCAGCTCTCGCTCACCTCCGGTGGCGACGCAATCGACTTCACCACCAAGGATGCCAGCGCCTCCGCCAAATTCCAGCTCACGGCCCGCGGCGATGCCGTCACCGGTTTTGCCATTACGGGTGTGACGCAGGTGATGGAAGGCACAACGCCGACCAACCGCTTCCAATTCACTTTCAGCGGCGACTTCACACCGGCGAGCCTCAAGGAGCGTTTCGAGATCGTCCTCTCGATGGCCCAAGGCGCGTGGACGGATGCAGACGGCAATGAGTCTGAAGCGTTCACTTCGACGCTGACGGTGCGGAAACCCGCCACCACATTCTTCATCAGTCTCGCCGGCGGCGTTACTTTTGATGCGGCTGGACTGACTGATGAACCGCTGCTCGAAATCCGCGGCTTCGTAGATTTTGAGGCGACCACAACTGATACGGGCGTCCGCTTCAAGTTGAGCTTCGGCGGCACGTTCAAGGTCGTTTACTTGGGCAATCTTGGTTCGGTTGCCGGCGTCTTCTTCCTCGATTTGAGTTCTCCGGTCGGTGTCGATCCGGACGCGGTTACAGTGCGCGATTTGCTGGCCGATATCGGCATCACCGTGCCCGCCGGCACCGTCTTTGACATCAATCTGCCGAAGCTGTGGGGCGTGCTGAAGATCGAGACCAATCTTGAGTTCCTGAAGAACATCGGGATCGACATGAAGATCGCGGGCACCTTCCAGATCAACACCACGCAAACGGCGAAGACCGAGAGCCTGCGACTCGAAGGCATCCCCGGCACGGTGTTCGCCACAGCGGCAACCACGGACTCTGCAATCAGCGGTCTTGGTAGCGGCACGATTAGCGCCGGCCTCCTTGCACTCTTTACGGGAGAAAATTCCCTAGGCGCTTCCTACACCGTCAATGCGATCATCCCCGATCAGCTCTGGCGCGTGATCGATACGGTCACGAAGAAGCAATACTTCATCCAAGTCGCCAACACCGGTGATATCACGTCGTCCACCGCCTCGACCAATTTCGTTTTCCAACTGAAGAACGACACGCAGACCTTCGTGCTCGAAGCGAAGACTCTGCTCATCGGGGCATATGCTTATGGTAAATTCTCCATCGCCGACACGGAGGTGTTTTCGATCAGTGGCGCGTTCTCGATCAAGTTGAAGACGACCAGTCTCGAGATGTTCGCTGATGGCCACATCGTGTTCTCTCCGGGTGGCACCAAGATTTTCGAGGCACGCTTGCAGGCGTTGTTGATCATCCGAACCGATGGCATGGCTGGTAAGTTTAAGCTTGGCGCATCGCTGCAATTCCCGGGCGTGAGTATCAGTGGAGCGCTCGAAGTTGTGTTTAACACCTACGCTCGCGATGTCGTCTTCAGTGTGCCGACCTTCCTCCGCGCTGTCGTTGGCTATGATTCGATCACGATTACTGGCAAACCGATGAAGCTCAATGGCTCCTTCGATCCCACGTCGACGAGTGTTCAGGACGCCTTGGTTACTGATACTGCTGCTGCGGCCAGTGCCTATTTAGCGATTGGTGGTGTTGTCACCGCCAATGTGATCGATGCCCTGGACTTCAATGGCGCGTTCTTCATCCAACTTTCCGGTGGCGGCTTTGAACTTCAAGCTGCGGTAAAGACGGAATTACGGATGCCCGTGACCAACGCGGTTATCTTTTCCTTGAAGGGTTCGCTGTCGCTCAAGATTGATGGCGATGGTCTCTATGGGCGCGCGGAACTTGAGCGCTTCGGCGCTGCTCCTGGATTCCCCCCAGGCTTCACCCTTGCCGCAAATTTCATTATTGAGATCAACACCGCGACAATCGCTAAGGAGATCAGAACCTACTCATTCAGCACGACCACAGGGGCCAAGGGTCTTGTTGAGGAAGTTAAGACCATCCGTCCGCTGTTCTTCCAATTTATCGCAGGCGGCACCTTGTCCTTTACGGTGGGTGGCGTGGATCTGGCGCAATTGGTGGGACGCTTCGAATTTACCATCGCGGCTGGGGATGGATATTTCCAAGTAGCTATTAGCGCCAAGGCGCTGGTGGGAGGTTCAGAAATTGGCAGTGCCGCGGGTGGATTCCGTCTCGGGGCGATCGATGGCACGCCTTACATCGCCGCGTTCATTCAAATTCAGATCGGGGTGGGTGCCGCTCCAGACGCGCCACCGGGACAATCCGCAATTACCGGCACCGGTTTCGAAATCCAATTCCGTCTGGCTTTCTTCATTAACACCAGTTCGACCCCGATAACGATCAATGGCATCACGCTAGCGGCGGCGGAGGTCAAACTATCGGCGTCGGGCTTTATTCAATTCTCAATTGCTGGCGTCGCGGGCTTCCGCATCGAAGGTGAAATGGGCATGGTGGCAAATGGCACCGGTTTCGAACTGACAGTAGCAGGCACGCTCACGGCGCAAGTGGGCGGGGTAATTATCTTCAGTTCTGGCGTGTCCGGTGCGCTCTCGGTAACCAATGCCGGCACAGTCGAGGTGCCGATCTATGCGATTGCCGGCTTCCTGGCGATCGAGCTCAACGCGGGCTCGGTGCTAAACGGTAATGGTTTTGGTTTCACGGCGACGTTCCGACTCGAGGTCAACACGACGAGTATCGAGAAGAGCTTCACCTTTGGCGGATCCACTCAAACGTTGAGCGCTGGTATCTATGTGCGCCTTAAGGCGACGGGCTCCATCTTCATCGGGACTGCCTCAACCGGATTCCTCCTTTCCGGCACCTTCTTCCTCGAAGTGGGCACCGCTGGATTAATCATCTCTGCCACGGCTACGCTTAAACTGCAGATTGCTAACACGGAGATCATATCCTTCACCGCGAATGGAGCGCTGCTCATTGGCCCGAGCGGCATCGCGGCCAAAATCACCATCACTCTTGGCGTCCAATCGCCGCTCTTCACTCTTGCAGGCAGCCTGTTGTTTGAGGTCAACACGACCGGCTCGGCGATAGCAACGATCGGACTTAATACGGTAAATCTACCCGCAGGTCCTTACATGCGGGTGCAGGTAACGGGCACGATAACCTTGTTGTCCATTTTGAGTCTGGATGGTTCGGCCACGTTCCTTTTCCAAGGCGATCTCCTCAAACTGGAAATTACCGCTTCAGCAAATCTGAACCCATTGGGCAGCCTGAATGCTACTGGCAGCCTTACTTTGTCCTCTGCCGGTATGTGGGGCAGTCTGTCCCTCGCGGGCAGCTTGACAGGTATCCCGGCAATTTCCTTCTCGGGCGCCTTCCTCTTGGCGATTAATACGACGAATTCAGCCAAGACGGTTAAGGTGTTAAACGTCGATCCGTTGACTGGAACCGTCTCCGGTCAGAAAGACATGTCGATCGCCGCCTCGACGATTATCGTCAGCTTCGGTGGCACGCTCACGGTTGGCTTCTTCCAGCTGAAGGGTTCGGCCATGATGACCATGGGCAGCGATGGCTTTGCGATCGAGTTCAACGCTTCGCTCGACCTCGCCATGTTTGGCAAGCTGAGGGTATCGGGCGGGGCCATCATCAGTAAGGGCGGCGGTTCTCCGTATTTCGCGCTGCGGCTGAACCTCGGGGTCAGCGAACTCGGTTTTGGCCTGATCTCCATTTCGGGTGAATTCATCCTCGAACTGAATACCCGCAATCAGGTGGTGAACATTGCCGGCGTGGATGTGGCCGCGAACTCGTTCAAAGTCGCGTTGTCGGCCAAGTTGAAGATCTGGGTCTTCACGGTCGCTTCGGTGAGTGCCGAGATTCTCTACTCGAACGGACACTTCCGCTTCTCGTTCTCGGGCGGAGTGAATTTCTTCAACATCTTCACGATTAACGTTAGCGGTTATATCCAATCGAACGGACATTTCGAAATTACGGGCAGCTCAAGCTTCCGCCTCGACTTTGGTCCGGTCTATTTTGAGGCAGGTATTTCGGTTACGCTCGCGCATTGGGGCTTTGCGGCGAGCGGTTATGCCCGGGTAGGTCTCTATATCGATTTCTTCTTCTTCGAAATCGACATCCACTTTGGTTTGTCGTTCTCGATCTCTTTCAACCTCGAGAGGGGTGAGGCGACGTTCAGCTTCAGCATCTGGAAATTCAGCTTCAGTATCGTGTGGTCTTTCGGAGCACCGCCCATTCTCGCCACCAAGATTGGTTCGGAGCTGCGCATCAATGTCGGCGTTGATGCCCGCCATCGCGGCGCCGGCTATACCACCGATAATGCGGAGAGCGTTACTATCACCCATGTCAGCGGCACCCGGGGTAACGAAACGGTCAAAGTTAGCGCGTTGGGTTATACCCAGACTTACAGCGGCATTTCCAAGATTATCGTCAACGATGCCGGCAACGGTGACGACGTGATCATGGTGTCGGCTGGTGTCCTGTCTGACGCCGAGATCAATGGCGGCGTCGGCAACGATACGCTCAGCTATCTCGGTAGCGGCAACGCAATTATTCGCGGTGGCGCGGGTAACGACACTATTTATGGCGGCAGCGGTAACGACTTCCTTTACGGTGGAGACGGCGACGACTACATCCACGGTGGTGCCGGCGATGACCATTTGTTTGGTGGCGCCGGTAATGACACGCTGATCGGCGGTGCAGGCAACGACCGCTTGGATGGTGGTGAAGGCGACGACACCTTGACCGGTAATGGCGGCAACGATGTTTACATCTTCTCCGGCAATTTCGGCAACGACACCATCGACGACCAACTCGACAACCCGGGCAACGATTTGGCTGACGTGGTCGACCTCTCCGCACTCGGTAGTGCCATCACCTTCACTTACGACAATGGCTCCTACCGCGCCAATGTGGGCAGCTTCTCGATTGTGGATACGAACCGCACGATCGAAATTTGGATGGGTGGCTCCGGCGCCGATACTTACAATGTTTCCCGCACCGCGACGAATCCGATTACCCTGCAGGGCGGTAGCAACAGCGACACCTATAATGTTACCTTCGGTAGCTTGCAGGGCAACGTCATCATCGACGATGCCGCCAGCTCGACCAACATCGATGTGCTGAACGTCACTTCGACGTCAAACGCCGCGCTCCGCATTTCCGATAGCACTGGTGACGCCAGAATTTCCCAAGGCACCCAAGTCGTCCGCTACGACCCAGGCTACAACAACATCGAAACCATCAACGTCGTCGCGCTCGCGGCCCCGGTCACGATCACGGCTCCCACGATCGGCGCCGAAGTTATTAATCTGCGGAACAACTTCACGGTTAAGGCGCAATCCGTCGCGTGGACGGGCCGGATTCACGCCGGCCTCGTCTCCTTCGAGACCGCGTCGACGATTACCATCAACTACGATGTGGTCACGCGCGCCAACGGCCCGATCACGCTGCTCAATTCAACTGGCAACATCCATCTCAACGCCGGTCTCTACAGCGCGTCGGCCGACGGTTACGTCGGAAACGGCAACGGCACGATCACGCTCACTTCCACCACCGGTGCAATCACGAGCTCTGGTCTCGGCTGGCGCACGGGCACGGGCCCGGGCGGGTTCCACACCTGGCTCGATTGGGCACTCCGCTTTGCCAAATACACCGAAGCCTCGGTCAACAAAGACACTGGCAGCATTGTGCAAGCAGGCGCGTTCGCTTGGGAAGAGGCCCTCTACACGACGAACGGAACCCAACTCCGCACCGCTCAAGGAGCCATCATCCAATCCACCAGCGGCAAACTCCTGCTGAACGCCGCCCTTGGCGTCGGCACCGCCGTCTCCGGCACCGATGTCAGCCCGCTATCGATCTTCACTTCCGTTGCGCAACTCTCCGTCAACACCCCGACGAATCGTTCGAGCTACATCATCGAAATGGACGAGGTCGACAACATCGCCTCTTCGACCTCCGGCTTCCTCAAACTCGTCAGCCTCTTCGGTAAGCAGACCGTCACACAGCCGATCACGGCCACCACCGACGTCATCCTCTCCGGCAATCAAGTTCAGATCGACCAACGCGTCACCAGTTCGAACAACATCTACGTTTATCCAACGACACCGTCGCTCGCGATGCTGTTCCTGCCGACGACTTCCACGATTTCGTCTGTTCCCCAAGCCAGCGGTGGCCTCTTGCTCACGCAGGCGCAGCTCAACAATCTCTTCTCAAGCAACATCATCTATTTCGGCTCCGCCGAACTGCTCACCAAAATCTACCTAGGCGACCGCAGCCTCACCACCGTCACGCTGCCCGGTCCGTCCGTCGTCCTCCGCGGCGACGAAATTCATGTGCTCTCGCCACTCCGCGCGAACCATCTGTTCATCCTCGGTGACGGTTCAACGACCACGTTGTCGGCTGATGTGACCGGTTTGTCGCAGACGATCAACGATTCGGTGGAAGTGGACGGCACGCGGGTGATGACGGCGACAGCGGGTAGCATCATCATTGGTAACCCCGGTGGCCAAATCGATGGCAACGGCGTGGGTGGTCCGGACAGCCTGACGATGAACGCG
>JAUXXD010000122.1 GCA_030681265.1 Candidatus Didemnitutus sp. | reverse complement strand
CCACGGCCCCGGCCAAGTCGTCGGCTACCCCATCGTCAACCTCGCCTCGCGCAAAGACCTCCACGCCTACCTGCGCCTGCTGGAAGACATCATGATCGCCGCCGTCGCGCGCTTCGGCCTCACCGCCGGTCGCAACCCCGGCAAAACCGGAATCTGGATCGAGCGTCGCAAAATCGCCGCCATCGGCGTCGCCGTGAAAAAATGGACGACCTTCCACGGTTTCGCGCTCAACGTGAACACCGACCTCACGCCCTTCACCGGCATCATCCCGTGCGGCATCACCGCCAGCGACGGCACCGTGACGTCCATGCAACTCGAACTCGGTCGCACCGTGGACGTTGCCGAAGTGAAGGCCGCCCTCGCCGCCGAGTTCTGGCGCGCGCTGCCGCCGTTTTTGCACATCGCGCCGTCCACTGATTAACCGCAGAATCCGCGCTTCACACTCTCCGCCGCCCGCCCCGCGACAGAAAAGCCCCTTGTCCTTCGGGTTCATTAGTGTCCATTCGTAGTCCCTTTTCCGATGACAGCCCTCCGCAAACCCGACTGGCTCCGCGCCAAATTGCCTTCCGGCCCCGGCTACCAAGCCACGCGTCGGTTGGTCGAGGAAAGCAAGCTTCACACCGTTTGCCAAAGCGCGCAATGCCCCAACATCGGCGAATGTTGGACCCGCGGCACGGCGACCGTGATGATTCTCGGCAACATCTGCACACGCTCCTGTAATTTCTGCGCCATCCAAGTCGGCCGACCCACCGAATACGATCTCGGTGAACCCGCGCGCGTCGCCGACGCCGTGCAAAAAATGGGCCTGCGCCACTGCGTCATCACCTCCGTCGCGCGCGACGATTTGAAGGACGGCGGCGCCAGCGTCTGGGCCGCGACCATCCGCGCCACTAAATACAAGAGCCCCATGTGCGCCATCGAAGTGCTCGTGCCAGACTTCAAGGGTCACCTCGATCAAGTTGACACGGTGCTCGACGCCAAGCCCGACATCTTCAATCACAACATCGAAACCGTGGAGCGCCTGCAACGCCCCGTGCGGGTGCAAGCCCGCTACGACCGCTCGCGCTCCGTGCTCCGCCACGCGAAAAGCCGCGGTTTCACCACCAAGACCGGCATCATGCTCGGCCTCGGCGAAACGCAGGACGAAGTCGCGCAATGCCTCCGCGATATCGCGAGCGACGGCACCGACATTCTCACCATCGGCCAATACCTCCAACCGACGCCGCAACACTGGAAAATCGCGCGCTGGGCTCCGCCGGAGGAATTTCTCCATTGGAAGAACTTCGGCCTCGAACTCGGCATCGGCGTCGTGGAATCCGGCCCGTTGGTGCGCTCCAGTTACCACGCCGACGAGCAGTCGCAGAAATACACCGGTGTCGAGCACCTCAACACCACCAACACGTTCGCGTCGTCCTGAGGCGCGGCGTGTTTAGCAACCGTCCGCGTCGCCGGTAACGCCTTGCGCCATTCGCGGCGCAATGCTCCAGCCCACTAGGCCGAGAAAGCAAAAGCCGAGCGCATTGGCCGTGCCGTGCAACGCGCGCATCCACGGAATATCGAGCCACGCCAGTGGCATCGCCACGCTCCGCATTCCGTAGAGCACAGCGAGCGTCATTCCGAAGACAAAAGCCAACGAGCCGATTGTCCACAGCACCCGAGTCGCCCGCTGGACTTTTGACTCGACCACTAAGACCAATTGGAATCCCGCCAGCACGCACCCGCTGCTGCCCAACACAATCGCCGCGACCGCTTCTCCCGCCTGCCCCACTCCCAATTGAGCTCCGGTTATCCCAATCGCAACCAAAGGAATACCGGCCAATATCCCCCATCCCGCCCAGCGCGCGAGTCGATTAGCCGGAAATCGCTGCAAGATACATCCGGCCAGCACTGGCAGCACGAGTCCGGCGTAATGAAAATGCACCGCAGTCAACTGCACGATATCTGCACTGAAACCGAGCGGTTGCATTCCAAGACGATCAGCTGCGACCCACGCACCGCCGACACTGAAATATATCAAACCAACCTCCTGGCACGGCGGCACGCCACTGCGCAGTCCGCGCCGCCAAACACGCCTGATGCCCAAGATGGCCGTCACTCCCGTCAGCATCACCCACGGCATCGCCAACGCCAGCGCGAGCCAGCCCGAATTCTGCAAACACGCTGCGACCAATCCCAACGCCGCGGGCAATTGTAGCAACTGCACTAGTCGCAGCAGGGTTCCAGTCCGCTCTACCGCTGTTTCCACTTCAACGAGATCCAGCACCAACGGAACGAGCACGAGCGCGGCGAACAACAACAAGGCGGTCGACCACTGGAAACTTCGCAGATCAATGAATCCGCCAACGAAAAGGTAAATCGCCCAAAGCACCATGCCGACATACGCCATCAGCTGACCTATCGTAAGACTGGCAGAGAGTGGTTTCATTTTTTTCGTGCTGCACGCACCGCTGCCTGTATCGCCAACTGCGACTCACGGACAAAACGACGTTGCAGACGTCGCGCGATTGGCTTCGCGCATCGCACCAACCAATGTCGCGGACGAGAGAACGCGCGAATATCATACCACACGGAACCATCCTCCAATTGCTCGATACTGAATCTCTCTTCGCCGCATTCGACATGCCCCGGTAACGTCCCGTAAGCGAATCCGAATCTCCGTCGCTCCCCGTTTTCGTCGATTTCATAGACGATCCGACAGGCGTTTAACCACCAGAGGCCGAAGACGCGAGCGAGCATCGCGACCACGATTCCTTCGCGAAGCGGCGCGGTGTTTGGCATTATCTTGGTCCATCCCTTCGGAAACATTTTCCATTGCGATAACGCCAAACACGCCGCCTGAAAATCCGCGGCTCCTTGCCCCACATGAAAGCGATTGTGATCCACATCATATCCGCACGGAGTTCCTGCCTTCGACTGCCCAATCTCGGCGTAGGAATAGGCGAGTTCCCGTTGTTCAATTAAGAATTTCCGCACCCGTTCGTGACTCGGTTCGGTCGTGGATAACATACGACCACTGTGAGCCTAGGCACTGAATTGTCGATCTATCGCACCACACTATTCGCGCGGCTTTTGAAGCAGATAAAGTTTAGCACATCCAAAAAACAGATTCTCTACACGCACGCTCAATCCCGACATCGCCACTTCTGTCTCGAAATTATCGCGCGCCGCAAAACCCTCCGTGTAAAGCGCGAGTGAACGATAACAGTCTGGGTTCCCCAACATGAGTTGTCCAATTAACGGCACGACATGCCGAAGATAAAAGAGGTAAGGGATGCGCAATAATTTTGCGGGCGGCACGCTGATTTCGACAAGCACCGCTCTCCCACCCGGCTTGAGCATGCGCTGCAGCACATGCGCAAAATTCTTCAATCCCGCCTCGCTTAGCGTCTTGATTCCAAAAGCTACGGTAATGCAATCGTAGGCGCAGCACTCGGACAGCCGCAGCACGTCTGCCGTTCGGACCGTCACGACCTTTTCCAATTCTCTCCGCTGGATCACTTTGATCGCACTGCGGGTCATGGCCGGACAAAAATCCACCGCCAAAATCGAAATTTCGCGCCGCATGCTTTTCGCCATCAATAGACTCGTCTCGCAATTTCCCGACATCAGGTCGGCGCAAGAATCTCCCGGCTTGGCTGCTAAGCGTTCGACACATTGCTTCCGCCAACGATGACTAAAGCCAAACGACGACAGTAGATTTACCGCTCCATAGGTCTTCGCCATTTCACCGAACAATCCGATTAAATACGCGGTAGAAAAATCCTCGCGAGGCGTCATCCTCTGCCATGACGAAAGGCCGGCCATCGTTTGGCAAGTTCGTTAATGACCAATGCCGATGCGGCGGATCGTAAACAATTTTGCGTCCCATCCATTGTTTGTCATTTCCACAAGCAATGAAGCTCACTTTGCCCCTGTTCTATCTTTGCTTCGTCGCCGGATTGCTCGCAGCTATCACCGCTCCAGCGCCGCGCTATTTTGATCGGACCGCGGCGTTTCAACCCGACGTGGCGACCGTCGTGCTCTTGGGCGTGGGCACACCTGTGCCGCATCCGAGCGAGTTCGGTCCGGCGACGGCAATCGTCATCGGTGAACGTGTGCTGTTGTTCGACGCGGGCGCGGGAGTGATGCGGCGCCTCGCGGCGGCGGGACTACCGATCAATGGCGTCACGGCCACGTTTTTCACACACCTGCACAGCGATCACACTCTGGGTTATCCCGACGTGATTTTGACGACGTGGGTGATGGGACGGCGCACGTCGTTGCACGTTTTCGGTCCGCCGGGCTTGCAACGCATGACCGACCACTTGCTCGCCGCGTGGAGCGAAGAACGCGCGGTGCGGGTCGACGGACTCGAACGCGGCACGCCCAACGGCTACGCCGTGACGGTGAACGAAATCGCGCCGGGAGTTGTCTTTGAAGAAGACGGCGTGCGCGTGACAGCGTTTGCGGTGTCGCATGGTAATTGGCGACACGCCTACGGTTACCGCATCGATACACCGGAGCGTTCGATTGTGATTTCGGGCGACACGGCGGTGAGTGAAGAATTGGAGCGCGTGGCGGCGGGTTGCGATGTGTTGATTCATGAAGTGTATCCGGTGGTGCGCTTGAAGCCCGAGGACCGGCCCGGAGGCGAATTGTGGCCGCACTACATGCGTGCTTTTCATACGTCCGACGAAGAAGTCGGCGCGATTGCGGTGCGCGCGGGCGTGAAATTGCTCATCCTCCAACACGTCGTGCGCATGGGCGGCACGGACGATGAATTAATTGCGGGCGTGCGGCGCGGCGGCTTTACCGGCGAAGTCGTGATCGGTCGCGATCTCGCACGCTACTGAGCAGACGCAGCACAGGCCTCACTGAGGATAGCACGTGCGAATTGCATTCGGCACGGCGATCAGTTTGGCTGCGCGGATGAAGTTTCGCGTGTTCGCTGTGTTTGCGGTCTGCTGTTCACTGATCGTCTCCGCTGTGCAAGCGGGTCAACTCGTCGCCGGGCCCATGCTCGGCTACCGTAGCCATCGCGAGGTTTTCCTCTGGCTCGAAGTCCAAGACACCACCACCGTCACCCTCGACTACTGGATCGCGGGGAAGCCCGAAACGAAGCGTTCGCTCACGCAAAGCGAACCGGCCGTCACACCGGCGGGCACGCAAATCGTGCATTTCCGCCCCAGCATGCTCGAAGTCGGCGAGCGTTACGAATACACCGTCAGCCTCGACGGCGCACTGCTCACGTTTCCCTACCCGACCACGTTCCAATCGACCAAACTCTGGGAATGGCGCGGTGCCCCACCCGACTTCACGTTTCTCGTTGGCTCGTGTCTTTATGTGAACGAGCCCGCGATTGATCGGCCGGGCACTCCCTATGGCAAGGGTGTGCAAACGCTCACGCTCGCGGGCGAAACCGGCGCCGACTTCATGGTGTGGCTCGGCGACAATTGGTATTACCGCGAAGTCGATTACAGTTCCGTCAGCGGACTGTGGCATCGCGCGAGTCACGACCGGCGCATCCCCGAAATGCAAAAATTGCTCGGCTCGATGCACCACTATGCGACGTGGGACGATCACGATTACGGCCCGAACGACAGCAACTGGGCCTTCGAGTTCAAGGACGAGACGCTCGCTATTTTCAAGAGCTACTGGGGCAACCCGAGCTATGGCGAACGCGACAATCCCGGCGTTTACACGAAATTCTATTGGAGCGATTCCGTTTTCATTCTGCTGGATGACTACACCTATCGCGATGACGCCGCCCTCAATCAGGACACCGTCGAATCGAAGTCGATGTGGGGCCGCCGCCAGCTGGAATGGCTCAAGCAATCGCTGCTCCAGGCGCAATCGCTCGGTCACTACACCTTCAAGTTCATCGGCAATGGCACGCAGGTGCTCCAAACCGGTGTGCGCGGTTCCAGCCACGAAGTCTATCGCCGCGAGCGCGAAGAAATTCTCGCCTTCATCGCGGAATACAAGATCACCGGCGTCGTCTTCCTGACGGGCGACGTGCACCACACCGGCCTTTACCGCAAGCAACTGGTGGAAGGCGGTCCATGGGTCTTCGAAATCACTTCGTCACCGCTATCTGCCGGTTCCTGGGCGGTCGAAAAAAGCAACAAAGCGGCCGACCCGGCCGTTATTTCCGAGACGCTCGTGGGTGACCAGAACTTCGTCTCGGTCACCGCCACCGGCGCGGGTGCCGAGCGGGTGCTCGTCGTTTCCTCGACTGACAAGCAAGGCGTGAAACGCTTCGAATATCGCATCAAAGCGAGCGAACTCGGCCACGTGTCGCGCCGCCGCTCCAGCGAGTAAGCACCAACCGAAAGCAATCATCCTGAGAGAATAACCTCGCCTCATTTTTCGGCGGGGTTATTTTTTTGAGGGCAAAACACCTTGCATGGATACCAAAAAGCAAATCGTCGAAAACTGGCTTCCCCGCTACACGGGCGTCGCGTTAAAGGACTTCGGAAAATATATTCTGCTCACGAATTTCGACCGCTACGTCGAACTCTTTGCCGAGTGGCACAACGTGCCGGTGATGGGCCGCGACAAGCCAATGGCCAGCGCCACATCGGGCAACATCACGATCATCAACTTCGGCATGGGCAGTGCCACCGCCGCCACCGTGATGGATCTGCTCGTCGCGATTAACCCGAAAGCGACGCTCTTCCTTGGCAAATGCGGCGGCCTCAAGCACCGCGCCAAAGTGGGCAGTTTGATTTTGCCGATTGCCGCCATCCGCGGCGAGGGCACGAGCAACGACTACTTCCCACCCGAAGTGCCCGCGATGCCCGCGTTCGCGTTGCAAAAAGCAATTTCCACCACGATCCGCGACAGCGACAAGAGCTACTGGACCGGCACCGTTTACACGACCAACCGCCGCGTCTGGGAACACGACGGCGATTTCAAAAAATACCTCGCCCGTCTGCGCGTCATGGCGATCGACATGGAAACGGCGACGATCTTCATCACCGGTTTCGCCAACGAAATCCCCACCGGCGCGCTCCTCCTCGTGTCCGACGAGCCAATGACTCCCGAAGGCGTCAAAACCGCCGACAGCGACCGGAAAGTGGACGGCGATCACGTTTCGATGCACCTGCGCATCGGCATCGATTCGCTCAACCAACTCGTGAACAACGGGCTCACGGTGAAGCACCTGAAGTTCTAATCGCCGCCCGGTCACCTTCCGCCTCGACGATCCGCTCGTATGATTGTCCGCATCAAAGGCGCGATTTCGAATTGTTACCTCGTGCTCGGCGACCGCCCGGTGCTCGTCGATACCGGCGCGCCCGGCGATTTGCCGCGCATTCTCGCCGCCCTGCGTCAGCATAAAATCGAACCCGCGCAACTCGCGCTCATCGTGCTCACACACGGTCACAGCAACCACGCGGGCAACGCCGCCGAGTTGCAACGCCTGAGCGGGCGCCCTGTCGCGCTGCACGCCAACGACGCCCTCCTCGCTCACGAAGGCATGAACGGCGTCCTCGCCGCGCAATCCGATCTCGGTCGCATCATTCGACCATTCGTCGATGAACCATTCCCCGCGTTCGAACCCGACCTGTTGTTCCGCGACGGCTTCCCCCTCGAACCCTACGGCGTGCGCGGCAAAGTGATTCTCACTCCCGGCCACACGCTCGGTTCAACGTCAGTCGTGCTGGCAACGGGCGACGCCTTGATCGGCGACGTGCTCCGCGGCAGCATGATTTGGCCAAACCGCGCGCGGCCGCACTTCTTTTGCAACGACCCCGCACTCAACTACCGCAGCCTCGCACTCCTCGCACGCGAAGGCTTGCTGCGCTGTCATCCCGGCAACTTCGGCAGTTTTCCCGCCTCCCAACTCGGACGTTTTCTCTCCACCAGCGGCGGCGAGTTTCTCCAGCTTTCCGGCGAACCGGTGTGACACACGCGCAACCGGCGCGAGCTTGCGCGCCACGCCATTTGGCGGCATGATTTTCGGGTGGCACATTCTCTTGCATTTCTCGGTTCCGGTCGGCTCGCCTCCGCCATCATTCGCGGTCTAATCACGAAACAGCTGTTTCCCCCAGCGGCGATTGCCGCGAACAGTAAAACCGGCACCACGGCGGAGAAACTTGCCCAAGCAACCGGTATCATAGCCGAGCCGGATCTCGCGCGCTTGCTTGGACCGGCCGAGGTCGTCGTCGTCGCCTTTAAACCGCAATCGCTCGCCACCTCCGATCCGCGCATCGCCGAACTTTGCGCCGGCAAACTCGTCATCTCCCTCCTCGCCGGCAAACGCCTCGCGCGCCTCGCGCGCAGTTTTCCGGCTGCGCGCAACCTCGTGCGCACCATGCCGAACACGCCCGCCGCCATCGGCGCGGGCATCACACCGTATTGCGCGCAACAGCCGCTAACCGACACCGACCGCCGCACCGTCGAATCCCTGCTCGGCGCACTCGGACAATTTCTCCAACTCGACGAGCAACACCTCGACGCCGTCACGGCGCTCAGCGCGGGTGGACCGGCTTTTCTTTTCGAATTCGTCGCCGCCCTGCGCGAAGCCGGCATCGCCGCTGGTTTGCCCGCCGACGTCGCGCGACAACTGACCTACGAAACTATTTTCGGCTCCGCCAAATTACTCGCCCACACCGGCGCGGAACCCGAAGTATTGCGTGATCAAGTCGTTTCGCCCAACGGCACGACTTTTGCCGGACTCCAAGTCATGGCTGCGCGGCAATTCAGAGACACAGTGCGCGACACCATTCTCGCCTCCACTCGCCGCGCCGAGGAACTGTCGCGCGACTAGTTGTCCGTAAGCGCGGAGCCGCGCGGTCCTGTTAACGCAAGCGATAGCTGCGAGCACCTTGGGCGGCACGCGCACTTAGACCCATCGCCAGCCGTGGCCAATCCTTCGGCACCGTGAAACATTCAGGCACGACCTCTGCGGAATTAACTTCAACGCGAGTCACGATCATCGCGTAGAGCGTCTTGTCGCCGACCTTGGTCTCAATGCGATGCGGCTGCAACGTGCCTGCCACCGGCCGGAAATCGCTGAAATAGGTATCCACAAGGATTCGTTTCTCGCGCACGACACGAAACACACTGCGGCGCACGATTTCGGAATTTTCCTGGTCCACCCAAACAAAAAAGATGTCATCGTTCGCACTCATCATGAGTAGCTTGCTGGCTGGTCGGCCGTTCACTTTTTCCTCGCCCGCGTAATCCACGGTGTAGCCCTTGAGCGCGAAATTTACCAGCGGGCCATCGAAATCCGCATTCGCGATAAACTCGGAACGCTCCGCTCCTGCCATCCGCAAGGGTTCACCATCTTGGATCTCATTGTGCGAGATCAGCGGTTCATTTTTCCCGTCGAAAACCTGCAGGACGCTTCGTTGGGCCGATACACTAAGCATGCGCAACTGATTGGGGCGCGCCGCCCACAGCTTAAATTCGATCACCTCGTCTTTGGCGATCGTCCGACCTTCGACGTAAAGCGACTGCAACGGTGCCGTGCCCG
>JAUXXD010000117.1 GCA_030681265.1 Candidatus Didemnitutus sp. | reverse complement strand
GACTGGTGCATCAGCCGCCAACTCTGGTGGGGCCACCGGATTCCGGTGTGGTATCGCCGCGGACTCGACAAAGAGCAGCTCACCGAAGCCGACTTGCGCGATCCGGAGAAGGTGCACATTTCGCTGCACGGTCCGGCGGACAAATCAGACTGGGTGCAGGAAGAAGACGTGCTCGATACGTGGGCGTCGTCGTGGTTGTGGCCGTTCGCCACGCTCGGTTGGCCGAACCAGGCGGCGATGGCGCGGCGCGGTTACGATTATTTCTATCCGACCAACACGCTCGTGACGGGACCGGACATTATTTTCTTCTGGGTGGCGCGCATGATTATGGCGGGCCTCGAATACACGCGGACCGACGAACCGATCGAGCGCCGCGTGCCGTTCAAGGACGTGTATTTCACGGGCATCATTCGGGATGCGCAGGGCCGCAAGATGTCGAAGTCGCTCGGCAACTCGCCTGATCCACTCGATCTGATTGCGAAGTATGGCGCGGATGGGTTGCGCTTCGGCATCGTTTCGATCGCACCGCAAGGACAGGATATTCGCTTCCAGGAAGACCGGATCGAGAGCGGTAAAAATTTCTGCAACAAACTGTGGAACGCGTGCCGCTTCCGCCAGATGAGCGGCGAGATGGCCGATAACTCGTCGCGCGCGGCGGTCGTGGCGCGACTCGACGCCGCTAAGTTCGACGATGACGATCACGCGATCCTTGATCGTTTGCTCGGGACGACGCGGGCGGTTGACCAGGCGTTTGCCAGCTTCGAATTCAATACCGCCGCGCAGGCGCTTTACGGCTTTTTCTGGAATGATTTCTGCGACTGGTATGTCGAGGTCTCGAAGGCGAAGCTGCTCGATGCGGAGATGAAGGACAACTGTCTTGCGATTCAGGACCTCGTGCTACGGCAGACGTTGTTGATGCTGCATCCGTTCACGCCGTTCATCACCGAGGAATTGTGGCGCTTGCTTGGCTACGGGGCGGAAGGCACGTTCCTGATGCGCGATGTGCGCATTGAGGACTCGTCGGTGCTCGCGACCGATTTCGGCGTGCGCGATCTGCGGATCGATCAAGCTGCCGCGGGTGCGGTGGGACGACTCAAATTGGTAACGTCGCAAATCCGCGCGTTTAAAGCCGACCACGGCGAAGCCGCAAAGAAGGATTCCGAATTGGTCGTCGAAGCAACCGATGCGCAATGGGCGAACTTAGAGCCGAATCTCGCGAAATTGCACCGCATGATGGGCGCGAGCTCGATCACTCGCGGCACCTTGGCGCCGAACGTGCCGGTGTGCGTCACGGCCTGCGGCACGTGGAATTTGATTCGGCAACTGCAGGTTGCCGATGTCGCCGGCGAGAAAGCGCGTCTGACGAAGGAACGCGAAACGTTGACGAAACACATCGCCGGCACCGAGGCTCGGTTGAGCAACGAGACTTTCGTTAGTAAAGCGCCGCCCGCCGTGCTCGAAGGAGCGCGCAAACAACTCGCCGACTTGAAAGCCAAACACGCTGAAGTGGAGCGGTTGCTGGCCGGATTGAGCTGATAGTGCCCACTGCGGTATCCCGGGCGTTTACTCGGCTGTTCGCCTCAGCCCGCATCGCCTCGTCACCCTGCAAAAGCGCCAGCAATTGCTCGCGCGCGGGCAGGTTCTTGGTCGTGTCCGCCACGAGGCGGGTCGGGGATTTTTTTATGTGGTTTTGGGTAACACCGCGCCACTTACCACAAGCCGTTTTTTTGCTGAACTTTCGGGACACTACCAAATAGATTGGTCGCAGCGATTCGGCGCCCGGCGCGAGTTCCGTGCTGGTGCACCGCGGCGAAGGTAAGGCTTGTCATTCCCGATTGAACGACTTGCCTCGCTACTTCCACCAATTTGCATGAAAAAAGCACTGATTACAGGCATCACGGGTCAAGACGGTTCCTACCTAGCGGAATTGCTGCTGTCCAAGGGCTATGAAGTGCACGGCGTCATCCGCCGTGCTTCGACGTTTAACACGAGCCGCATCGACCACTTGAATTTCGACCGCCACGCCAATGGCGCGAAGTTGACCCTGCACTACGGCGACCTCGCCGATGCCGTGCAGATGGTGAAGCTCCTCTACCAGTTGCAGCCCGACGAGGTCTATAATCTCGCGGCGCAGTCGCACGTGCGGGTGTCGTTCGACATTCCGGAATACACCGGTGACATCGATGGCCAAGGCGCCTTGCGCATTCTGGAATCCATCCGCGAAGCTGGACTGGTGAGGAAAACTCGTTTCTACCAGGCGTCCTCCTCTGAAATGTTCGGTAAGGTGCAGGAAATTCCCCAAACGGAAACGACGCCGTTTTGGCCGCGCTCGCCCTACGGTTGCGCAAAAGTTTATGCGTATTGGCTCACGGTGAATTTCCGCGAGAGCTACAATCTCCACGCGTCGAACGGCATTCTGTTCAACCACGAGAGCCCGCGCCGCGGCGAAACGTTTGTGACGCGCAAAATCACACGTGCCGCCACCCGCATCAAACTCGGCCTGCAGGAATCGCTCCACCTCGGCAACCTCGAGGCCAAGCGCGACTGGGGCTACGCCAAAGAATACGTCGAGATGATGTGGCTGATGCTGCAGCAGGATAATCCCGACGATTACGTCGTCGCGACCAATGAGACGCACAGCGTGCGCGATTTCTGCATCGAGACCTTCTCCCTGCTCGGCCTCGACTGGGAAAAATACGTAAAGTATGACGCGCACTACGAGCGCCCGGCGGAAGTCGAGCTGCTCATCGGCGATCCGGCGAAAGCGCGCAAGCAACTCGGTTGGGAACCGAAAGTGCGTTTCAAGGACCTGGTGAAAATCATGGTCGATCATGATCTCGAGCTCGCCAAGCAGGAGGCGAAGCTCGCTTCGTTGCCGAAAACCTGAGTCGCGTCTCGCCGATCGGCGCGCCCTCCGGGCAGCGACCGTTCTGGCACGACGCACAAGCCCGCGCCATGAAACTCTACATCGCAGGACACCAAGGCATGGTCGGTGGCGCGCTGGTGCGCCGCTTTCACCAAACCGCGGGCACCCAACTCGTGCTGCGCACGCGGCGCGAACTTGATTTGCTCAGCCAAGCCGACGTTGCGCGTTTTTTTGCGACGGAGAAGCCTGATGTCGCAATCATCGCGGCGGCCAAGGTCGGCGGCATCCACGCGAACAACACTTACCCGGCGGAGTTTCTCTTCGAGAATCTCGCGATCGCGTCCAACTGCATTCACGCCGCCTACACCACTGGCGTGAAGCGCGTGCTGTTTCTCGGCAGTTCGTGCATTTATCCGAAGCACGCACCGCAGCCGATGGCTGAAGATTGCTTGCTGACGAGTGCGCTGGAGCCGACGAACGAGGCTTACGCGATCGCCAAGATTGCCGGACTCAAACTCGCGCAATACTACCGCAAGCAATACGGCGTGCTCTTTCACTCGGCGATGCCGACGAATCTTTACGGACCGGGTGACAACTATCATCCGCAAAATTCGCACGTGTTGCCCGCGCTCATCCGGCGGTTTCATGAGGCCAAGCTAGCCGGACTCGCCGAAGTAGTGGCGTGGGGCACGGGTTCGCCGAAGCGTGAATTTCTCCACGTCGACGATCTTGCCGAGGCGTGTGCGTTTTTGCTCCAGCACGACAATCCGCCGGATTGGATCAATGTGGGCACCGGCACGGATGTGACGATCAAGGAATTAACGGAGCTCGTGGCCGCGACGGTTGGCTACGCCGGGCAGATTCGCTGGGACACCAGCAAGCCTGATGGCACGCCGCGTAAATTGATGGATGTCAATCGACTGAGTGGACTCGGTTGGTCGGCTAAAATCAGTTTGGCTGACGGCATGAAGCGCACCTACGAGTCGTTCCTCGCCGAGCAGGCGGCGGGCGAGTTGCGCGGTTGATTGCTGGCCGAGAGTAGGCGCGTGGGGCAGCGCTTTAGTCGGGCCGCGTTGTGCCGATGGGGGAGGGTAGCAAATGGGCTACCATGACCGACCCTGAATTCGGGGCGGCGAATACCGCCATTCCTGAAACGATTGAGGCCACCGCATCTGACGCCTTTGTAGCGACGGAGCGCCGTGGGGACGGCTGCGCTTTGATTTCCGGTGTGCGGTGGAAGCACTTTGAAATTGGCGAACAAGAGATCGTGCGCGACGCCGATGTGTTTCGCGCCACGGATACGCGGGCGATGGAAGAAGTGCTGATCGCTGCCGAGCGCGAGACCGGGGGGGCGCGCGAGCGATCAAGATTGTGGGCTGCACTCGGCGAATTGCGCGGCGTGCGCTTGTTGAAATTACGCGAAACGGAGCGCGAGGAAGGTTGGCGTTACGAAATCTTTGTCGCGCCACCGGGCACTCCGCTGCGCGAGTGGATCGCGTGCCACCAAGCTGGTCTCAAGGAGATTGAACTACTGGTCCGACAACTCACCGAAATAATTGAGGCGATGCATCAAGCCGGTGTCGTCCACCTTGGCATCCGACCGGACTCGATCTATGTCAATGAAACTGGGCGCACGACTGAAGTTTGGTTGGGCGGTTTAAGCCATGCGGCGGTGCTGGCGAAAGACGAAGACATCGCGATTTCCCCTTCCCCTTATTATGCCCCGCCGGAGGCCGCAGGACAGTCGAAGTTACGTTCTAGCCCGGAGCTTTTCGCTTGGGATTGGTGGTCGGTGGGTCGCGTGGTGCAGGAATTTGTGCATGGGCAACACGCCTACGGCCTGCTTTTTGAACGGGATGTGAAGGGCAATCCGCCAGGGCTTCTCGCCCGAGCGGAAGCGACGTTGCTCGACCGTGATCCTTCGGGAGTCCGTGCCGGTGCGGTGGAATTGCTGCCCGAAGAGACCCCGCCGCGATTGCGCCTGCTGTTACGCGGTTTGCTGACCGGTTGTTTGCAAGGACGTTGGGGCTCGGATCAGGTGCAGTGCTGGTTGCGGAATGAAACCGTGCCCGACCGCTACGATATACCTCTAACGGCGCGGCTTTTCTCCTGGCGTCGCCGATCGTTTACCGTGTCCGAGGTCGCGGAGTTTTTCTCTCAGCCCGATAATGCACTCGAAGGGCAGGCGCAGCTTTTCCCCCTCGGGGACCGACTGGCCGGAACCTTTCTCGGTTTTTTGCAGGAAGCTCCTGAGTGGGCAGAGGCGGCGGCTCATACGGCCGAATTGATCGCACTCGTCGAGAGTGCTCCATGGCAAAATTTACCCCTTAACGCTCGGCGATCTGTGGTTACTGGGCTGATCTGGCGATCATTGGCGACCGACTCCGCGCGACCGTCGCTTCGCGTGCAGCGGTGGAAGGTGGATCTGGCCGGTTTGCAAGAATTGATGGCTGATGCACCGCCGGTGGAAGCGGTTGCGCTATGTCGCGCTTTGGTGACACCGGCTTTTCGACGAGTGCTGACGGGACGCGATGCGGTGGCCGAGCAAGCGGTTGGAGTGCTCTCCGAGGTCGCTTTCGGTGCGCTGGAACAGGCCCTGAAGCAAAAATGGTTACAAGCGACTGATGCGGTGGCGCAATCTCGCCTACTGCGCCTAGGTTTAGCGACGGAACAGGACTTGGTTGCGCGCATCAATCGGTTGCGCGTCAACTATGGTCCGAGCAAAATCCCCTTGGTTGTTGCGTTGATGGAGGTGGAGAATCCGGACGCGCAACAGTTGGTGTTGCTAGCATACATGACCGAGCGTCCGAAGGATTTCGGCTTCGTGTCTAAGCACGATTGGGCCAACGAACGCGCGGCCCAGATGGAAGCAAGGGCAGCGACGGTGTGTCGCCTGCTGGTTTGGCTGCGCCTGCGACACATCGTGATGGTCAATCCAGCGGTCTATGGAAGTTGGCCAATTTGGACGGCCATTTGGGTCGTTCCCATCACGTTTTGCGCGGCGGCAGAACACTGGATTATCGCGGGAATTGTTGCGGCCTTGGCGGTGTTGCTGCGACAGCTAGGGATTATGCGCCTCAATTGGCGCTTGCGATGCATGGCGGGGGAATTTGCTCCTTGGGACTGGCAAACGCGTCCATCACGAGCCAGCGCTGAGATTTCCATGCTGCAAGCTGAGTGTATTCCGCCGCTCAATCAGCCTTATGCAGTAGAACTCAAGGCCCTGCACCACGAGGCAAGCGGACTCAAACTCAGCCCGCCGCTCAATCTACCCTGTGAACCGTCGGCTTTTGCGCTGCTGTGGGGTAGCGGAATAGCGGGTAGCATCGTGGTTTTGACGGTGATAATTTCCTCCATCTTTTGGGCGCTCCAAGTCGATGCCGGTCCGCAAATACTCTCCGTTAACGAGCGCGTCGCAAATTTCCCGATCAGTGAAAAGGATTCGGGCGAGGCAGCCACGGAAATTTTCGAAGTATTTAATGATGGATTTGGTCGCCGCCCCCGTGGGCCGTTGCGCCCGTGGGATATTTCGACCAACGAACCAACCCCGTTGCCGGTGCGCGGGATGAGGGCGGCGAAGCCGTCGCAACAGGCCTTTGCCCGAGTCGGAGCTGAGTTGCTGCTCGAGCCCTACCCGCGGCAAGGTCTGCATGCGAGGCTGGCCGTGCCACTCGCAGTCGAGGGACGATGGGCTATCATGCTCTATGATACCTCCAACTTTGGACTAGCGGACGGCCGTTTGTTTTTCGTCGAAAAACTGCCGCCGGAGCGGGCGTGGTATTGGGTGGGAAATCGGCGGGTGCTTTATCTGGGCGCTCCGGAGGTAAGTGGTTGGCAGAATTCCCTTGCGGAGCCGTGACGAGTTTGACGCGATGGCGACATCATGATCGCACCAGAAACCTTTTCGCAGTTCGAACTCATCAAGAAGCGTGCCGGCTACTTATGGAGGTTTCTTTGACGTCGATCAAAAGCAGCGTGAAATAGAGGCAATGGAGGCGCAGATGGGGGCGCCGGATTTCTGGAACACCAGCGATCGGGCGCAAAAGCACATCGGCAAACTCAATGCCCTCAAAAAAATCATCGGCGGACTCGTCGGCTTCAATCGCAAGCTCGACGATGCTGCGGTGATGGTGGAATTGATCGAATCCGCCTCCCAAGCCGAACAGGAAGCGTATGCGAAGGAGTTGGAAACCGCAGTGGCCGCCATGGTGGAGGAGCTGGATAAGCTCGAAATCTCTTCGTTCCTTACCGGGCAGTTCGATCGCAACAACGCGATCTTGAGCATTCAGTCCGGTGCGGGCGGCACGGAATCGAACGATTGGTGCGACATTCTTTTCCGCATGTATCTGCGTTGGGCAGAGCGACGGGGCTTCTCGGTCGAAGTGCAGGACGTGCAAGTCGGAGATCAAGCCGGCATTACCAAGGCCACTTTGCTAATCAAGGGCGAGAATGCCTACGGCTATGTCAAGGCCGAGCGCGGCGTGCACCGCCTCGTGCGCATCAGCCCGTTCGATTCAAACAAGCGCCGCCACACGTCGTTTTGCGCGATCGACGTGATCGCGGAAGTCACGGATGACATCGCAATCGAAATTCCGGAAACCGAAATCCGCGTCGATGTATACCGTTCTTCCGGCAAGGGCGGCCAAGGCGTCAACACCACCGACTCCGCCGTGCGCTTGACCCACATCCCGTCCGGCTTGGTCGTGGTCTGCCAAAACGAACGCTCGCAAATCAAGAATCGTGCGAGCGCCTTGAACGTCCTCAAAGCCCGTCTCTACGAAAAGAAATTGGACGAGCAGCGCAGCGAGATGGAAAAATTCTACGGCGACAAAGGCGAAATCGGATGGGGCAGCCAGATTCGCAGCTACGTGTTGCAACCTTACCAAATGGTGAAGGATTTGCGCACCGGCGTCTCCACGAGCGACACCCAGGGGGTGCTCGATGGCGATCTCGACCGATTCATTTACGCATGGTTGCGTGCCGGCAGCCCACGCCATCGGAATAAGGAAATTCAGATGGAAGACGAGTAGGCGCGACCTGCGCTACCCGCTCCGTGCCGCACGCGGAACTTGCCAAATCGGCGTTCTGGTTTTCCCTTCGGCGCTGCGCCCGCCATGCCAGCCCTCGATCACGAAACGATTAAATCCGCGCTCGAAGCCCAGCCGCTCTTCGAGGACAAATCGTGGCGCTTGTCACCCCAAGCCTGGCCTTTGACACCGGTGCAAGTCGCCGAACTGGAGTCCATCGGCACCGCCTGTCTGGAATTTCATCAAGCACTCGAGACGCTCTACTTGCGCTCCGCTACCAGCAAAAATCTCCTGCGCAACAAGCCGCTGCTGGCACCCTGGGTGGCGGATTATCTCGATCGCGGTAAACCAGCGAATCTGGTGCGGCACGCGCGCGATCCGAAAAATCGCGGCGCGTTTCCGACCGTTTTGCGACCAGACTTGCTCTTGACGGAAGACGGTTTCGCGCTGACCGAGATGGATTCGGTGCCCGGCGGAATCGGGCTCACCGCGTTTCTCAATCGGCTCTACGGCAGCGACCGCGACGCCGCCATGCTAGGTCACAAAGATGCGATGATCGAAGGGTTTTATCAATCGCTGGCAACTCTCCGCCCGACCGAGCGCAACCCGCTGATCGCACTCTTGGTGAGCGATGAAGCCGCCACTTATCGACCGGAAATGCAGTGGCTGGCCGAACAGTTACAACGACATGGACGCCGCGTGTATTGCCTCCGGCCGGAGGAGATTTTTCCGCTGGGCGGGGAATTGTTTTTCGACATCGAAGGCACGCCCGAGCGCGTCGAGATTATCTACCGCTTTTTTGAGCTGTTCGATTGGGACAATCTGAGTGCATTGCCGCATATCCTCGAAGCGTGGGAACAGGGACAAGTTTCGCTTGCCGCGCCGCTCCGTCATTTTCAGGAAGAGAAGCTCGCGCTGGCGTTATTTCATCACCACCTGCTCGGCGATTTCTGGCAGGAGCGACTCAGTCAGCGCAGCCTCGAATTGCTGCGTAAACTGATTCCGCTTTCGTGGATCATGGATCCTGCGCCATTGCCGCCCGGTGCGGTGATGGACGGCCCCCGGGTGGGTGGTCGTATGCTCAATGACTGGCGCGACCTCGCTGGCGCGTCGCAAAAAGAGCGAGATCTCATCATCAAAATTTCCGGCTTCCACGAAACGGCGTGGGGCGCACGCAGCGTGGTGTTGGGGAGTGATTGCTCGCGCGAAGAGTGGCAGCAAGGCGTCGAGCAGGCATTGCGACTCGCGCCGCAGAATCTCCATCTGCTTCAGGAATATCGTAAACCGCGCCGCTTGGAGCATCCGGTTTTCTCGGTGCGCGCGGATGCGGTTTTGCCCGTCGCGGAGCCGCAGTCTGGTCGCTTGCGACTTTGCCCGTATTATTTTGTGACGCGCGGTGAAGCCAAGCTGGCTGGCGCACTGGCGACCTTCTGTCCGGCCGATAAGAAAATCATTCATGGAATGGAGGATGCGGCCTTGCTCCCTTGCAGGATTTCCACCTAGGTTCGCTAGGTGCGCCTCCCCATTGGCTTTTTGTGGAATACTGTTCGTCCCTCTTCGTCGCGATATTGGCGGGCGATCGTGTTTTTGTGCGTCCTGACGGGCGTCTCACCGACCCACGCGCAAACGACATCCGGATCGAGTCAGAATGTTGCCGCACGGGCGGAAGCAGGTGACCTTGAGGCACAAAATACGCTGGGCAATGACCTGACCAATCGCGGCGAATTTCCCGCAGCACTGATTTGGTATGAGCGCGCCGCCGCCCGTGGTTTCGCACCCGCCCAATTCAATCTCGGATTGGTTTACGAACTCGGTCGCGGCGTAAAGATCGATCTGCGGCAAGCGTTCCGCTATTATTTGTTGGCCGCCGAGCAGGGATTTCTCCCCGCCCAGTTCAACACCGGCAACATGTATGCCACTGGGCGTGGTGTGGGACAGGACTTGTTCGAGGCGAACATTTGGTTCAAGCAGGCCGCCGAACAAGGGCTCGCCGAAGCGCAATATAATCTTGGTTTGGCCTACGAATCCGGACGAGGCATTCGCAAAGACGAAGAGCAGGCCGCCCGTTGGTATCGCGCCGCAGCCAACCAAGGCTTTGTCGTTGCCCAATACAATCTCGGCTTGATGGCCGAAGACGGGCGTGGCTTTGCCAAGGATGAAGTCGCTGCCGTCGCCTTGTATCGCAGCGCGGCGGAGCAAGGCTTCGCGCCAGCGATGAACAATCTCGGCCTCATGTTTGCTGCGGGGCGCGGTTGTTTGCCGAAGGATCCCGTCACTGGTTATGCTTGGCTGGCCTTGGCCGTCGAGGGTGGGGCGTCGGCGCAAGGCCGTGATTTTGTCGAACGCGGCCTGACGGGCGAGGCTCGCACGCAAGCAGAGTCTGCACTCAAAAATTTGCGCGAACAATTCCAGCGTCCGGCCACGGCATCGCTAGCCGCTGCTGGCCCGCGCACGGTTACGCCTCCTTCCAATGCCGAGAGCGACCGCCGTTTGCGGGAAGAACTTGCGCAAGCCCTCGCGGCCAACAGCCGCTTCGCCGAGGTTAACCAAAGTCTCGTCAACGAAAAGGCCCTGCTGGAATCCGACAAGTCCGCGCTCGAAAAATGGGTGGCGTCATTGGAGCGCGCCAGTCAGCAACGCGACACCAATTCCGCTCAACTCGACGCGTTGAAGGCGGAGATCGCCTCACTCGAAGAACGACTCAAGCAAAGCGAAGCGAATGCCGCACGCTTGGCGGCATCAGTGCTCGTCGCACGCGAACAAAATCTCACCGAAAGCAATTCCGATATTCGGGAACTGCGCGACGAAGTGGTGCGCCTCCGCCGTTTGGCCGGGGAGGCCACTAGTTTGCGCGCGATGAACACACGTCTCGAAAGCGAACTTTTGCGTCTTCGCGAAGGCGCGATTTCGAGCGCGCAGCTGGATGGGGTGCGCGCGCAATTAGCCGCGGCGAAAGCGGCAGAGGATAACGCCAAGTCCGAAGTAGCGCGGCTTCGTGCCGAACTGGTCGTGACGCAGAAAGGCCTCGATCTAGCCAACAATCAAAATGGGGACATCGCGCGCGAACTCGATGCCCTACAAATTGCAATTGAAACGGCCCGGGCAGGTGCCGCTGAGTCCTCCCATCTACGCACCCGCCTCGAAGAATTAGTCTCCGCCAATGCGCGTTTGACTGCAGATGCTGAGCGCAGCGCTGCCGAACTCGCGACGACGAGGGAGCAAATTGAAAAATTCGAAATCCAGCTAGCCGCCGCGCAAAGTGCCACGCAACGTGCCGGAGCCAATGCCTCTCAAACCGAGCAATTGCAGGCGCGGGTGGACGAACTCGCGACGGCTAATGCGCGTCTCGCCTCCACGGCTGCGCAATCGGAAGCATCCCTCGCGACGTCACGCCAGCAACTCGCGGAAACTCAAAATCAGTTGGCCGCTGCGCACGACGCATTGAGCAACGCCAGTGCGGCTGAACAACAAATCGTAGTGCTGCAAGCACGGGTCGATGAACTCAACAGTGCCAATGCCCGCCTTAACGCTGGCACGGCGGAACTGGAGCGTTCTCTTGCGAACACGCGTCAGCAAATCGAAGAGACGCAAGCGCAGCTAGCCTCGGCTCGCATGGCCGCCCAGGGAGCTGCTGCCGCTACAGCCAAGTCGCTTGAATGGCAGGAGCGCATTGATGTATTAGCGGCCGCCAATGCGCGCCTTAGCGTCGAGGCAGAACGCAGCGGGAGCGCGGCGCTTGCACTCCGTCGTCAGGTCGAACAGCAGCAGGCCGAACTTACCAGTGTGCGCGCCGCTGAATCCGCTGCACGGGGCAACGCGAATGAAGCGTCGATACTACGGAATCGCATCAGCGAATTGTCCGCGGCAAATGCCGGCCTCGCAAGTGAAGCCGAACGTGCGGAAAGAGACCACGCTGCCACCCGTCACCAGGTGGCGGAGATCCAAACACAATTAGTGGCGGCGCGCACAGCCGCCGACAATGCGAATGCAGAAGCAGTTCGCGCCGCGAAGCTGCAAGCGCAAGTCGAAGAGCTGAAGAACGCGAACGCCCGACTGAGCGCAGCAGCAGAGCAAAGCGACAGCGCGTTGCTGGCTGCGCGCCGTCAGATGAGTGAGTTTCAATCCCAACTTGTGGCTTCCCAAGTTTCGGCGGAGCGCGCTCGGACCGAGGCGACTCAAGGAGAAAGCCTGCAAGCGAGGGTTGAGGAGCTGATGAGCGCCAACGCCCGACTCACGGTGAGTGCGGAGCAGAGCGAACAGGCACTCCAGACGGCCCGGCAGCAGATTCAGAATTTCCAATCCCAAATTGCCGCATTGGGCAGCGATCCAAGTGGGGCACGGGAACAGGCGGCGCGTCATGAGGCGCAATTGCGCGCAACGCAGCAGTCGCTGAATGAAAGTGAGACGCATATCGGCCAATTGCAGCGCGAGACGACGCAACTACGCGAAGCCGTTGCCGCAGCTGGTTCCGCCGCTCGTGACGCTCAGGAATTACGCCAGCAACTGGCCGCACTCCAACAGCAGTTTGAGGCCAGTGAGGCCAGTGTCGCACGGCTGACCAATGAACTCTCCAACACGCGTGAGTTGGCTTCGAATACCGGATCCCATGAAGTGCGTGACTTGCGCGACGAGATTGTGCGTTTGCGCCGCCTCGCGGGTGAGTCGAGCAGTTTGCGGGCGATGAATATTCGGGTTGAAAGCGAACTGCAGCGCCTGCGCGCGAGCGCGATTCCCCCGGAACAGTTGGAAGAATCGCGCAATCGTCTCGCCTCGATGCAGGCTGCTGAGCAATCCGCGCGACAAGAAATATCGCGACTGCAGGCAGCACTCGAAACGACCCAGCAGATGGCGGACTCGAGTAGCGGAAAAATTTCTTCCCTGCAGTCCGAGTTAGGTATTTTACGTGCTGAATTAGAGAGCGCCCAAGCTGCGGCAGGTGCCAACCAAAACTTGCGTGCGCGTGTCGATGAGTTGTCGCAGACGAACGCGCGTCTCGCCGCCGCCCAAGAAACAGCAGAGCAGCGTCTCGCAATCGCGGAGCATCGATTGATCGAATTTCAAGCTCAAGTTGCCGTCGCGAATGCGGATCGCGACAGTGTGCGGGCTGAGGCACTCGCCTTGCGTGACGCATTGCAGGTCGCGCAACAGTCACACAAGACCAGCGAGAGCGATGTCGCTCAACTGCGCCAGGAGAATGCCGAATTGGTTAATGCCTCCGCAACGGCCGCCGCCGCCATCAGGGACGTGGCGGACTTGCGCGGACAACTGACCGCGGCGCAGAGTTCGTTGGCGCAGGTGCAGAGTGAGCTGATGGCCGCCAATCAAGCGTTGCGGCAACGTGCAGATGAGCTCGCTGCAGTGCGCGCTCGACCTGTTCCCAATACAGCGGCGGCCGAAGCGAAAGCGGCGGAGTTGCAGCAAAAAATCGAAGTAACCACGAGGGAAACTGAGGCAATCAAGGCGCGCTTGGCCGGCTTGAGTGCGGAAAATCAGCGTCTCAGTGCAGAGCTTGAAGTTGCGCATCAGAATTCGGCCCAACTCCCCGAGTTGAAGACACAGGTCGCAAACTTGCAGGATGAGAACACAAAATTTGCGGCCGCTTTGCGTGACACTCGCGCGCTCGACAATGCGCGAGCACAAATTGTGACCTTGGAGCGCCGTCTCGCTGAAGCAGAGGCGACACGTGGCCGCGCATCAGCCGATGAAGCGACGGTCGCCCGTCTCAAAGCTGAACTCGACGATGCCAAACGTGTCGCCTGGGAGCGTTTAGCTGGGTTGGAAAAGCAATTGGATGAGGCGAATCGTATGAGCGAAGCCCATCGCGCCATGGTTCAGCAACTCACGGCAGAGAAGTCGAATTTGGAAAAGGATATCGCAGCCGCACGTCGCGATACCGCCCCGTTGGTTTCGCTCCGAGCCGAACTCGTGCAATTGCAGCAGGAAAACAGTCGCCTGTTGGCAACTTCGCGCGACACCCGGGCACTCGATGCGGCGCAATCCCGTATTACGACACTGGAGCAGCAACTGGCTGAAGCACGCACCGCGGGGACACGCGATACGACGGCGAGCGCAACCGTGGCACGTTTGCAAAACGAACTCCGCGATGCGATTCGCGCGAGCGAGAATTTGCAATCGCAGGTCGCCGATCTGACGGGTGCGCATGCTAATTTGGAACGCGAGTTGGCGAACGCGAAGCAGTCCACTGCGACGGCATTGGCGGCGCAGACCCAAATGGAAAACCTTCGTTTGGCGGATGCCGCACGGGATGCGAAAACGATCGATAATGCGCGCGCGCAAGTTGCAAACTTGGAACGCCAGTTGGCTGACGCACGACGCGCCGGCACGACGGACGCGGCGACAAGTGCCACCACGACGCGCTTGCAAAATGAACTGCGCGATGCGGTGCGGGCGTCAGAGAACTTACAGGCGCAAGTTGCCGAGTTGACGTCGATGAATGCGCGTTTGGAGAAGGATTTTGCCAATGCGAAGAAAATGACAGATGCCGCACTCGCAGCGCAGGCGCAGGCGATGACGGCCGCGTCGCCCGACGCGTTCCGGATGGAAATCCGCACCCTGGAGGATCGTGCCAATCAGTTGGAAAAAGCCCTCGAGAACGATCGCATTGGCGCGGCGCGCGAAATTTCGTCGCTCGCCGAGCAGTTGTTGAAGGCGCGGGAAACTTCGAACGCGCTGTCCGATGCAAACCGTGCATTACTTGCAGTGCGCAGTGCGGATAATAGCCCGAGTCGCGTCGAGTTTGACCAGATGCACGCGCGTGTGCGAGACCTGACGACGGTGGGCGAGGAATTGCGCCGGCAGAACGAACGCATCTCGGCCGAGAATGTCCGTTTGCAAAATGATCGCGATCAGACGCGGAGCCAGCTTGCCGAGGCCGAGCAAGCGGAAGCGACGCACAACCGCACCGTCAGCGAATTGACGCAGGCCAACGCTGCGGCGGAGCAAGAGCGCGCGCGCCTCGTGGCCCAGATCGCGGCATTGAATACGCGGTTGACCGAGGCGCAAGCCGCGCGCTCGACGGCCAGTGCAAGTCTCGCCGAAGAGAATCGCGCGCTCGACACTCGTTTGCGGGCGGTGGGCGCCGACTTGCTCGTGGCCCAGCGCCAAATCGAGCAATTACGTCGCGACCAAACCGATGCGGTGGCGTTGGCGGCCACTCGGCTAACCAGCCTAGAGACGGTGCAGGCGGAGATGGCAACGTTGCGCAAGCAGATCGCCGATGCCGGCAAAGTCACCGATGCTCAGGGAGCTACTGTCGCCGAATTAACCGGGCTGAATACCAAGCTGGCGGAAGAGCGTGATGCATTGCGGCGTCAACTCGATGCGGCGAATGCGGACGCAGCGCGTCTGGCACTGGCGCAACGCAATGTCTCGACCCAGTTGACCGAAGCGGAACGCGCCGCTGCGCAGACCGTGGAATCCTACGGTGCGCAGATCGTGCAATTGCAACGCGAGGTCGAAGGTTTGCGGCAGTCGAATCAGCGTTTGGCAGATGCGAATGCTAGCCTCGACCGCGAACGTCAGGTGACGCTCTCGCAATTACGGCAGGAGAATTCCGCCCTCACGGCGCGTTTGACGCAGGCGCAAAGCACGCTCGATCAAATCGCCTCGGCCGCCCGCCTCGGCACGCCGGCCGCGGGAATCGCAGCGTCGGCACAATCGAGCAACCCGACGACATCGACCTCGACGGTCGCGGCGAGCGAGTCGCGCATTCACTTTGTGGCTGATGGCGATTCGCTCTCACGCCTTAGTTTGCGTTACTACGGCACGGCGAATCGTTGGCAGGACATCTATAACGCCAACCGCGATGTCTTACAGGGCGAGAACTCGCTGCGCGTAGGTCAGCGCTTGCGGATTCCCTGAGGGCCAAAAAAAGACCCGCGTCGAATGACGCGGGTCGGGGGAGTGGTTTACTCTGCGCGCTCAAGCCACCGCGGTTTGGCGGTTGGGTTGAGCGGTTTTTTGGCCCGTGAGCTGGAGGAAGAAGGCGTCGCGACGTTCGCGAGCAACTTCGACATTCTTCGTGCCGAGAGAGCGACGGATGCGCTCCTTGGTGAACGGCGTGGGATACACCGTGTAGTGCAAGAACCACGTTCCGTTATTGTTCCAGAGGTGGTGGTTGACGTTGTCCGGGTTAACCCGGAGGGAGGGGAGGGTGATGATGTTGGACATGATGCGTGAGCGGTTAGCTGATTTTTGGTTAATCGTTCGCGCACCAGGGCTTTTTCCTAAAAAACGAAAGCCGCCTGAGAGCATCAGGCGGCTTTCCGTTTTAGAGGAGGAGTTTTTTTGTTCGAACCTTGCGGCTCGCACATCCGGGCGACTTGCGTCGCTCGAAACCACCGTAATCACTCCTAGACTCGGTTGGCAGAACCTTCGGATTGCTCCGTCGATCCTTTCCTGATGCAGGTCCCAACGTGCAAATTGTAGCGGATAGGGCCAGACTTTTCTTCCCGCAAAATGTCATAACGTCGAGCGGAGAAGCAAAAAAGGCCGAGCAGTTAAGCTCGGCCTCGTGTTAAACAATTCCTGGGGAGTCGATTAAGCGAGCTTCGCGCCGAGACGGGCCGCGGCCCGGACGAGGGCATCAGCCATGTCGGACGGCGTAACTGCGACTTCGATACCGCATTCTTCAAAGACGGCGATCTTCGCCGCGGCCGTATCTTCAGCTCCACCGACGACAGCACCGGCGTGGCCCATGCGGCGTCCAGCGGGAGCGGTAGCACCGGCGATGAAGCCGGCGATCGGTTTCTTGCAATTGGCCTTGGCCCAACGGGCAGCCTCAACCTCGGCGTTGCCGCCGATTTCGCCGATCATGATGATGCCCCACGTCTCAGGGTCGTCATTGAACATCTTGAGGACATCGAGGTGCGAGGTGCCGTTGACGGGGTCGCCGCCGATGCCGACGCAGGTCGATTGACCGATATTTTTGACCGTGAGTTGCCAGACGGCTTCGTAGGTCAATGTGCCGGAGCGTGACACGACGCCGACGTGACCTTTCTTGTGAATGTAGCTCGGAGCGATACCGATGCGGCAACCGCCGCTGGAATCTTTGCCGGTGCCGGGCGTGACGATGCCGGGGCAATTGGGTCCGATTAGGCGGGTCTTTTTGCCGATCATCGAACGCTTCACTTGAATCAAGTCGCGGACGGGAATGCCTTCCGTGATCGCGACGCAGAGGTCGAGGTTGGCATCGACGCTTTCAAGAATGGCGTCGGCCGCGAACGGGGGCGGAACAAACACCGCCGAGGCGGTGGCGCCTGTGGCGGCGACGGCTTCGGCGACGGTGTTGAAAATCGGCACGCGGTGCGAGCCGTGTTCGAAGAATTGGCCGCCCTTGCCGGGCGTGACGCCGGCCACAATTTGCGTGCCGTAGTCGAGGGACAGTTTGGTATGACGACCGCCGAACTCGCCCGTGATACCTTGGACGAGGACTTTGGTCTTGGCAGTGACGATAATGGACATTGCGGGAAACGGTTAGCGGTGAGTGGTTCAGGCGACGAGGCGCACGATTTTTTGTGCGGCATCGGCCATGGAGTCGGCGGATTCGATCGCGAGGCCGGACTCGGCGAGCGTTTGCTTGCCGGCGGCGACGTTGTTGCCTTCGAGACGGACGACGAGTGGAATGGTGAGTCCGAGTTCGCGCGTAGCGGCGACGACGCCGTTGGCGATCGTGTTGCAGTCCATGATGCCGCCGAAAATGTTCACCATGATTCCCTTCACGTTCGGGTCGGTGAGGATGATGCGGAAGGCGGCCTGGACTTGGTCCTTCGTCGCGCCGCCGCCGACATCGAGGAAATTGGCGGGGTTGCCGCCGAAGTGCTTGATGATGTCCATCGTGCTCATGGCGAGACCGGCGCCGTTGACGAGGCAAGCGATGTTGCCGTCGAGCGCGATGTAGCTGAGCGAGAATTTCGAAGCTTCGATTTCCTTGGGGTCTTCCTCGTTCAAATCGCGCAAAGCGACGATGTCTGGGTGGCGGAAGAGCGCGTTGTCATCGAAAGAAACCTTGGCATCGAGCGCGAGCACCTGCCCATCGGTCGTGGTGATGAGCGGGTTGACTTCGACCATCGAGGCGTCGGTTTCCCACGCCATGCGGTAAAGGTTGGTGATGAGCTTGACCGCTTGTTTGAAGTGGTCGCCGGAGAGTCCGAGTTGGAAGGCCAGTTGGCGGGCTTGGTAGCCTTGGAGGCCGACGGCGGGATCGACCAGGATTTTGAAGATTTTCTCCGGGGTCTCGTGGGCAACTTTTTCGATTTCGACACCACCCTCGGTGGAGGCGACGATGACGGGCAGCGAGGTGGCGCGGTCGAGGAGAATGGCGAGGTAGTATTCCTTCGCGATGTCGGCGGCTTTCGTGAAATAGATCGTCTGCACTTTGCGACCGGCGGGGCCGGTCTGGGCGGTCACGAGTGTGTTACCATACATTTTGTTGGCGAACTCGATTGCCTCGGCCTTGGACTTGGCGAATTTGACGCCGCCTTTGAAGCCGTCGGTGAACGTGCCCTTGCCGCGACCGCCCGCATGGATCTGCGATTTGACGACGAAGGGACCGTGATCCAGCGCGGTGAGCGCCGAATCGAATTCGGACGGAGAACGGGCGGCCATGCCCTTGGGGACAGCGACGCCGTATTTCTCAAAGAGTGCTTTGGCCTGATACTCGTGAATGTTCATGGGAAAGAGAGTTTGATTCGTAGCCGCACCGCGGGGGAAAAGACACCAAAAAGATTCCGCGCCTCTTGTTAGATTTGCGGCATTAGCTGCGAAATGACCCTTGCCCGAGCGGTATAAGCGGGGGTTGCCAAAGCCGTTATCCGCGCCAGCATGACCGACATGCATTCGCACGAGTTGCTCAAGGAAGTTCTAAAGAAAATCAGCGCCAAACAAATCTCGGCGGACATGGGCCTCTCACTTTCCCTGATTTACAAGTGGGCCGAGCCGCCCGCGGACGAAACCGGCAGCGGCGCGCAAAATCCGTTGGACCGGATCGAGCAACTCCTCAAAATCACGCAAGATGCCCGCATCGCTCAATGGGTGTGCGAGCGCGCCGGCGGCTTCTACATCACCAATCCGAAGCACAAGCCGCATGACTACAGTTTAATTCCGACGACGAACTCCATCGTGCAGGAATTTGCCGACATGTTGGGTGTCATCGCGGGAGCGGCGGCGGACAATCAAATTACGAAAGACGAAGCAAAGGCGATTCGGCGGCGGTGGGAGGATTTGAAGTCAGTCACGGAGGGTTTCGTGCACCATTGCGAGGAGGGGAATTTTAGCGCGCTCAAACAGGAAACTGCTGCGCGCGAAAACGGACGCAAATAACACGATCGCGCGGCGCACCGCCGCAGGGTAAGTGAGACCGGATTTATTGGCGCCCTTCTTGGAGATGCCGCCGAAGAGTTCGGTCGCGGTCGCATGGGGTTGTTGTAAGCGCTCGCGAAACCCTATCGCCTTACTGAAGCAAATCACCTTCACGGTTTGCGCACGCGAAGTTTACCGACTCGCGCGCGACGGGGCTTTGAGGCAACGCCGATGAGCGGATCGCGCTGCCGCACGCGTTGCACGATAGCGGCACCGGTGCTTTCAAAATTGGGATGCGACTCGGGCAGGTAGAGCCATTTCGCGAGATACAAGTGCGGTTGGAGTTCAGGGAAACTCGCCTGCAACGCCGTGT
>JAUXXD010000114.1 GCA_030681265.1 Candidatus Didemnitutus sp. | reverse complement strand
GACTGCACCGACCCCGAGCACGTTCTGCAAACCCTCGGTGCCGCCATTGAGCGAGCCCGCAGCACTTCGCGTCCGATTCTCATCGAAGCGCACACGTTTCGCCTGCGCGGCCACGCCGCCTACGACACCTGCGACTACATGCAGCCCGGCGAAGCTGCGGCGATTCTCGCCCGCGATCCGTTGCCCAAGTGGCGCGCAAAGCTCGCCGCCGAAGGTCTCGGCCCACAACTCGATGCGATCGACGCCGCGATCAGCGACTTCGTCGAAGCGTGCATCAAGGCCGTGATCGCCCTCCCGCCGGTCGCGACCGACGATATGGAAGCCGACTTGTTCGCACCGGAAGCGGCCCCCATCGCGTGGAGCGCCGAACCCGCGACACCGGCAAAGTTGACGATGGCGCAGGCTATTAATCTCGGCTTGCGCAAAATTCTCGCCGAACGCCCCGAGTCACTCGTGCTCGGGCAAGACATCGGCACCTACGGCGGCGCGTTCAAAGTGACCGACGGACTTTTGAAAGAGTTCGGTCGTCCTCGCGTATTCAGCACGCCGATCTGCGAGTCCGCCGCGACCGGCTACGCCATCGGCATGGCGTGCAACGGTCATCGTCCGATCGAGGAATTTCAATTCGCCGATTTCGCCACTGACGCGACCACCCAGATCGTGCTCAACGCCGCGACATATCACTTCCGCGCGGGCCAGAAAGTGCCGCTGGTTTTCCGTTTCCCTTGCGGCGGTGGCCTCACCTTCGGTTCGTTCCATTCGCAGGAACTCGAAGCAACTTACCTGTCGTTTCCCGGTCTGAAGGCACTTTATCCTTCGACGCCGCAAGACGCGTTCAACGCGCTCCTCGCGGCCTACGAAGACGATAATCCGGTCATCCTGTTCGAACATAAAGGACTCTATCGCCGCGGCAAACATCCGGTCGCTTTCGATCCCAACTACCCCGCCGTCTGGGAACCGCACCAATTACGCTCGGGCGACTTTGCCACGATCGTTTCCTACGGGGAAATGGTGCTGCATTGCGCGGAGGCGTGCACCTATTTCGCCGAGGAATACGAGACCAACTTCGACTTGTTCGACCTGCGCGCGCTCTCGCCGCTGCGACTCGATGCCATCCACGCTTCCGTGGCCCGCACGGGCCGACTTGTTGTCGTGCACGAAGGCCGCAAAACGCACGGCTTCGGTGCCGAATTGGTCGCGCGTTTGGTTGAGACCAACTTTGCCGCACTCAAGGCGCCGCCGCTGCGCATTGCGGCGATGGATGTGCCCGTGCCTTTCGCGCCCGAACTGGAAAAAATCTACCGCCCGAGCCCAGAGAAAATCATCGACGCCATTGCCAGTTGGATGGCTTGAACGAATTTTCGATTTTGGAATTCAGCTTTTGGAATTAACCGGCAAGCTCCGCGCCATCGCTGCCGTGACCAAATCCAAATCTCGCCGCTCCCGTCCGTCTCCCAGCCGTCGCGCGTGGGCGGCGATTCGTCTCTTTGCCATGGATGTCGACGGCGTGTTGACCGACGGCACCGTGCGCATTCACTCCGACGGCACGGAGTCGAAAGTCTTTTCCATCCTCGACGGGATGGGGCTGGTGCGGCTCCGTCGCGCCGAGTGCGCCGTGGCATGGATTTCGGGCCGCCCCTCGGCGGCAACCACGGCGCGTGCGAAGGAGTTGCAAATCCCGCACGTAATCCAAGGTCGCACCGACAAACTCGTCGCGCTGCAAGAACTCGCGGCCTCGCTCGGTCTTACCGCCAAGCAAATCGCCTACATGGGCGACGACGATATCGACGCGCCCGCCATCGCGTGGTGCGGCGTTGGCGTTGCTCCGGCCCAAGCCATGCCCTCTGCGCTCAAAGCGGCTAACTTCCGCCCCAAACGGGCCGCCGGTCACGGGGCCGTGCGCGAAGTTTGTGAACAAATCCTCGGTGCCCGGGGTCAGACGCTCCCCACCTGATGTTGCTTCACGGCTATTTTCTTCGACGGATTCGCGCTGGCGCGTTGAGTGCGCTGCTCGCCGCAGGCGTATTCGCGTCCGCGCAAGTGCCCACGCGCATCTCGTCCGAAGCGCCGATTGTGAATTTCCGCCTGCCCAGCTTCACACCGGAAGGAAATCGCGCCTCGATGGTCCGTGGCTCGGAAGCACGCGTGCGGAGCACGAACATCATTGAAGTAACGGATCTCAACATGACGGTCTTCGTCGGCGATGCCACCGAGCGCATCGAGACGATTATTCTCAGTCCGGCCGCTACCCTGCGCCCCGACGCCCAAACAATCGGCGGCGAGAGCACGATCCGTGTGATCAACGATGAGTTCGAAGCCACCGGCGAAAACTGGCACTACGAACACCAAGAGAAAAGAGTTTCGATAACCAAGAATGTGCGCGTAGCGTTTCGCGCTCAGTTGAAAAACCTGCTGCAATGAATTTTCCCCGCTCCGTTCTTCTCCTCACTGCTTTGGTAATCTCCGCAGCGCCGACTTGGGCGCAGAGCGCTGCCGAACAACCCACCGTGATCGAGAGTCAGCAACTCGACATGCGCAGCTCGGAAACCGAAACGACTTCGCTCTTCACCGGCAATGTCGTCGTCACCGGCACCAACATGCGCCTCTCGTGCGACCGCCTCGAAGTCATCGCGGTGCGCACGCCGGACGCCCACGCCGCCATCGGCAACGTCGAGAAATTCAAGTCGCTCATCGCCACCGGCAACGTGCTCATCACACAGGGTGATCGCGAAGCTGCCTGCGGTCGTGCAGTCGTGCTCCCGGGCGACGACAAAATCATTCTCACCGAACGCCCCGTGGTCACGGATCGCGGCGTCGGTTGGACGTGGACCGGAGACGAATTGCTCCTCTTGCGCGGTGAACGCCAAGTCCGCGGCACCAACGTCCGCATCGTCGGCCCGCCGGTGAAAGATCTCGGATTCGATAAGGACAAACGTGTCGAACCAGCCCAAGAACCGGCGAAACAACCTTGAGTATGGACGCCGCTACTCCCAACGAGTCGTTCGAGATCCACACGGAAGGCTTGGTTAAAACCTACGGCGCACGCACGGTCGTCAACGGCGTAAACATTCGCGTGAAGGCCGGAGAGATTGTCGGACTGCTCGGTCCCAACGGCGCGGGCAAAACGACGACTTTCTACATGGTCGTCGGTCTCGTTCCGGCGACGGGCGGCAAAGTTTTCATCAACGGCAAAGACGCGACACACCTGCGCATGCACCGGCGCGCGCGACTCGGCGTCGGTTACCTACCGCAGGAAGCATCGATTTTTCGCAAACTCACGGTCGCCGAAAACGTGTTGGCAATTGTGGAGACGTTGCGCGGCGTTTCGGCGAAAGACCGTCAGGCGCTGGTGCAGCACCACCTCGCGGAGTTGAGCATTGAGCATCTCGCAGACCAGCCCGCTTACACGCTCTCGGGCGGCGAACGTCGCCGTTTGGAAATCGCGCGCGCACTCGTCACGCGCCCGCGCTTTTTGCTGATGGACGAACCCTTCGCCGGCGTGGATCCGATCTCGGTCGCCGAAGTGCAAAAAATCATTCTCGACCTGAAGCAACGCGGCATCGGCGTGCTCATCACGGACCACAATGTCCGCGAAACCCTGCGCATCGTCGACCGTGGCTACATCATTCACAAAGGCCGTGTGATGACCGAAGGTTCGGGCAAATTCCTGATCGACGATCCGCAAGCACGTGAGCTTTACCTCGGTAAGGACTTCAATCTGTAAGGCGCGCATTTTGCCGAGTGCGAAATCAGTGACTTGCCTCTCGGCCATTTAGCTGAAAGCTGCGACAGAGTTTCGTCGCCCACGTTCCCCATGCCCATCAAAGCCATCAACGGCATCACTGTCGCACACTTCTACGAAACGTATCGTGAGAAGTTGCATCTCGAGTTGGTCACGGGCGAAGAAGGTCTGCACCGCCTGATCAAGGAAGGCTCGATCAATCGCCCCTCCCTGGCGCTGACCGGCTTTTTCAAGTATTTCGCCAACAAACGCATTCAGGTGCTCGGCGCGGCAGAGATGACGTTTCTCAAGACGCTCTCGCAAAAAGAGCAGATCGAAATCTTCGGCGAAATGGTCAAGCGCGGCATTCCCTGCATGGTGTTGACGCGGAATTACCACCCGACGCACCCGATGTTGGCGGTTTCGCAGGAACTGAATCTCCCGATCTTCCGCACGACGATGATCACGATGAATTTCGTGAACGCCGCAACGCTGTGCATTGACAACGAATTCGCCCCCTCCGGCACCGAACACGCCACCACGCTCGATGTGCGCGGCATCGGCGTGATGATCCGCGGCGACAGCGGCATCGGCAAATCCGAGTGTGCCCTCGCACTGATCGTGCGCGGCCATTCGTTGGTCGCGGATGATCTTACGTGTATCCGCCTCGTCGATGAGCGCGAATTAGTGGCGAATTCCCGCGAACTGAATCGCGGTTACATGGAGTGCCGTGGCATCGGCATTATCAATATCGCCGAGATTTTCGGCGTGAACAGTATCCGCATCGAGAAGCGCGTCGATATGGTGGTGACACTGAAGGAATGGACGCCCGATGTGATCGAAGAGCGCACCGGCCTGGAGGAAAATTATTACAAGATTCTCGGCCGGGAGTTGCCTCATATCGAATTCTACGTGCGCCCCGGTCGCGATATCGCACGCTTGATCGAAGTAGCGGCGATGGTGCAAGCGTTGAAAAAAATCGGCCACGATCCCGCGAAGGAATTCAACGACCGCCTGATCGCGCACATGCAGGCGCAGTCGCAGCAAAAACCGAAGCAGCACAAAGTGCTTTCTGCGCAAGAGACGATCAAACCCGATCCGTCGGAGGATGAGCTGTTCGCCAATCCGTCGTAGCCCGCCGCATTCCAGCTTCTGACTTGCCCCGTGCTGCGTGGAACGGTCTGCTGTGACCATGTCGCTCATTACCCGTCCGGACGGTCGCCTCTTCGATCAACTCCGCTCCCTCACGATCGAAGCCAACATCGCGCCGCACGCCTCCGGCTCGGTGCTAATCGGTTTCGGCAACACACGGGTCATCTGCTCCGCGATGATCGAGCCGAAAGTGCCCGCATGGATGCGCCAGCAAGGCGTGCCCGGCGGCTGGTTGACCGCGGAGTATTCGATGCTCCCTTATTCGACACTGGATCGCAAACCGCGCGACATCACCAAAGGCAAACTCGACGGCCGCACCGTCGAAATCCAACGCCTCATTGGCCGCTCGCTCCGCGCTGTCCTCGATTTGAAAAAGCTGGGCGAGAATACGCTCTGGGTTGACTGCGATGTGTTGCAAGCCGACGGCGGCACGCGCACGGCTTCCATCACGGGCGCCTACCTCGCGGCACGCCTGGCGATTCAAAAATTGCTCGATGCGAAACGAATTCCCGTCAACCCCCTCGCCGATTCCGTCGCGGCGGTCAGCGTCGGCATGTATCAAGACACCGCGCTCCTGGATTTGAATTACGTGGAAGACAAAGATGCGTCGGTGGACTTCAATGTCGTCATGACCGGACGCGGTCAGTTCGTCGAAGTGCAGGGCGCGGGCGAAGAGTCGACGTTCTCGCAAGAGGAACTCGATGGCCTCCTGAAACTCGCCCGCAAAGGCTTGCAGGATCTCGCGGGGTTGCAGACGGCCTTTCTCGCCAAGCATTTGTTGCCCCGCTGAGTCGCGCCCGCCTGGCGCACTCCGTGACCAGCACCCAGCAACCGGTGCGCAGCGTCGCGGCGGCGATTCTGGTTTCATCACGCATGACTCCCGAAATCCACGGTCACGAAGTGATGAGCATGATCCTTGCGTCGCAGCGCACCTTTACGCGCGACTCGCTCACGGCACTTATCCAGGAAAAATTTGGCGCCGACGCGCGCTTCCACACCTGCAGCGCGGCGGGACTATCGGCCGCAGACCTGGTCGAATTCCTCGCGGCCAAAGGCAAGTTTGCCGGTCCTGAATCTGCCTTCACGGTCGATCCGCAGCGCGTCTGCCAACACTGAGCCGCGCCCGCGCCAGTCGGTTTTTGAGCCTGCTGCGGCCAACTCTACCGTTGCCCCGGGGCCGCGGTGCGCCTTGATGCGTGCCGCCATGCAATCCGCCGAAATCCAAGGCTTGCTCGCCTTTCTCCGTCACGCGGAACGGCTCAAGACCGTCACGCGCACCGCGTGGACTTCCGAGGGCAAACGCGAAAGCACCGCCGAGCACACGTGGCGACTCTGTCTTTTCGCCCTCAGCCTGCGCCCGTGGTTTCCGCAGCTCGATTTCGAACGCGTGCTCAGCATTGCCACTGTCCACGACCTCGGCGAAGCGATCAGCGGGGATATTTCGGCCGTGGACCAAGTCGACGGGCCGGCGAAACTCGCCCAGGAACGACACGACTTGTTGCACCTGCTCTCTCCTGCACCGTCCGCCACGACTTCGGCCCTGGTTTCGCTCTGGGAAGAATACAACTCAGCCAGCACGCCCGAAGCGAAATTCGTCAAGGCGATCGATAAGCTCGAAACGATTTTGCAGCACAACCAAGGGAGCAATCCCGTGGACTTCGACTACGCATTCAACCTGCCCTACGGCCAACAATACACGTCCCACGATCCGGTGCTTGTCCAACTGCGAGCGATCCTCGACGCCGACACTGCCTCACGCGCGGACGAGAAACCGCCGACGTCGACCAGTTAACGCCAAGTGCGCCGCACTGCCCTCACGCTCAGTGCGCGCCGTGCTCAACCAGCAGCATCATTGCGCCCAACACGGCGAAAATGACGCCGAGCAAACCCGCTTCGAAGCGCTCCAGTTTCTGCACGCGCAAACGGGCAAAACCGACCATCGTCAACCACGTGAAAATCATCATGCCAGCCAGCGTCCCAACGGCAAGAATGCCACTGAGCACGAAGAAGCCGCGCCAGCCGTATTGCACACCCGAGAGATAAACCGGCAAAAATCCTTCACACGGCGACAACGTGATCATCATGAATAATCCACTGATCGCCGCCCAATCCCCCGCGCGCTGCGACACGAGTTCCGTCCCCTTGAGTTCGTCTTCCCAATGACTGTGATCCTTCTCGTAACCGCAACTGGCCCCCGGTTGGTGATGTCCACCCGGCGCGTGATGGTGCAGCACGCGGCCACTCAATTGCCGCCAAAAATACCACGCCGCAATCGCTAACAGAATACCGCCCGCCACTTGCTGGAAAATTTCGCCAAAATGCTCTTCGAACTGAAAACCGAACCACGCAATCGCCAGGCCGAGCAAACTCGTCAACGCGACATGGCCGAGGCCGGCAAACGCGGCGACCGCGAGCAGTTTCCCGGGCGTCCAGCCGCGCGCACGCGCCACGAGCACAAAAGGTAACCAATGCGTCGGAATTGCCGCATGGAGGAAGGCGACCGTGAAGCCGGTCGCGGCTAAAGTGGTGAGCATAGGAAGTGCGCGAAAAGGAGAAAACGAGGCCCAACTGGACCTGTCGACCTCGGACTTTAGCAAAGTCGTCAAGCCCCCCCCACTTTCGCCGACTGCGAGAGTTCCCCTCCGCGCTACCCACCCTTACTCGCCATCGACAGTGGCAACGGCACAAAATCCGCCGCATCCTCGCCAAATCGTGCACGGCACCGCGCCGTCAGGATTGGTAGCCTTGCTATAAGGTTTGCGGCACCAGCGCGGTCCGCTTTCCTCCTCCACGCATGTCCGCTCCCGAGCTCAACGCCGTCTCCACCTATCTCCTCTCCCTCCAGGACGAGATTTGCACGGCATTGGCTCGCGAAGACGGTGGCGGCGCGTTTACCGAGGACAACTGGACTCGCGACGAAGGCGGCGGTGGTCGCTCGCGCATGTTGACCAACGGCGCCGTTTTTGAAAAAGCGGGCGTCGGCTACTCACACGTTTCCGGTGCCAGCCTGCCACCTTCCGCGACGGCGCAACGTCCGGAACTCGCGGGCAAACCCTTTCACGCCACGGGCGTTTCGCTCGTGGTGCATCCGCGTAATCCCTACGTGCCGACCACGCACATGAACGTGCGTTTCTTCATGGCCGGTGAAGGCGCGGAGGCCGTGTGGTGGTTCGGCGGCGGCTTCGACCTCACGCCCTATTACGGCTTCACGGAGGATTGCGTTCACTGGCACCAGACCGCGCGCGCCGCGTGCGACCCGCACGGCGAGAAGCATTACCCGCGCTTCAAAAAATGGTGCGACGATTACTTTTATCTGAAGCACCGCAACGAGGCGCGGGGGATCGGCGGCATCTTTTTCGACGATTTCAACGCGCCCGGTTTCGCGCCCAGTTTCGCCCTGCAACAGAGTATCGGCAACGCATTTCTCCCCGCCTATCTGCCGATCGTGCAACGGCGCAAAGCTACGCCCTACGGCGAACGCGAACGCGATTTCCAAATCTACCGCCGTGGTCGCTACGTCGAGTTCAATCTCGTGTGGGATCGCGGCACGCATTTCGGTCTCCAAAGCGGCGGTCGCACTGAGAGTATTCTCATGTCACTGCCGCCGCTCGTCTCGTGGCGTTACGACTGGCAACCCGAGCCGGATTCGCCCGAAGCGCGCCTTTCCCATTTCTTTCTCCAACCAACTGACTGGGCCAATTACCACGCATGAATTCCCGCGAACGATTCCTCCAAGCTGCACGCTGCACACCACTCGACCGTCCTCCGATTTGGGTGATGCGCCAAGCTGGCCGATACCTCCCTGAATACCGCGCACTGAAGGCGAAATCTTCCTTCCTGGAAATGGTGCGCACACCGGAGCTCGCCGCCGAAGTGACGTTGCAACCGCTGCGACGCTTCGCGCTCGATGCCGCGATTATCTTCTCCGACATCCTCGTGATCCCCGAAGCGATGGGCCAAGGCTACAAATTCCGCGAAGAAGGCGGCATTGGCATGGAGTTTCGCCTCGAGACGCGCGCGCAACTCGACCGACTCGACCCGTCCGGGGTGGCGCAGCGGCTCGATTACGTCGGCCAGGCGTTGGCGCGTGTGAAAACGGAATTAAAAGGCGAGAAAGCGTTGCTCGGTTTCGGTGGTTCGCCGTGGACGCTCGCGACCTACATGGTCGAAGGCGGCAGCTCGGATGATTTCTCGCGCATCAAGGAACTGTTCTTCACCGACCGCCCGTTTTTCGAAGCGTTGATGGAGAAACTCACGGCGGCGCTGATTGAATATTTCAAAATGCAAATTCGCGCCGGCGCGGATGCGATTCAGTTGTTCGATTCGTGGGGCGGCATCATCGCCGGCCAGGATTACGAAGCCGCTTCGCTCCGTTGGATGCGGGCAATCATCGCGGCAATGCCCCAGGATTTCCCGATCATTCTCTACGCGAATGGCACCCCGCTCCAACTCACCGATATGGCCTTCAGCGGCGCGGCGGTGCTCGGTGTCGATTGGACCGTCGACCTCGGCGTCGTGCGTCGCCTGCTCCCCGCGAATATCGCGCTGCAAGGCAATCTCGATCCGGTCCTCATGAACACCACGCCCGAAATCGTGCGGCGCGAAGCCACGCGTTTGCTCGAAACAATGCGCGGTTCGCCCGGACACATTTTCAACCTCGGCCACGGCATCACGCCTTCGGCTAAAATCGAATGCATGGAGGCGTTGGTCGATACGGTCACTAACTGGCGATAAAGGAAACTCCCATGAGCCCTCCCGTATCCTCTTCGGTCGCGATCATTGGCGCCGGCATCACCGGCCTCACGGCCGCCTATCGGCTCCACCAACGCGGCTTTCGTGTCAAAGTTTTCGAGCGCAACGCGCACGCCGGTGGCGCGATTCGCACGCACCACGAAGATGGCTGGCTCGTGGAATGCGGCCCCAACTCCGTCCAATACGGCGCGCCGGAACTGAAGACGCTCATCACCGATCTCGGTCTCGACTCCGAGTTGCAACAGGCCAACCCGCTCGCGAAGAAACGGTTTCTCGTGCGCGATGGCAAATTCGTGCCGGTGCCGATGGGACCGGGGCAATTCTTCAAAACCAATCTCTTCGGTGCGCGCACCAAACTGTCGCTCTTTACCGAATTGTTCACGCGTCCCCGTGTGCGGAATTCCGACGTCAGCCTCGCCGAACTCGTGCGCTCACACTACACGCAGGAGCTCGTCGATTACGCCGTGAATCCGCTCATCGCGGGCATCTACGCGGGTGATCCGGCCAAGCTGTCAGTGAAGTGCGCCTTTCCCAGTTTGTGGGAAGCGGAACGCGCCAAGGGTTCGCTCGCACGCGGCCTGATGGCCGCCGCCAAGGCGAAGAAAGCACGCGGCGAAGCCGGTGGACCCGCCCCGATCGTGTCATTTAAGCGCGGTCTCAGCCAACTAATCGATACCCTCGTGGCCAAGCTACCGCCCGGCACGGTGGAATTCAACACGGCGGTCGAAACGCTGATTCCCGGTGCGCCGCATCGGTTGATAGGCGCACGGGGCGAAGAAAGATGCGGCGGCGAATTTGATTTTGTGGTGCTCGCCGTGCCGGCTCCGGCATTGGCACAGTTGCTGTTCGGTGCCTTGGCCGAGCGCCCGCTCGCGTCACTCGACCACATCGTGCATCCGCCGGTGTCGTCACTGTTCCTCGGCTACAAACGTGCGCAAGTGGCGCACGCGCTTGATGGCTTCGGCGGTCTCACGCCCGCCAAGGAAGGCCGCGACGTGCTCGGGATTTTGTTTTCATCAACGTTGTTTCCCGGTCGCGCGCCGGATGGTCACGTTGCCCTGACGATATTCGCCGGCGGCATGCGCCAACCGGACCACGCGCGGCTCAACACCGCGCAATTACTGGCGCGCATCGACCGCGATTTGCGCGAACTCGTCGGCGTGACCGGTGAGCCCGTGTTCGTGAAACACAGCGTGTGGCCCCGTGCGATCCCGCAATACCAGATCGGTTACGAGCGCTACTTTGAAAAAATGAAGCAAATCGAGGAAGAATTCCCCGCTTTGTTCATTGGCGGACAAGCGCGTGACGGCATCTCGCTACCCGATTGTTGCAAGAGTGGCGTGAAACTGGCCGAACGCGTCGCCGCGGCTGCCGCGAAACGCTAAAACTGGGCGATGGCGCGGCCCACTAGCGTGCCGTGGCTGAAATTGCGGCCACGTAGCGCCCTGTTTTTCGTTCTGCAAACGGCACGTCGGACGATTTGCCTTTTTTCGCCTGTCTAGCCCTTGACTCACCCCCGGTGTAGAGTAGCGTCCGGCGCTTTTCCACCGATGGCGCTCGAACTCAAAGACACGCTCCTGCTTCCGAAGACGGATTTCCCCATGCGGGCAAGTCTCGTGCAACGCGAACCTGCGCGCATGGCCCATTGGGAGAAGCTCGGCCTCTATGAGCGAATCCAAGCCCGCCGCATCAACGGCCCGACCTACGTGCTGCACGACGGTCCGCCGTTCACCAACGGTGACGTCCACATCGGCACGGCGTTGAACAAATCGCTCAAGGATTTCGTCAACCGCTACAAATCACTCCGCGGCTACCGCACCCCCTACGTGCCCGGGTGGGACTGCCACGGCTTGCCGATCGAGCAGAAGGTTTCACGCGAATTGCAGGAGCAGCAGATCACGCTCTCGACCGCCGAACTCCGGGGAAAATGTGACGAATTCGCCGAAGGCTGGATCACGAAGCAAACCGCGCAATTCAAGCGCATCGGCATCCTCGCTGATTGGGCCAACGAATACAAAACGAAGGCGCCGGTGTTCGAAGCCGACGTGTTGCGCACGTTCGCGGCGTTCGTCGAACAAGGTCTCGTCTACCGCAGCAAGAAGCCGGTTTATTGGTCGATTCCGTTTGAAACCGCGCTGGCCGAAGCGGAGATCGAATACCGCGATCACGTCTCGCCGTCGATTTGGGTGAAATTTCCCGTGC
>JAUXXD010000078.1 GCA_030681265.1 Candidatus Didemnitutus sp. | reverse complement strand
TCTTCCTCTACATCTGGGCCGGTCCACACCATTTGCTAAACACCGCCCTGCCCAACTGGCTGCAGATGCTCGGCGTCACGTTCTCGCTCATGCTCTGGGCGCCGTCGTGGGCCGGTATGCTCAACGGCCTGCTCACGCTGCGCGGTTCGTGGGACAAACTCCGCACCGATCCGATCATCAAATTCTTTGCGGCGGCCGTGACGTTCTACGGCATGGCCACGTTCGAAGGTCCGCTCCTTTCGATCAAATCCGTCAACGCCCTCGCGCACTACACCGACTGGATCATCGGCCATGTGCACGCCGGCGCGCTCGGCTGGAACGGCTTCATGGCGGCCGGCATGTTCTACTGGCTCGTGCCGCGTCTGTGGAATCGTCCGCTGCACTCCCAGTCGCTCGCGAATCTCCACTTCTGGCTCGGGACGTTCGGCATTCTGCTCTACGTCGGCGCGATGTGGGCCTCGGGTATTTCCCAAGGCTTGATGCTCAACGCCACCAGCGAAGGCGGCACCATTCTCAAGTATCCAAATTTCATCGAGACGCTCAACGCGATCCGTCCGCTCATGCTGCTGCGCGTCGTCGGTGGCGGCCTCTACCTCGCCGGCTTCGTCATCATGGCGTGGAACATCTGGCAATCGATCCGCGGCGCGCAAACTGTCAACGGCACGATCGAAGTCTATCCGGAACCACACACCGCCGCTGAAAAACTTTCCGTCCGCGGCACGATCTTCAATGCGCCCATCGTTTACACCACGATCACCGCCGTCGGGGCACTCCTTTGGATGTTCACCAGCGGCTGGCTCAACATCCTCGGCCTCTTCGGCACGGTTGCGGTGGCATTGATGGCGTTCGGCCATTACCAGACACGCGGCACAAAGTGGGGTGAGTGGTATGATCGCCTTTTGTTGAACGCGCTGCCGTTCACTGTGCTCACCTTCGTCGCCGTCGCGGCGGGCGGCATGATTCAAATCATCCCGATGATGACGATCAGCCGCCACCTGCAAACGGAAGATCGCGTCGCCGAGATTTATACGCCACTCGAACTGGCCGGTCGCGACCTCTACGTGCGCGACGGTTGCTACAACTGCCACTCGCAGATGATCCGCACCCTCGTGCCGGACGTCATGCGCTACGGCGATTACTCGCGCCTCGGCGAATCGATTTGGGATCACCCGTATCAATGGGGTTCCAAGCGCACCGGTCCCGACCTCGCCCGCGTCGGCGGCAAATACAACCACGCGTGGCACTACGACCACATGATGGATCCGCGTTCGATTTCCACCGGTTCCAATATGCCGAATTACCCGGACCTCGCAAAAAACGAAACCGATTACGCCAGCCTGCCGCGCAAGATCAGCGTGCAGCGCACGCTCGGGGTCCCTTACCCGTCGTGGTCCGACAACATGATTGCCACGCTCGCCCGCGAGCAGGCCAAGGAAATCGCGCGCGATCTCCAAGCGCAGGGCCGCTACGTCGCCGCCGATAAGGAAATCATCGCCCTCATCGCTTATCTCCAGTCGCTCGGCAAAAAATCCGTGCCGACTGTTCCCGCCCAGTAACTCCCGCGCCGTTTACTCAACCACCCACCACCACAAGGAACCACTCCCATGCTCACCCGCATCATCTACGAAGACTGGCACCTCATCTTCCCGGTCGTCGCGCTCGCCGTGGCGTCGCTCATCTACATTGCCGCCGCGTGGCGCGCTAGTCGCATGAAGCCCGCGCAAGCCGAACGCCTCGCGCGGCTCCCGTTCGAGACCGAGTAATCCGTCCTCGTCGCCCGCGTGCCTGCGCATCGCGCGGCGTCGCCCTTTCCTTCACGCCCATTCGCCTTTTCCCATGAATCAGCATCCGCAACCGCCCGGTGAGGACGGAAACGAAGAACTCCGGCCGCACGTTTACGACGGCATCCAGGAGTTTAACAATCCGTTGCCCAACTGGTGGCTCTACCTGCTTTACGGCGTCATCGCGTTCAGCCTCATCTATTGGTTCACGATTCAAATCGCCCGCATCACACCGAGTGACGGCGAACAGGTTGACGCCGCCATGGCGCAAATCGCAGCCGCGAAAATGTCGTCTTCAATCGATGTTTCGAACGACGCGATTTTCTGGGAGATGAGCCAGAACACCGTCTTCACCGACGCCGGTCGCCAAACCTACAATTCCCTCTGCGTGCAATGCCACCTTGGCAGCATGCGCGGCAAAAGCGAAAATCCCTCTGCGGTCGGCCCCGACCTCACCGACAACGCGTGGATTCACGGCGGCACGCCGAAGGAAGTTTACGTAAGCGTCGCGCAAGGCGTGCCCGTCAAAGGCATGCCCGGTTGGGAACCCGTCCTCGGACAAAAGAAAACCGCCGAAGTCGTCGCCTACCTCCTCAGCCGTCACCAAAAAGACGCCCCTATTACGGTCGAAGTCTCCAAATAACAGTCACCCGCGGCGACCTGCCATGGGCGCCGCCGCCCACCTCGCTCAAACCACGACATGAGCGTCGAGAAAAACACCAACCCAGTTCCGCCCTCGGGTCCGGTCACCCGTCCCACACCGCCCAAACCGGCGGCGCAGCGGCATGTGCCCAGTCGTGATGTGCTCACGACGGTCAACGAAGACGGCTCGCGCTACTTTTTGCATCCCGCCGATGTGCACGGCTGGTTCACGCGCTGGCGGCGCCACTCGGGCCTCATCCTGATTGCGATCTATCTGTTGCTGCCGTGGATTCCCGTCGGCGGACACCCGGCGGTGTTTCTCGATATCGGTGCCGGACGTTTTCATTTTTTCGGCTACACACTCGCCGCGCAAGACGTGTGGCTGCTTTTCTTCGGCGTCACCGGACTCGGTTTCGCGCTCTTCTTTGTCACCGCGCTGTTCGGTCGCGTTTGGTGCGGCTGGGCGTGTCCGCAAACGGTGTTCCTAGAACACATCTATCGGCGCATCGAACGCATGATCGACGGCGACGCGCCGACACGGCGCAAGCTCGACGAAGCATCGCTCAGCGGCGCGCTCCTCGTGCGGCGTCTCGTGAAACACGCGCTCTACGTCGCCGTTTCACTCGTCATCACGCATCTGTTCCTCGCCTACTTCGTCAGCATTCCGGAAGTGTGGCACATGGTGAGCGCGGCGCCGGGCGAACATTGGGCGGCATTTGTCTTCGTGGTGATGGCGTCGGGCATTTTGTATTTTAACTTCGCGTGGTTCCGCGAACAGCTCTGCATCGTGATCTGTCCTTACGGTCGCTTGCAATCGGCGCTGACCGACGACCACACGATGAACATCGGTTACGACACCCAGCGCGGTGAACCGCGTGGCAAAGTCGGCACGCCCGACGCGGGCGCGTGCATCGGTTGCAACCGCTGCGTGCAAGTTTGTCCGACGGGCATTGATATTCGCCACGGCTTGCAACTCGAGTGTATCGGCTGCGCCGCGTGCATCGATGCGTGTGATGAAATCATGGCGAAGGTGAACCGCCCGAAAGGACTGATCCGCTACGACTCGCACGTCGGATTCGGCGGCGGGGCGCGTCGCTGGGTGCGTCCGCGCACCATGGTTTATCTCGTGATGCTCTGCATCGGCATCACGGTGGCGGCGTTTGCGTTTTCCTCCGTGAAACCGGCGAACTTCATGGTCATGCGCATGAGTGGCGCGGCGTATTTCGTCGGTGCCGATGTGGTGCGCAATCAATTCATGGTGCGCTTGCTCAACAAGCACAACGACGCCGCCGTGTTTCACGTTTCACTCGTGGGTTTGCCGAAGGGCGTGACGCAAAACGGCTTTAACGTGCCGATGACCATCGGGCCACAAGCCGAGGAAGTCTCACCGCTCGTCCTGGTAGTTGACCGCAAGTATTACACGGGACCGTTCAAATTCACGCTGGTCGTCCAGGACGCCGCGCAATCGTTCACCTTGTCGCGCGAAGTCGAGTTTCTCGGCCCCGACGCGCGACTGCTCCACGAGGAAGACCATGCCAAAGGTATCACGCGCTAACGACGTCAATGCGTCCTCGAAATCAGGTCGCTCCCTCTGGGCGTGGGTCGCCGCGGCGTTTCTCTTTCTCGCCGTGCTCTGGGCGACATTATTCTACGTCGCCGGCCAAGCCAAAATCGAAACCGTCCCGCGCCCGTCGGCCCAACCGGCGAAAACCTGAAGATGGAACTCGCAGGCATCAGCGGACCGGGCACCGCCCTCGTCGCCGGACTCGTCACGAGTTTGCATTGCGCCGGCATGTGCGGACCACTCGCGTGCGCCATCATGCCCGCGGCGCGCGACCGCTACGATCCGCAGACGATCAGCACGGTCTATCATCTCTCGCGCTTGACCGGCTACACGTTGCTCGGCGCGCTTGCGGGCGGCATGGGGCGCTTGCCGCTCACGTGGCTGAGCGACGATGTCGCGCGCTACGCGCCGTGGTTGCTGGTGTTGTTCTTCATCGCGGTGGCCGTGCGGTTCGATCAGCGGTTGCCGCGCCTCGCCCTGTTGGGTCGCGCCTACGCGTGGGTGTCGGCACGCTTGCGGGGACGCTCGCGTTTGTCGGCGGCGGCGACACTTGGTATCGCTACACCGCTGCTGCCGTGCGGGCCGTTGTATTTTTTGCTCTCGCTCGCGCTGCTCTCGGGCTCGGCGTTGCGCGGCGCGGAAACCTTGCTCGCCTTTGGGCTCGGCACGGTGCCGCTGCTCTGGTTGGCGCAGACGAATTTTCACTGGCTTCGCGTGAAGCTCGGCCCCGTGTGGCTGGCGCGGGCGCAGACCATTCTCGCGCTCGCCGTCGCCGCGGTGCTCGGGTGGCGCTTGCGCGGCACGCTCGGTTTCGACGCACCGACGCCGGATAACTTCGTGTGTTTCTAAGATGACTTTCCCGCAACGGACAAACTTGGTGGATGGGAGGAAGCGCGCGGGCACGCAGGTGCGTGGACCTGCCGCGCGCGGCGCTGCCCCTGTCCACCTTTGCCGTCATTGCGGGGTGCCGCTGGTAACCGCCGCGGTGCAAGCAACGGGTTTTTGTTGCTCGGGCTGCGCTTACGTGCACCGCCTCGTGCACGAGCATGGCCTCGAAGGTTACTACAAGATCAAGGACGTCGTCATCGCCCCAGTTGATCAAGTGGTCTTTCAGCCGCGCGACTACTTGTGGCTAGCCGAACTGCAGCAGCAGGCGGAGCAACACTCGGCCACGCCGGAGCTGACGCTGGAAGTGCAGGGCATTTCGTGCGCGGGCTGTGTTTGGTTGATCGAGAAAGTTTTTCACCAGCAACGCGGCGCACTCTTCATCGAAACCGATCCGCAACAAGGCCGCCTGCGCTGCCGGTGGGCGCGGGGAGAGTTCGATGCGTCAGCGTGGGCGCGCAAGTTGCAATCGCTCAATTATCTCCTCGGTCCACCAGGGGAAGAACCGGCCGTGCCGGAGAGTCGGCGCCTGGTGCGCCGCATCGGTCTGTGCGCGGCGTTCATGATGAATGTCATGTTATTCGCACTGCCGTCCTATTTCGGGATGGAGGCGGATTTCGCCTACGCGAATTTGTTCAGCACGCTGGCGCTGGTATTTGCCACGCTGAGTTTGCTGACGGGTGGCACGTATTTTTTCAGTCGCGCCATCAGCGCGTTGCGCAGTCGTGTGCTGCACATCGATCTGCCGATTGCGGTGGGCATCCTCGGCTCCTACCTCGGTTCGCTCTATGGCTGGCTGACCAACGAGCACTCGTTCATCTACTTCGATTTCGTCGCGACGTTCATTTTGCTCATGCTCGTGGGGCGCTGGGCGCAGGTCGCTGCCGTCGAGCGCAACCGCCGCCGCTTACTCTCCGCGCAGTCCCGTCCGCACAAGGTCAGCGTGGATACGCCGCGCGGCGCGGTGGATCGCCCCGTCGAAGAATTGGCAACGGGTGATTGTTACACCATTCGCTCCGGCCAAGTCGTGCCGGTGGAGTCGCAGTTGGAATCCACTGCCGCGACTTTGGGCACGGCGTGGATCAGCGGTGAAGCGGACCCGCGCGAAGTTCGCCAAGGTGCGCGCGTGCCGTCGGGCGCGGTCAATCTCGGACGCGGCGTGATTCGCCTGCGCGCCACCCAACGCTGGCCGGAATCACTGTTGGCGCAATTGCTGCGGCCGTCCTCCCGCGACCAGTTCCGCCACCAATTGATGGAACGCGTCGTGGGCGGCTACCTCATCGGCATCTTCGGCGTCGCGACGTTGACGGCAATCGGTTGGTGGACGACGACGCATGACCTCGCGCTAACGTGGGCGGCGGTGACGGCGGTGCTGGTGGTCTCGTGCCCGTGTGCGATCGGACTGGCGTATCCGCTGGCCGATGAAATGGCGACGGTGGCGATGCGGCGCTTCGGCGTGTTTGTGCGCGAAGGCGATTTGCTGCCGCGGCTCAGTCGGATTCGCAAACTCGTGTTCGACAAGACCGGCACGTTGACCTTGGAAACTCCCCTGCTCGCGAACCCAGAAGCGTTGCGCGGACTCGCCGCACCGGCGCGGGCCGCGTTGCTCGCGCTCGTGCGCGATAACCCTCACCCGATCAGCCAGTGTTTGAACGAAAGTCTGTTGGCCGACGGGCTCACGGTGGGATTGGGAATTACCGTCGGCGCGGTGCATGAGGAACCCGGCTATGGCGTCAGTCTCCGGTCCGATTCCGGCCGCTGGACCCTCGGCCGGCCCAACTGGCGGGGCGGCGAAAAGGGTAACCTCACAGGTTGCAAATCGGACGGCATGCACGATGCGGAATTTGCCTGCGATGGGGTAGTGCTGGCGCAGTTCCACTTTACCGACTCGGCGCGGCCCGGTGCGCGTGAGGAAATCGCTGCGCTGCGCGCGGCCGGTTTTGAAACATTTATTCTCAGCGGCGACCGTGCCGAAAAAGTGCAGCAAATGGCGCGTGAGTTGGGCATCGCCGACGAACACGCATTTGCCGGTGCGAGTCCGCGCGAAAAAGCGGAATGGCTGCAACGCATCGACGCGCGCGACACGCTCATGCTCGGTGACGGCGCGAACGACAGCTTCGCCTTCGATGCGGCCTTTGCGCGCGGCACGCCCGTCGTGCATCGCGGCGTGCTCGAAGGGAAAGCGGATTTCTATTACCTCGGGCGCGGCCTCGACGGTTTGCGCCGGATGTTCGCCGTCAATCGCACGCGTCGTCTCACGCAGGGATGGCTGATTGCGTTTTCCGTCACCTACAACGCCGTCACGGTGACGTTCGCCGCGTTGGGGTGGATGAGTCCATTGATCGCGGCGATTATCATGCCCGCGAGTTCATTGCTGAGTCTCGCGATTGTCGGCTTCGGAATGCGGCGCTAGTTGCGCGTCAACTGAGCGCGCATTGGCGTCGTGCGCGGTCGCCGCCCCTCAAAACGCCTGCGGAATCGCCGCGGTGAGATTCACTGGAGCGCCGTCGGTCACGAGGAGATTATCCTCCAGCCGCACGCCGCCGAGGTGCTGGTGTTGCTCGGCGAGTTCCCAATTCACGCAGTCGCGGTATTTTTCGCGGCGCGCGGGATCATTGAGCAACGCGGGAATAAAATAGAGTCCGGGCTCGATCGTCACGGTGTAGCCGGGGCGCAAAATCAAATCCATGCGCAAGCTGCGCAGGCAGGGGCGCGGATCCTTGTCGCGGCCGGGCTCAAGACCGCTGGCATCGCGCACGCCGAGGCCGACCATGTGGCCGACGCCGTGCGGAAAAAATAGCATGTGCGCCTCCTGTTCGACCAGCGACGTGGCGTTGCCTTTCATCACGCCCATGTCGACCAAGCTGCCGACCATGTCGATCGCCGCGCCGAAATGAATGTCCTTCCATTCGGTGCCGTTGACGCATTTTGCGCAGCCGCGCGCATGCGCATTTTTGACGGCGGCGTAAAGATCGCGTTGAAACGCATTCGGCTGGCCGCCCGCCACGTAGGTGCGCGTGACGTCGATGACGTATCGGTCCACTTCCGCGCCAGCGTCGATGAGGATGAAGTCGCCTTCCCGCGCGACGCGTTCCGTCGAGGGCGAACCGTGAAATACCGCCGCTTGCGCGCCGACGCCGACGATGGTGCCGTAGCCCGTCGCGGTGCCGCCGCCGCGGAAGAAGCCGGCTTCGAGTTCGATTTGCATGCGACGCTCGCTCACACCGGGGACGAGAAACGGTTGGACGGCCGCGTAACCTTCGGCGGTCGCGATGGCGGCGCGTTTCATCAGGGCGATTTCGCCGGGCTCCTTCGCGCGACGGGCGTGTTTCAACGCCTCGCGCACGCGCGTGCCTAGCGATTCGTCCGCTGTCACACCGTCGATCTGCGCGCCGAGCGCGGCGATGCGGCGTCCACGACGGGCGGCCAGCCACGCGGGAAAGCGACCGAGCAATTCACCGGGCAGTTGCTCGGCGCCGTCCCACACGCGTTCCATTTCGGTGACTTCCGGCACGAACGAGGTCCACTCGCGCGTTTGCGCGTCGTAGGCGACGATGCCGCCCGGCGCATCGGCGTGGCCGGTGAGATAAAAATATTCCTGCTGCGCGATGAAAGGCAGGTGCTGTTCGCTCACCTCCGGTTTCGGCAGCGGGTGGCCGGCGCCGACCAACAGAATTTCATTCGTCAGATTTAGAGCGCGGCCCATGCGCTCGCGGCGGGCAGTGTAGTCGATGCTCATAAAAAAGTCGGCCCAGCGTTTGGTGGACTGGTGTTTGACTCAAGCCAATCGTCGCCGCGTTTTAGTTTTTCGCCGCAGCGGCGTCGAGGGCCGCAAGCGCCGCGCGAGCACCAGCGTGGTTGGGTTGCGCGGCGAGTGCGGCTGAAAAACGTGCGCGCGCTTCGTCTGTTTGCCCCAACCGCACCAGCACGCGACCTGCCGCGGTCAGCGCCCCAGCGTGACTCGGATTGAGCTGCCCGGCGGCGTCGAAGTGAGTGAGCGCGGTGGTGAAGTCTTCGTTGCGCTCGGCGATTTGCCCGAGTTCGAGTTCGCCGAGAAACGGATGAATCGCGCGCACGCGCTCGGCGGTTGATTTCGCTTTTTCCATGCTGCCACCGGCGATCTCCGGCGCGTTCGCATAGTAGCGCGTCAAGCCAATCAAGCCGCCGAGGTGCTGCGGGTTGAGTTCCACGGCGCGCTCGAAAGCCTTCTTCATTTTGCCGGCCCCCATCGCGCGCTGCATGAAGTTGAGTTCGGGCATCAAGCGGCTGATCGCGGACCCGAGATCGGCGTGGTAATCGGGATTATTCGCATCGAGCGCGATGGCGCGGTCGAGTTCGGCGATGGCTTCCTTGACTTTGTTTTCCTGCAACAATGTGCGACTGGCCGTGTGGGCGGCGGCAGCGTCAGTGGCGGCGTCTTGCGCGACGGCAAGTGACGGAACGAGGAGTGCGCAGAGCGCGAGGAGGGGGAGGTATTTGGTTTTCATAGAGGGAAAGTGAGCAGCCTAGTCGTGTTGCAGGGCTTCGGCAGGGTTGAGGCGCGCGGCTTGCAGAGCGGGATGCACGCTCGCGAGGAGCGCGACGACGGGAAGGAAAACAGCGAGGCCGATGAGCACCCACGGGTCGGTCGGCTCCACGCCGTAAAGCGCGCCGCGTAACAAGTGCGCGAGGACGAGCGCGCCACCGAGTCCGGCCGCGACGCCGAGGAGAGCAAGCTGGCCGGATTTGAGCAGCACTTCGCGCACGATGCGGCCCGGCGTGGCGCCGAGTGCCATACGCACGCCGAAGGCGCGCACTTGCTGGTTCACGGTGAACGCGACGCTGGCGTAGATGCCGAACGTCGACAGCCCGAGCGCGAGCACGCCGAAGAGTGCGAATAATTGCGTGCGCAAGCGCGGCACGGTGTTGGTCACGCTGAGGTTTTCCTCCATCGAGCGAATCGTCATCGTCGATGTTGGATCGACGGCGCGTAGCGCGGATTGCACTGCGCCCGTCGCCGCGGCACCGCCGCGCACACGCACCACGAGCGTAGTGAAAAACCACGCCGACTGCGCTTGCGGCACGTAGATTTGCGCGGTCGCGGCGTCGGCGAGATTGTCCTGTTTTACGTCGCCGACGACGCCGACGATTTCACGATACTCACGCGTCAACCACGGGAGGAACAGCAGCCGTTTGCCGAGCGCGCTTTCGCCGGGAAAAAGTTTTTGCGCGAGCGCGTGGTTGATCACGCATACCTTGAGCGATTTGCCCTCGTCGCGCTCGCTGAGCAGGCGACCTTCGCGCAACGGAATGTGCAGCGTGCGAAAGTAGTCGGGACTGACGGAGTTGAACACGGCGTCGTCGGCATTGCCTTCTTCGCGCGGCCGTCCGTGCACCCAAAACGGATAACGCAGTGTGATGCCGGTAAGCGGCGTGCTGCTGTTGATGCCGGCGGATTCCACCCCGGGCACACGGCGCGCGGCGTCGATCATGCGCTCGTAGTAACGCGCCAGGTCGTCGAAATCGTTCCAACGACTTTGCGGCGGCGAGAGGCGCACGGCGAGCACGTCGCGCGGATTGAAGCCGGGATCGGCGTGCTGCAGATTCAACAGACTTTTCATCAGCAATGCCGCGCCCGAGAGCACGACGAGCGTCAGCGCCACTTGTCCGGCGACGAGAATGGATTGAAGACGTCCGGTGCGCACACTGGTGCTGCCGCGCGCGCCGTCGGCTTTGAGTGCTTCGTTAACGTCGGCGCGTAAAACCTGCCGCGCCGGCAGTGAGCCGAAGATGAGACCGGTGAGCAACGACGCGCCGAACGCGAATACGAGCGCGGCACCGTCGACGCTGATCGCGTGCGAGCGCGGCACGAGTCCGGCGGGCAATTGCGCGGTCAACAACGGCAGGCTCACCGCAGCGACCACGGCCCCGAGCGCGCCACCGATGAGGGCGAGCAGCAGGCTTTCGTAGATAACAGAGCGCGCGAGCGACGCGGGCGTGGCACCGAGGGCGAGTCGCACGGCGAGTTCTTGCGAGCGCCGCACGCCGCGCGCGAGCATGAGATTCGCCAGATTGACGCAGGCTACGAGTAACACGAGGCCGACTGCGCCGACGAGCAACACGAGCGAACTCCGCATGCCGCCGACGCGTTGTTCGTGCAACGGTTGCACCGTGACGGTCCAGCCTTTGTTGGTCGCGGCGAATTCGCGGGCGAGCATGGCGGCGGTCGCGACCGCTTCGGCTTGGGCCTGTTGCACGGTGACGCCGTCATGCAGACGGCCGACGGTGGACCAGAAGCGCGAGTCGCGCGCCATGTTTTCGGGCGCTTCGACCGGAAACGGCAACCATACTTCCACGAACTCCGGTTCGCGGAACTGCTCCGGCATCACGCCGATGATCTGCGTCGGCTCGTCGTCGAGCAGCACGGTTTCGCCGATGACGGTTTCCCGTGCGGCGAAGTGGCGGCGCCACGCCGCGTGCGAAAGCAACGCGGTGCGCGGTGCGCCAATGGAAAACTCGGCCGGCGCAAACGTGCGCCCCCGGATCGGTTTCAGCGCGAAGACGGCGAAGAATTGCTCGGTCGTCAGCGCGGCGACGAGTTGGCGTGGATCATTGCCGTTGGCGACATAGGAAACGAACGCCGGACGATACGCGCCGAGTGAACTGAACGACGTGGCGCGCGACTGATGATCGCGAAAATCGGAGACGGATAGGGCAGGCATCGCGAGGGCCTTGGCGGCGTTGACGCTGGAAAGACCGACAAGGCGTTGCGCCTCGGGGTAGGGCAACGGATTGAGCACGACCGACTGGAAGATCGAATAGATCGCGACGTTCGCACCGATACCTGCGGCCAGCATCGCGATGGCGAGGAAAGTGAAACCCGGCGCACGACGGAGTGAGTGAAAGGCGGAGGAGAGTTCGGTGAGGAGCGCGGGCATGGTGGTGATGCTGCCCTACCGTAACACAGCGCCGTCCCTCCGCGCATCGCACGGAAGTCAGGGTCATGGTCATGCTCCGCCATGACCCGCCACGTGACCAGCCCCGTGAAAATTCTAGCGATTGTCGCCGTCGAGCACGCGACCGAGACCGCCGAGGAGGGAGCCTTCTTCTTTACCGCCGCGGTCCGTTTGTGGTGCGGCGGCAACGATGCGTCCGGCGAGGCGGGAGAATGGCAGCGATTGCAGCCAGATTTTCCCGGGTCCACGCAGTTTCGCGAAAAACAAACCTTCGCCACCGAAGAGTGCGGTTTTGATGCCGCCGACAAACTCGATGTCGTAATCGACGCTTGGTTGCAGCGCGACGAGACAGCCGGTGTCCACGCGCAGACCTTCGCCGGGGGCGAGCGTGCGTTCGTAGAGCGTGCCGCAGGCGTGGACGAAAGCGAGGCCGTCACCACACAGGCGTTGCATGATGAAACCTTCGCCACCGAAAAGTCCGGCGCCGAGGCGTTTTTGAAACGCGATGCTGATGTTCACGCCTTTGGCGGCGCACAGGAACGAATTTTTCTGCGTGATCAACTCGCCGCCCATTTGCCGCAAATCGATCGGCATGATCTTGCCGGGGTAGGGACCGCCGAACGCCACGCGACGCTTCTGCGCGCTGCGGTTGTGAAACACGGTCATGAACAGCGATTCGCCCGTGAGGATGCGCGTGCCCGCACCGAGCAACGAGCCGAGCACGCCGCGATTTTGCTCCGAGCCGTCGCCGAAAATCGTCTGCAACTCGATGCCGTCATCCATGAACATCATCGCCCCCGCCTCGGCGACGACGGCCTCGTTGGGATCGAGCTCGATTTCGACGAACTGCATGTCGTCACCACTGATGCGATAATCAATCACGTGCATTGGATTCATAAGAGGAGCACCCACCTAGCGCAGAAAAGTTGCAACCACGCTGCGTGAATTTTTCCCCGTGATTTCCCTTGGCCGCTCGGGTCGTCGGTGCGCGGAGCGTTACCAGTATCAGGAAAACTTTAGGGAAATAGTTAAACAACTTACGATTATCGCATTTACAAAGCCACCAATTGGATACATCGGTTATTCAGAAGTTATCCACCACGATGGAAAGCACCCAAAGCGCGGTTTACACCCCCTCGCAGCGTCACGTTGGCACCCAGGTTAAGACTTACGTTCTCGATACGAACGTCCTGCTGCACGACCCCCAATCGATCTACAAGTTCGAGGACAACAATCTCGCCATACCGGTCGAGGTGTTGGAGGAACTCGATGCGATCAAAGGTGAGCAGTCGACCGAGCGTGGTCGCAACGCCCGCCGCGTGCACCGCGTGTTGCAGGAACTGTTGCCCGACTCGCATTCGATGCACGAAGGCGTGAAACTGCCCAACGGCGGCACGCTTTCCGTCATCATCAACCGCTACCTCGTCGAAAACAACTGGTCCACGCCCGCCATGCAGCGGTTACGCGCGGTGGTTTCCGATTTCACGAAGAAGGACAACCGCATCATCGCGAGCGCGCTCTTCGTGCAGGAAACCTATCAGCCGCCGACGATTTTGGTGACGAAGGACGTCAACGTGCAGCTCAAGGCCCGCGCCGTCGGCCTCGAGGCGGAGGATTATCTCAACGACAAAGTCCCCGAGGCGCCCGACACCGATTCCTACCCGACGCTCGAACTCGACGTGTATGAGATGCAGCGCTTCTGCTCGGAAGGCGCGATCGAGTTTGACGATAACATCGCCGGACGACTCTACCTCAACGAATACGTTTTGCTGATGACGCCCGAAGGCAAAACGATGCCGGGCCGCTATTTTGGCCACGGCCTCGTGAAGCGCCTGCGTTTCCCGGAATTCGTCAAAGCGCCCGGCGGCATTCCGATTCGTCCGCGCAATCTCGAGCAGCAGTTCTTCATGGACGCGCTGATGGACGATTCGATTTCGCTCATCACCTGCTTCGGCAAAGCCGGCACGGGCAAGACGCTCCTTTCCACGGCGTGCGCGCTCCACCAAACGACCGACGATGCCTCGCGCTATGACGGCCTGTCGATTTCCCGTCCGGTCATCGCACTGGGCAAGGACATCGGCTTTCTCCCCGGCTCACTCGAAGAAAAGATGAAGCCGTGGCTCCAGCCTTATCACGACGCCCTCGAGGTGCTGATGCCGTCGAAGTCGCAAAAAGATCCGCAATTCGCAGCGAAGAAAGTCGGCAAGAAAAACAAGAAGCACGACGATCTGCACGCGAGCATGACCGCGCCGCAGCCGTTTCACGGCGGTGGTGGCGGGTCTGGCGGTATGCCGCCGATGAAACCTTATGAGCGGCTCATTCGCAACGGTCTCGTCGAGATCGAGGCGCTCTGCTTCATCCGCGGACGTTCGATTGCGCGCCGGTTTTTCATTCTGGACGAAGCGCAACAACTCACGCCGCACGAAGTAAAGACCGTCATCACGCGCATTTCGGAGAGTTCGAAAATCGTGCTGATCGGCGACCCGGCGCAGATTGACAATCCCTACGTCGACGCGCGCAGCAACGGCCTCGTCTATTGCCACAATCGCATGAAAGGCCAGTCGCTCCACGCGCACGTGAAGCTCTCGAAGGGCGAACGCTCACGCCTCGCCGAACTCGCGGCGGATTTGCTCTGACCGGTCGCACGGCTCGCGCTTGTCTGTGAGCCTGCTTTCCAAGTTCATCCAAGTCCCGCTCAGCGGCTTGGTGCGCGTGCTGCTCGGCGTCTATTTCCGCCGCATCGAAGTGTTCCATCGCGAGCGCCTGCCGCCCGGTCCGGTGTTGGTGGTGGCGAATCATCCGGGCTCGTTTACGGATGCGTTCATCCTTGGCACGTGCTTGCCGCGCCGCGGGCAATTTCTCGCCGCCGCCAAACTGTTTCGCTTCGCGCCGATCGGCTGGCTGCTGCATCGCTGCGGGATTATTCCGCTCAACCGACTCGAAGACGATCCGACGGCGATGCGGTCGGTGACGGGGAGTTTCGCGGCGGCGTTTCGCGCGCTCGAAGCAGGCGGCATGGTGGTGATTTTTCCGGAGGGCTTGACCTACGACGATTCGCGGTTGCGCACGCTCAAGTCTGGCGCAGCGCGGCTGGCGTTGGAACTGGAGCAACGCCACGGCGGCCAACTCGGCCTGCAAATCGTGCCGCTCGGCCTGACGTATTCTGCAAAGGAACGCTTCCGCAGTGAAGTGCTCGTCTATTTGGGCAACCCGATTCTGGTCGCGAATTTCCTCCCGCAATTCGCTGAGCGTCGCAAGGAATGCATCAGTGGCCTCACGGCGAAAATCACGCGACGTCTCCAGGCGTTGCTCGTGAATCTCCCAGAAATGGAGCGCGAACACATCGTCGCGGCGGTGAAGCGACTCTACTTCGCGCGCCTGCGCCTCGGCAACCTGCTCATCCGCGAACCGGTGAGCGCGTTGGTGGAAGAGACGGTTCTCACACAAGCGATGGTGGACGCGCTGGCGTTTGCGGAACGCGAGATGCCGGACGAATTGGCGGCGTTTCTGGTTCACCTCAATCGTTACGAACGCTTGCTCGCGCAACTGCGGTTGACCGATTCCGCTGTCGAGGAACTCGCCGCGCACCGGCATGCGCGCGCGCGGATTTACGGCGTCGGCTTGGCGGGGCTGGGGCTGTTTCCCGTGGCGCTGGTCGGGTGGATGCATTGGCGGCCGGTGACGAAATTGATCGATGCGCTGTCGGGACGATTCCTCCACGTGGGCAAACGCAAAGCGCAAGCGGCGCACGCGCGGATGATCGGTGGTTTGCTGATCTACGTTCTGGCCTATGGCATATTCATGACGGTGGCGTGGACGTGGTTGAATCCGCTGCACACCTTGTTCTACGGGCTTGCGTTACCGGTAACGGGCTTGGTCGGACACTACTACTTTGCGCAAGCGGGGCGACTCTACCGCGGGGTGCGCACGGCGGTGGTGTTGCTGCGCGCACCGCTGGCGAAACATCGCGTGTTGTGGATGCGCGCGGCGCTCCTCAAGCGCATCGAGGCCATGCGGGCGCGTTATCGGGCGACGCTGTTGCCCGATGGTTCGCGTCCAGTGGGAGAGGCCGACTAAGCTCAGCGGGGCGACTGCGCCAAACCGCGTTCAAGTCTTGCTTGTCTGGTAGGGGCGGACCTTGTGTCCGCCCGCGCGGGCGTGGTCGAGCCACGCCCCTACACCAGAGGTAAATCACGAGTTGAGATGATGGCGTCCGACTCAGTCTTGTTTGTCCGCTGGCACCGGCTCGGTCTCGCCTTCGGTTTCCTCGGCGTCGTCGTCGAGCAGACTCGGTTCACCTTTGCGCCGGGCGATCAATTCCATCACGCTGGCGAAGAAGCCGGTGAACAGCAAATCACCGAACAGCGTGTTGCGGAAAAAATAAATCGTCGGCGGAAATTCCGGGTGGCCGATGGTCATCGCCTGCCACCAACCCGCGAGCGACTTGGCGTAGAAAGGATCCGAGAACCACGACTGTGTGTTGGTGATGAAGTAGAAAAAGACCGCGCCAAGCAGACTGCCGTTGAGCAACCAAAGCCACGATTTCCGCTTGGCCACCCATGCGCCGATACCGATGGCGGCGGCGAAACAGACGGTGCGCGCGATGAAGCCCGCCGTGGGCCAGTGCATGCCGAATTCGCGCGCGTAGAAATTGTTGATGTAAATGTCCGACAGAATCAGCGCGATGAAAGGCACGAGCCACATCCAGCGCTCGCGGAAATAAACCGCGCCGCAAAAGGCAATCGCCATCAGCGGCGAGAAATTCGCCAGCGACAAATCCATCGTCGGCAACAGCCGATAACCGGTGGCGAGCAAGATGAGGGCAAGGGCGACGCGCATGCGAAGGCAGAGTTAACGGACGGCAGTGGGCGGTGCCAAGGGTTAAGACGACGGGCCGGCGTTCTCCGCTTCGCGCGCGTGCAGCCAGAGCAAATCGGACAAGCGGTTCACGTAGTGGATGAGCAGGGGACGCAAGGTGCGGCCGTGGGCGGCGAGTCCGACGAGGCGACGTTCGGCGCGGCGGGCGGTGGTGCGGGCGAGATCAAGGGCGGCGGCGTGCAAGTTGGCACCGGGTGTGGCCCAGCCGTCGAATTTCGGTTGGCGCGCCTCGATAGCGGCCACGGCGGCGTCGAGACGGGCGAGGGCGGCCTCGTCGATTTTGGAAAACTTCGAGTCGGCGTAACGCGTGGCGTCGGTCTCGGCGCAGGAGACTTCGCCCATGAGTGCGACCAAATCCTGTTGGATGCGCGCAAGGTCTCTCGTGTCGGCACCAGCGGGCAACGTGGCTTTGGCGAAGCCGAGGGCGGCGTTGAGTTCGTCGAGCGCGCCGACGGCTTCGACTTGCGGGTGGTCCTTCGGCACGCGTTGCCCGTAGAGCAGGGAGGTCGAACCATCGTCGCCGGTGCGGGTGGCGATGGAACGAATAGAACGTTGCGGTGAATCGGCCATGGTCAGCGTTTGGCGGCTTCGCGCGTGCGTTTTTTCAGCGCCTTTATGTCCGGATCGAGTCGTTTGAGGGTGGCGGCATCCATACGGTCGATGAAGAGCACGCCGTTGAGGTGATCGGCCTCGTGTTGGATGCAGCGCGATAACAAGCCGTTGCAGCGCATCACGTGCGGCGTGCCGTGTTCGTCTTGGAACTTTACCGTAATCTCGTCCGGGCGCAGGACATCGCCGTTGATTTTCGGAAAAGACAGGCACCCTTCCTCGTAGGGAAGTTCGGGGCCGGGATGAGCCAGGACGACGGGATTGGCGACAACCAGCGGCATGATGATATCGAGCGGTGGGCGCGCTCCGTCGAGTTCCCAATCGAACTCGCTTTCGGTTTCGCGCAAATCCACCACGCAAACCTGCAATGCCTGCCCGATCTGGTGTGCGGCGAGGCCGATGCCGTGCGCGGCATACATGGCGTCGATCATCTGGTTGGCGAGTTCGTGCAGCTCGGCGCCGAACTTCGTGACCTTGGCGCCCTTTTTACGGAGGACAGGATCGTTGTAGTGAACAATTCGCGGCGGCATAGGTCGTAGGGAGCAGCGTATTTGGGTGCGCGAGATTCCGGCAAATAAATTGTTTCCGGCTCGGCGTGGCTGCGATAGGCTCTCTTCTATGTCGAAACCAGTCCAATCCAGTGTTCCGCCGGCCCTGTGGCTCGGTGGCTTGCTGGTGGGCGGGTTGTTCCTCGCGCTGGCGTGGACGCTGCCGGTCAACGTAAAGTCGCTCAATCCCGCGCTGTTGCGCGAAGCGGGTCGCGGCACACCGACGGTGGCGGTGCTCGCCCGCGAAATGCTCGCGTTGGACAAGCCCGGTCCGGCGACCCTCGTGTTGGAAGCGGCGCGGGCAATCGAAGACCCCAACGCCCCAGCGCTGACGGGCGATTTTAGCGATTATGCGCGGCGGCATCCGGAAATGATTCCATGGGGTGGGTGGGACGTGGCACTGGAACCGCTGCTCGCGGACCGGCGCACGCCGTTGCCGACGGAATCGACGCCGGTCTTGACCTTCCTCGTGACGCAGCGCTCGCGCGACAACCTCAAGCGCTACTTGCAGGTCTCGCGGCTCCCCGGCGTGCAAGCCCTGCTCAAAACCGCCGAGCTCACGACCACGCAGCGTTTCGTGCCGGCGAATAAGCCCGGGGGCCAGCCGTTGGAGGCGGTGATTTTGCTTACGGCTTACCTGTGGCAGCGCGAAAACATTCCTGCGTCGCTGCAACGCGATATTCGCGCGCTCGCCGAAACGGCAGTGGTGACAGGTCAAATGGGGCCGCTGGAGGATTTCTATCTCGATATCCTGTCGCTCGGAAAGCGACTCAACTGGATTCAATTGTCCGAACTGTTGCGCACGGCGAGCAACCCCGCCACTGTCGCGCAATTCGCGCATCTCACGCGCGTCGCGCCCGAGCATTTGCCGGTCATTTACACGGCGGCGCTGATGACGAAGTCGGCCGATGCGGTTGCGCGCTACCTGATCGCTTTCGGCAAACCCGGCGCGGAAAACCTCAAGCTGGCGCTCTCGTTCGGCGAAGGCTCCGTGCGGCAACTCGTCGCGCGCCAAGCCCCGGTCACGCAGGCGGTCGGCCCGGAGTTTGAATTCGGTGCCGGCTTCGTGCTGCGGAATCCGTCGCTCGCGCTCGGGTTGAAATACGCGGCGTTTCTCGTCGGGGCGTTTCTGCTCTTCCGTTCAGTTGACCTCCGTTTGTTTCAACCCGCCGAGCGCGCGTTGCGCGGCGCATTCCCGAAGATGGGCAGCGGGGTGTTGGCGGGCATTCTCACTTTCATTTTCTTCGTGTTCTCCGAACCCTTTCTGCTCAAAGCTGCGGCGGCGACCGAGTATCAGGTTCGGTTGATCATTCCCATTCTCGGCACGACTGCCGCTTCTGCTCCTGTCGCTTCAACTACGGCTCCCTCTATGGACAACTCCACTCTCTTTTCCATCGTCATCTTCGCGCTGATTCAGGTCGGCATGTATGTCATCTGTCTGCTGAAAATCGCCGAAGTCTCCCGTCAGCCGGTGCCCACCCTCACCAAGCTCAAGCTGATGGAAAACGAAGAGAATCTCTTCGACGGCGGCCTCTACATCGGCATCGCCGGCACGGCGACGGCGCTCGTGTTGCAGGTGCTCGGTGTGATCGAGGCGAACCTGCTCGCAGCGTATTCGTCGAATCTCTTCGGTATCGTCTGCGTGGCGTTGGTGAAAATCCGTCACGTGCGTCCGTATAAACGGCAGCTCATCCTCGAATCGCACGGCACAAACACCGCTGGCTGATCCGCCGTCATGAACAAGACGCTCCTCCTTATCCTGTGCGACTTTCTGTTGCTCAACCTTCTCGCGCTTACGAGCTGGGAGAAGGCGGAGCCGAGTCGCGCCGGCATCGAATCCGCGGCGCCGCCCACGGCCTCATCCACCGCGTCGCCGGCGATCAACGCCGACATGGTCGAGTTGATGCGCGTTTCCCTCGAAGATGAACGCACCACGCGCGAACAACTCGCCGCGCAACTGGGCAACACGCAGAGCACACTCACCGAGCGCGAAAAGGCGCTCTCCCAAGCCGAGCAACAGCGCACGCAATTACAGGGTGCACTCGCGACCACGACTTCGAACGTGAAGGAGCTGGAGAAGAAATATTCCGCGGTGAGTGACGAGGCGTTCCTCTCGAAGGAGCGCTTGGCGAAGATGCAACGCGAGCTCGATGAACGCCGCGCCGAAGCCGAGCGCCAGCAAGCCGAACTCGCGCGCATGGAGCGCCAGAATACCGAAGCGCGGCAGAAGATCGAAAACCTTTCGGTCGCGGTGCGCGTGGCCGAACAGGAGAAACAATTTCTCGGGCAGAATCTCGATCAGGCGCGCACGCAAATCGAAGTGGAGCGGCAGGAACGTTACAAGGTGCAGGAGCAAACCACGCAACTGGCGCAAGGCGTCGGCCAGCTCGCGGAACGGTCGACGGAATTAACGAAAGAGTTGCGTGACCACCGTCCGGTTAACGCGAATCTCATCTTCGGCGAATTCCTCGCCAACCGCGTGCAAATGCAAGTTTCCACGCAACGCCCCGGTCTCTTCAGCCCGACGTTTCGCGAGCGCGATGCGCAGACGATCCTAGTTTCGGACGGGCGCCAGACCTACGCGTTGATGCACGTGAGCGATACGCCGTTCAGTCTCACGCGGGAAAATCCACTCAATTACCAGAGAATCACCGGACGACTCGCCTTTGGTGCCGTGAGCGCACCGATGAAGGAGATTCGTTTCCTCAAACTCGATCCACGCGTGCTCGTGGTGCCGGTTGACGATGCCTTTGCAGCGCAACTAGGGGCCAAGATTTATCGACTCGCGGCGGAGCCGTTTAAGTTTCCCGATGTCGTGTTGATTCGCGCGGACGACGGAAAATATGGCGAGACGCCGGTGCGACTCGACGCGGAATATGCCAGCTACGTGCGCGTGGACAATCGACTGCTCACGCGCCTCTTTGGCGAAATCCCGCCGAAGCGGGGCGACCTCATGTTTGCGAAAACGGGCGAACTTATCGGCATTATGGTGAGCAACGAATATTGCGCTGTGCTTGGAGATTTCACCCCCAGTCAGACGCTGACCGTCGGCGAAAGTGTTGTGCAGCAGAACACGGAAGCAGTGTTCCGCGATCTCACGGCGCGTTTGCAACGGCTCCCGGCGCGCTTGCAGTAACGAGGTCGCTGGCCTGCGGTCGGTGCCGTAGCGCGCTCACTCCGCCAGTTCATCATGGTCGGCGGCTACTGGGAGTGAGGGATGGAGAGCGGCACCGGCGGTTGCGCGTTCGCCGCCGATTCGCGTGTCGTCACCGGCGGGCAAGCCGAAAGCCGGACGGAAGGTGGTGCGAGAGGTTGGCGTGAGTGCCGCCTTCGGGATTGAAGGCGGACCGTCGCCCCGCCTGAATCCGCTGCGTGTTGCCGCCGCTCATTGAATCCCTGGGTCTGACCGATCCGGGAGTCTATCTGTGCCTCTTCCTCGTCGCCTCCCTGCTCATGCTGTGGCGACTGGAGGCGATGCTGGATCACGGACTGGAAGGCACGGCACTTGGCACGATTCTGATGCCTTACTGCTCGGGACTCGGGAACGTGCTGTTCGTTTTTATTCTGACGCGACAGGGCGGCGCGCCGGTCGAGGCGTTGACCAACAGTCTGGTCAACAACGTCACCACTCTCACTTTGCTGCTTGGTTTGCCCGCGGTGTTGTGGGGGCTGCAAGTCACCGGCGGCGGCGCGGGCGGCGGCAAGGCGCGCGGCAAAACTGCGTCGGCCAACGTCGGTGCGCAAATCGATCGGCTCTCCCTCATGCTGACGATTACGGCGGTGTTGTTTTTCACCGGCGCGACTTGGTTGCTGGCTGAGGACGGTCAACTGACACGCACCGACGGACTGTTGCTGATCGGACTATTTCTCTTTTGGCAAACATTCCAAGTGTTTGACGTGCTCAAGCACAACGTCCGTCAAAAGATTTCCTATCGACTGATGTTCTACGTCGATATCGCGCTGGTGCTACTGTCGGCGTGGTTGCTCTACGAAAGCATCGACTGGCTCGTCGCGTGGATTTCGGCGCAGAAGACGGGCTTCCTCAGCGTGGACAACTTGGGTTGGCTCAGTGGTTGGCTGATGGTGCTGCCGAATGCGTTACTCGCGCTCTATTGGGGCCGGAAGCGGCGGGCAGACATTGTCTACAGTTCGCAAGTCGGCGACGGACACATCTGCATTCCACTGTGTTTGGGAATTCTCGCTGTGCTGACCCCAGTCGCGGTGCCGCCGTTCTTCATGACGGGCTTGTGGCTCATCCTCGGTGCGGTGGTGGCGCACGCCGGGTTCTTATTGCTCTACGGCGGACTGCCGCGTTGGGCAGGCGGGGTGTTGCTCGTCAGCTACGCGTGGTTCGTCTGGGCGGGCTGGAGCGGGTAGCCGCGCGGCGACTCACTCCAGCGGATCCGCAGACACAACCTGACTGAGTTTGACCCAGTGTTTTTGCGCGTTGAGCCAGAGCGGACTCTGCCGAAGCTCTGTCATGGTGCGCTGCGTGTGATTGCAGAAAAGGTAACTCGTCGCCCCGATGCGCATGCAGCTGTCATAGTGGCTGCCGTGCGCTTCAGCCGCAAAAACGAAGTCGCCGATGCCGAGCTTTTGGCTCGCCAGTTCCTTCATCATTGACGCCATATCGAGCCGAAACTGCTTCTGGTAACTTTCCGCGCGCGGACCGTCGTAGGCGAGGATGGAGCCGCGGTCGGCGCGGAGCGCGACCAGCACCCACTCGTTGAACAACGGCTGGCCGTAGGCGGCGTTGACCCGCGCAAGCGAGGAGAGGATGGCGACACGGGCATCAGCGAGAGTCATGGTGTTCTATCAACCGCAGCGCGCCCCCCCGAGCCAGACAATTTTCACGAACGCAACCCGGTGTCGGTGAATCGAAGCCACGCCTTAGTTACCAAGCCACTTGCCGCGGCTGCACGCGTTGTCCGTCCGTGATGCGGTCGCCGGGATAAAGAATCACTTCGTCGCCTTCGCTGAGTCCTCGCAGCACCTGAATCTCAGCGCCACTGCTGCGACCCACGGTGACCGACACGAGTTGCGCGCGGCCTTCCCGCACCACGAATGCGGCCCAGGCACTGCCGCGGCGAAACACGCCGGAGGTCGGCACTTGCAACGCCGCGGCGCTTTCCCAAATCACCGCGCGCGCTTCGACCCGGAAATTATCGCCGAGCCCGCGGCGTTGTTCGAGCGGCGTGACGAGATCGACGACGACGTTGACGCGCTGTTCTTCGACACCGAGCGCCGAGATCTTGGTGAAAGCCGCCGGCTCCACCAAACGCACGCGCCCTTCGAGCAGGCCGGCCCCGCCCCATTGGTCGAACTCCACTCGCGCACCCGGTGCCATCGCGGCGCCGTCGCGGGAGAGCATCTCGACGACGACTTCCAAATCGTGCGGATCGCCGATCTCGAGCAACGGCGTGCCCGTCGTGACGCTGCGCGCGCTTTCCTGAAAGACGCGCAACACCGTTCCGCTCACGGGTGAGCGCACGGCGACGGTTGCCGTTTCGTCGCGCGCGCCCGGCGGGAATTCCGCGAGCTCGGCCTCGACTTGACGCAGGCCGCCTTCGGCGGCGATGACATCGCGGGCGGCGGCCGTTTCACGCAGTTGCGCAGTTTCAAGATCCTGTGGTGATACGGTGCGCGCCGCGAACATTTGCGCGATGCGCTGGAGTTCGTTGCGTGCGAGCTCATGGGCGAGGCGGCTCTTGACCAGCAACGCGCGGGCGGAGTCGCGGCGGATTTCGGCGAGTGCGCGGAGACGGGGATCGAGCGGGGAAGCCGACGATGGTGCGACGTGGGCGACGATGGTTTCGTCGGCGGTGATCACTGCGCCCGGCTTGAAGGCGAGGCGTTGCAACTGGCCGTTGACCGGCGAGGAGACGACGTAGCGTTGGCGGATACGCGTTTTGCCTTCCTCGCTGACGGTGGCGCGGAGCGGTCCGACGGCGGCGCGGGCGGTTTCGACCACGGCAGCCTTCGGTCGTAGACCGAGTCCAATCAGCGCGAGCACGAGCACACCGAGCGCATACGGCAGGGCGCGGCGCAGGAAACTTTTCGACGGAGATGACGAGCGAACGGGATTCATGGGAAATTATTCAGGAGCCTTCAGCGTGCTGATTAAGTCGAGTTGCCGCAACTGGCGCAACACCACCAACGCCGACAAGGCGGAAGCGACGAGCACCACGATGACGGCAAACGTGTAGGTGTGCGCGGTGAACACGAGTGGGATGCGCACGGTTTCGGTATTCACCGACTGGATGATGCCGGCGGATAAAAATGTGCCCATCAACAAACCGATCGGCAGCGCGATGAGGGAGAGCACGGCGAGTTCGATGACCAGAATGGCGCCGACTTCGCGCTGCGTCAGACCGATGACGCGCAACGTGGCGAGTTCGCGCGCGCGTTCGGCGAGAGAAATGCGGGCGTTGTTGTAGATGACGCCAAAGGCGACGATCACGGCGAACGTCAGGTAAATCGTCTGGATGAGCCCCATGCTTTGCGCGGTGGTCTCGCGGAAGCTGCGGCGGATGGTGTCCTTGATCGCGATCCAACTCACGCGCGGGATGCCTTTGAGCGCGCGCAGAAATTCCGGTCGTTGCGCGATATTGAGCGTCACGCTCGCGCCGGTGATGAGGTCGCCTTCGCCCAGAAAGCGATTGATGGCGCGCCGCTCCATGTATGCGGCGATGCCGGTGAAATCATCGGCCAGCGCCACAATCGGCAACGCACGCGTCGGGCGGCGACCTTCGAGCGCTTCGATCACCAATTGGTCGCCGACGCGCGCGCCGAGCACTTCGGCGAGCTTGGCCGAAACGATGACGCCGTGCGGCGGCGCGGTGATTTCCCGCCCGTGCGCATCGATCGCGCGACTGTGGCGGCCGTCGGGCTCGAGACTGCGTAGGGCGATTTGTCGACTGCGCCCTTGAAAATGAATGCGCACCGCAGCCTGACGCGACGGCTCAATGTGCAGCACGCCGGGTAGTTTTTTTAATTCATGCTCGATGCTTGCGCTCGATGGTTCGGCGAGGCCGAGGTTGAGGTCCTGACGTTGCACGACGTCCCATTTGAAATCGAGCACGTCGCTGATGCCGGCCTTGAACGTGTTGGGCAAAATCAGGAGCGCGGTCGCCAACGCGAGACCGGCGACAGTGAAGAGTGCCTGCACGGGACGGCGCTCGAGATTGCGCACGGCAATCCGAAAAGAGGTGCTGAACCAACGTTTGAGGCCGTGGCGTTCGAGCCACGACGGCCGGTAGTCGGTCGGTGGCTCGGGTCGCATCGCTTCAGCGGGCGGCAGACGAGCAGCGCGGCGCACGGCGCTAAAAACGCCGGCCGTCACTGCCACCAGTCCGACGAGTAGGGCGAGGGCAACGGCCGCGTGATCGAGTCGAAAGACCAGATCGGGAAAACGAAAGAACAGCGTATACATTTGCACGAGCGCCTGTCCGAGCAGAATGCCGCCGAGCGTGCCGAGGCCGGTGCCGCCCACGACAATCACGGCGGCGAATTTCAGGTAATGCGTGACGATCTGCCGGTTGGTGTAGCCGAAGGCTTTGAGAATTGCGATCTGCTCACGTTGCAGTGCGAGCAGACGCGTGAGCACCGAGTTGGTCATGAACGCCGCCACACTCAGGAACACGATGGGAAACCCGATCGAGAGAATCGAGAGCACGCGGATTTCGTCGGTGACGCGAATGTGCGACGGATGATCCGCGCGACCGTAGGCGCCGAAACCGCCGTATGGTCGCAGCACTTCGTCCACTGCGGAAATGACGGCTTCTCGGGACGCGCCCGGAGCGAGTGACAGCGAGACGGAGTTAAACGCACCGTAGAGATTCCACGCGGTGGCGACTTCCTTGTATGGCATCCAGAAGATGCCGTAGGTGCGGTTGTCGGGCAATGCCGCGCCGGGGCGAGATTCGAAAATATATTCCGGTGACAGCACGATGCCCGCGATGCGGAATTCCTGGCGACGACCGTTGAGCAGCATCGTCAACGCGTCGCCGGGCTGAAGTTGGTTGGCTTCAGCGAAGGCTTCGCCGACTAGCACTTCGCCGCGCACACCGGGCGTGAGCCAACGACCGCGGCGGAGAAAGAGTCGGTTCAGTTCCGGTTCGCCGAAGTCGGGTAGCGATCGCACGTGTCCACTGGCTGGTTCATCGAGGTCGGGCAGGTCGAGCGTGACTTGCACGGAGATGCCGGTTTGCACGGCGGCGACGCCGGGGATTTCCGCGAGGAGTGCATGGACGTGGTTGGGCGCGCGTTTGAGCGGCACGAAAACTTCGGCGAAGCGATTGGTTTGGTAGTAGTCGCTCCGCGTGCTTTCGAGCGACGCGATGAGGCTGCGCGCCATGATGAGCATCGCGAGTCCGCACCCCATCACGAGTGTCACGGCGAGCGCCTGGCCTTTGAGGCGGCGCAGGTCGCGGAGCAACTTGCGGTCGAGGGGGCTGATCATGGGGCGGAAGCGAGGCGGTGGGGAAAACTCCAAGCACCAAAATCCAAGCCCCAGAGAAGCTCCAATTCTCGATCCACCGGCGATCCGTCAAGTGACCTGCTGGATTGGTGTTTCATGAAGTTTGGATGTTGGGGCTTGGGGCTTCGCGCCGCGTGCACCGTGCGGCGCGTCACCAGCGCAGCGTGGAGGGCGCGGCGCGCGTCGCGTTGCGGCGCTCGTGTTGCACGCGGCCATCCATGAAATGAATCACGCGGTCGGCCATTTCCGCCATGACGGCGTTGTGGGTGATGATGACGGTGAGTGCGCCGAGGTCGCGATTCACGCGCGCGATGGCTTCGAGCACGACGATGCCGGTGCGCACGTCGAGTGCGCCGGTGGGTTCGTCGCACAGGAGCACTTCAGGGCGCTTCGCGATCGCGCGGGCGATGGCGACGCGTTGCTGTTCGCCGCCGGAAAGTTGCGCGGGAAAATGGTCGAGGCGCGCACCGAGTCCGACGAGTTTCAACGCCGCTTCGGGCGACATCGGGTCGTGCGCGATCTCGGTGATGAGCGAAACGTTTTCGCGCGCCGTGAGGCTGGGGATGAGATTGTAAACTGGAAAACGAAGCCCACGGACTCGCGGCGATAAAGCGTCAACTGGTCTTCGTTGGCGTGCGTGAGGTCGAGGTCGCGGTAACGCAGTTCGCCGGAAGTGGGATGGTCGAGTCCGCCGAGTTGGTTGAGCAGGGTGGTCTTACCGCTGCCGGAAGGGCCGAGGAGCACGACGAGTTCGCCGGGCGCGAGGTCGAGGTCGACGGAGGCGAGGGCGCGCACCTGCGTGGCACCTTCGCCGTAGGTCTTGGTGAGACCGCGCACCTGAAAAAGCGCGGGGGCGCGAGGTGAGGGCAAAGGAGAGGGCGCGGCGGACGACATGCGTGGTCCAGCCTGCGTTGGGCCGACGAGAAGTCAAAGTTCTCGCGGCAATTGCAGCACGGCTAATCGGCGTGGAAAGTCCCGTGCGCGGCGTGTTAGCTGTAAACGAGGAGACGCTGCGCGATCGGGGCGATCTGGTTGTGATCGCGGATCTTGGCGATTGTCGCCGGGCCGAGCGCCTGACCTTCGCCGATAAGCAGGAGGCCGTGCGGGCTGTAGATGCCCGTGGCGAGCACCATGCCCGGCTCGAGTTCGTCGAGGAGGATTTCGCGCACCTGGCGTGGCAGATGGACGAGTTGCGTGACCTTGAGAAACAGCCGGACGGCCTCGGGATCGTATTTGCTGCCCGACTTGGCGAGGATGGTGTCGATCGTCGTTTGCTTGGGTGCGCTCGATTCGACATAGCCGACGGCGACGGCGAGGCAGCGAGCGGCCCACGGGATTTTTTTGGTTGCGATGCCATCGGGGTAACCGGTGCCGTCGAAACATTCGTGGTGCGCGCGAATGACTTCGCCAACTTCGGGGCGTGGGTCGACGAGGGCGGCTAGCGTCTGGCTGTAGATCGAATGGTTGTTGAGCGTGGCGCGTTCGCGCTCGGTCAGTTGGCCGGGGTTGGTGCGGAAGGTGCGCAACAATTCGCGGGAGACGCCGATGAGGCCGAGGTCGCAAAGCCAAGCGGCAGAACGAAGCGCGTGGGCCTCGGATTCGCTGAACGAGCCGTGCTCCGCCATCTTGCTGGCGAATTCGACGAGAGCCTTCGCTTGACCGCCGAGCGTCGGGTCGTAGGCGGTGAGAATGCGGCGGCAGAGCTCGAGCGAACTATCGTAACGCGTGGTGAGCTCGCGATTGACGCAGTCGAGGCGTTGGCGCTTCTGTTCGACAGCGGCGAGTTGTTTTTCGAGTTCGCTGTTAGCGACGAGGAGTTGAGCGTTGAGCTGCTGGGTTTGGGCCATCAGCACTTCGTTGTGCGTGACGAGTTCGTGACGCTGAATAGCGTTGCGGACGGTCGCGAGGAGTTCTTCGCGCAACCAAGGTTTGGCGACGAAGCGGAAAATTTCACCCTTGTTGATCGCATCGACGATGGTCGGCAAAGAGAGCACCGCGGTGATGAGGACGCGAGAGGCGTGCGGGCGGAGGCGACGGCTTTCGATGAGGAAATCCAGCCCCATCATCTCGGGCATTTTCTGATCGGAGATGATGACAGCGAAGTCGCGCTCTTCGAGCATGGAGAGCGCCTTGAGCGGACTGGTGCAGGCGACGACTTGGTATTTCTCGCGCTCGAGGGTTTCCTTGAGTGCGCCGAGGACGATGGGTTCGTCATCAACGAGCAGGATCGACGGGGAGAGATTGATGATGGCAGTCATGGGTCAACCGCGGAGGGCGGATTCGATGTTTGAGGAAAGATGAACTTCGCTACGGGCGATAAGGTAAGGCGCGATGCGCGGAAGGGGAACTTGTATTTGCGCGCCACCGTTCTCCCACGCTGCTCGGGGCATGCCGTAGACAACGCAAGATTCCTCGTCTTGGGCAAACGTGGTGGCGCCGTGGTCGCGGAGCTTGAGCAAACCTTCGGCGCCGTCTTTGCCCATGCCGGTGAGCACGCCGGCGGTGGTATAGGGAGCCGCGCCGCATTCGGAAGCGGAGCGGAACAGGAGATCGACGGCGGGACGTTGGTGCCAGACGGGTGGACCAGTGACGACGCGCACGCGATAGTGGTCGTTGCGCCACTGCACGAGGAGATGGAAATTGCCGGGTGCGATGAGCGCGAGGCCGGGCTGCAGGCGTTCGCCATCGACGGCTTCGCGCACGTGGAGTTGGCAAAGTGAGTCCAAGCGGGCGGCAAAGGTCTTGGAGAACGTCGCGGGGATGTGCTGCACGATCGCGATGGGTGGCAAGGTCGCAGGCAATTGCGTGAGCATCGCGCGCAGTGCTTCCGTGCCGCCGGTGGACGCGCCCAACAGGATTAGTGAGCGAGGATGGAAGTTGGTGCTGGGAGCAGCGAATGGGGGTTTCGTCGCTTGACGCGGAGCAACCGTTGGGGGCGTGCCGGGCACGGTGGGGGCAGGCATCCGCGCTGTGGCCGCGATGCGCACCTTGGCAATGAGCTCGGAACCGAGTTGGCCGAAGGAGTTGGCCCCGCTGGGTTTACCGATCACTTCGACTGCGCCGAGGCGCAGTGCTTCGAGCGCGTGCTCGGAACCGCGCGCCGTGAGCGAACTCATGACCACGACCGGTATGGGTCGCCGCTCCATCAACAGTCGAAGAAAGGTGAGGCCATCCATGCGCGGCATTTCCAGATCCAGCGTCAACACGTCGGGATTCAACTCCCGCAATTTGTCACGCGCCATGAACGCATCGACCGCCGTGCCGACGACTTCGATATCCGGATCGACCGAAAGCGCCTCGCTCGCGAGCTTCCGCACGACGGCGGAGTCGTCGACAATCAGCACGCGGATTTTGCGGCGCGGTTGCATGTCACGAATTCGGTGGGCGGCGATAGATCGCCGGGCGCACTTGTTGCAGGGAATGTTTGATGCCGGTGAGGCTTTCCGAGTGACCGACTAACAGGTAGCCGCCGGGGATGAGGCGCTCGGAAAGTTTTTGCACCAACTCCGCTTGGGTCGCCCGGTCGAAGTAAATCATGACGTTGCGACAGAAGATGAGATGAAACGGCTCGCGGAAGGGTGGTTCGCCTTCGAGGAGGTTTTTCTGTTGAAAACTGAGTCCGGCGCGCAGGGCGGGCTTGATGCGGTAGTTGCCGTCTTCGGGGCCGATGCCGCGCTGGAAGTGGGCCTTGATAGTGGCCGGCGACAACTTGGTTACGACGTCGCGATGGTAGATTGCGTTGCGCGCGGTGGCGAGGATGCGGTGGGAGATGTCGGTGCACTCAATGTGCCAGCGCCAATTGGTGGCTTCGGGGATCGTCTCCTGCAACACCATCGCGAGCGAGTAGGGCTCTTCACCCGAGGAACAAGCCGCGCTCCACGCGTAGAGGCGGGGCCAGCGTTCGGCGACGCGACGCGAGAGCATTTCCGGCACGATCGTCGAGCGCACGAAGTCGAAGTGCGGACTCTCGCGAAAGAAGAACGTGTGGTTGGTCGAGATGGCGTCGATCAGGTGCGCGAGTTCATCGCCGGATTGCGGGTCGCGCAGCAACGCGCAGTAGGCGCCGATGGTGGGCGACTGCGTGGCGCGCATGCGTTTGCCGAGACGCGTCACGACCAGCTCCCGTTTTTCGGGGCTGAGGCTGATGCGACTGTTCTCGTAGACGAGCGTGCGGATAAACTCGAACTCACTGTCTCTCATGAGGCAATCTACCCATCGGCCCGTTTTGCCTCGGATAAAGGAGAGACGCGGTAAAGCATTTCGAATTTCGGCGGCAGAATTTGCCGAGTGATTTGGCGGGTAAGGCGTCGCATGGGATTTGCCTGAGATAGAATTTTTCTAATCACAGGCTTAAAGCGACTTGCGCGAGCCACACGCGGAGTGGCACGGGTCATGTTTACGGAGACGCGTATGGTCGACCCGATCTTTCAATCCGCCAATTACCACATTGCCCGGAAACTCCTCGATGCAGCCGCGCTGCGACAGGAGGCGCTGGCTGCCAATATCGCGAATGCAGAGACGCCCGGTTACCGCCGGTTGGATATCAATCCTGACTTCGCCGACCAACTCAAAGCCAGTGCGGGCACTGGCAATCTGGCGCAAACAGTCGGTTTGCAGCCCAAACTCGTCGAAGACTCCCGCGCCCGCACGGTGCGGCCGGACGGCAACAGTGTCGAAATCGACCACGAGTTGCTCGCGATGAATCGCAACTCGGTCGAATACGAATTTCTCACCGAAGTTGTCTCGAGAAACATCAAACAACTGAAACTGGCCATCACTGGCCGTTCCTTTGGTTGAGCCCTGATTTTACCCCATGAACCTCGTTGCCGGTATCGACATCACTTCGGGCGCGCTCTCCGCGCAAAAGATGCGCCTCGACATCGTCGCGCAAAACATCGCCAACGCGCAGACCACGCGCACCGCCGGGGGCGGCCCGTATAAACGCCAAGTGGTTTCTTTCGAATCCGAGCTGATCAAACGCACCGGGGGGGCCTCGTTGCAAACCGTGCGCATCGCCGGCGTCTCCAACGACCGCACGCCCGGCCAGCAGGTCCACAACCCGCAGCATCCCGACGCCAATGAGGACGGCCTGGTCGAAATGCCCAACGTCAATCTCGCCTACGAAATGGTGGATCTTATCACGGCGTCCCGCGCCTATGAGGCGAATCTTTCGGTCGTGAAAACCTCGCGCACCCTCGCGCAAAAGACCTTCGAAATCGGCCGCTGATCGCCCCACCGCTCCTCGCTTTCCCCATGTCACCCATCGGCTCAGTTTACACCTCCGCGATTCCCCAAGCCCTCGCCCGCGCTGAAGGCCTGCGCGAGAAATCGCCGCTCGGTCCCGGTTCGATATTGCCCGACGGCATGCGCCCGGCGCCGAACTCGCTGTCGGCTGGCGGCGGCTTTGGCACGATGCTCGATGGGCTCGTTGACACCGTCAGCTCCAAGCAGGCTGCAGCCAGTGATCTCACCAAACGGGTGTTGCTCGGCGAGTCCGACCAATTGCACCAATCCGTCATCGCCATGCAGGAGGCGTCGGTCGCTTTCACGCTCATGGTCGAAGTGCGCAACAAACTTGTCGAATCCTACCAGGAATTGATGCGCATGCAGGTGTAAGTTCCCGCGCTCTTCCGCCGCCTTTCTTTAAGCAACCCACTTTATCCCCCGCGCTTTTTGCCGCATGAAAAACTTCGCCGATTCCCTGCTCGCCCTCTGGCAACAGCTTGGCCTCAACCAACGGGTCACGCTCGTCATCGCCACCGTGGTGGTGATTGCCGGTATGGTGGCGGTCGTCTTCTGGGCCCGTCGTCCCGATTACCAACTGCTCTACGCGCGCCTTGGCGACAAAGATTCCTCGGCGATCATCAGCCACCTGCAAACGCAGAACATTCCTTACCAAGTCATGGCCGGCGGCAGCGCCGTGCAAGTGCCCACCGATCGCGTGCACAAGCTCCGCATGGATCTCGCCAGCAAAGGTCTGCCCAGCGGCGACGGCGTCGGATTTGAAATTTTCGACAAGGGCCAGTTCGGCCTGTCCGACTTCGTGCAACGCACCAATTACCTCCGCGCCCTCCAAGGCGAACTCGCTCGCACCATTACGCAACTACAAGGCGTGCGCGCCGCTCGCGTGATGATCGTGCAACCGGAGAACCGCCTCCTCCTCACCGAGCAAGGGGTGCGCTCCACGGCTTCTGTCTTTGTCGATATGGGCGGAGCCCGGCTCGATAGCGAAGGCGTCAACGCCATCCGCCACCTCGTCGCCAACGCCGTCCAAGGCCTCGCACCCGATCAAGTCGCCGTCGTCGATAATCGCGGCCGCGTCCTCTCTGAAGAACTCAAGCAAGACCCCACACTCGGCAACGCGTCCTCGCAGATGCGCTACAAGCAACAGGTCGAGGATTACCTCGCGCGCAAAGTCGAAAGCATGCTCGCGCTCGTCATCGGCCCGAGCAACGCCGTCGTGCGCGTCTCCGCCGAGATCGACACGGAAGCGATGACGCAATCCCAGGAACGCTACGATCCCGACGGCCAAGTCGTCCGCTCCCAAGTCGTCACCGAAGACAGCTCCAACGCGACTGAACTACGTGGCGGCGGTGCCACCGGCGTCAGTGCCAACGTGCCCGAAAAAGCCACGGGCGAAGCCGGAGTGCGGCCCACGACTTCGAACGAGCAAAATCGTAAAAACCGCACCACTTCCTACGAAATCAATCGCACGACGACCAACATCACGCGCAACCCCGGCACGATTAAACATGTCAGCGCGTCGGTCTTGATCGCGCCGCGCAGCATTGCCGTGCCAGCTGGTTCGCCTCCGGGCACCCAGCCCACGGAGCAGCGCCGCACTCCGGAAGAACTCACCAGCCTCCGCCAAGTGGTGGTCAACGCGCTCGGTCTCAAAGTCGCTCCCGGCCAGGAACTCGATTCCATCGTCACGTTGCAGGAGATGCCGTTCTCGATCACGCCGATTTCGCAGACGGTCGAAGATATCCAGAGCGAGACGCGCATCCAGGGTTGGGTCGAAGTCGCTGCGCGTTGGGCTGCTGTTCTCGGGGCCGGCATGGTGCTCCTGATTTTTCTCCGCTTACTCTCCAAACAAAAGCCCGAGCCGGTGCCGATGGAGGTTTTTAATATGCCACCGGATGTCGCCGCGCGGTCGATCCAGAGTGGTGGAGCCATCACGCCCGATATGCTCAACCAACTCATTCGCCAGCGCCCGGCCAACATCGGGGCGGCGTTGCGGGATTGGGCCGCCAACCCCGCTACGAAAAACTGATCTCATGAAAACGCGTCGCGCTCCCACTTTCGCAACCGCGCACCGGATGAACCGCCGCATCCAGGCCGGAGGCGCCGTGCTCGCGCGGTCTCCGGCCGTTCGCCAGCCGGCACCGCGCGTTGGAGCAACCCGAACCCTCCGGCTGCATCCGACCACTCCATAACCGCTGCTCGTTATGCCCGACATCGATTTTACCCGACTTACCCGCCAGCAAAAGCTCGCCGTTTTCTTGATCTGCATCGGCCCAGAATCGGCTGCGGAAATGTTCAAGCATTTCGACGATACCGAAATCGAAAGTCTTTGTCGCGAGATGACGAATTACCCGATGATTCCTGAGTCGACGCAAAAGCAGGCGTTGGAAGAATTTGGATCCCTCGTTGCGACTAGTGCCGGCATGGCCCTCGGCGGCATCAATTACGCCCAACGTGCGCTGGAGATTTGCAAAGGTAATTACAAAGCCTCCGCCATCATCAATCGCGTCGGCCCGGTGGCCAATTCCAACGTCGTGATGAATGAAATCGCGGAAATGGAAGGCCGCCAGATTTTCAATCTGATCAAGCAAGAGCAGCCGCAGACAATTTCCTTTGTCCTTTCCTATCTGGAACCGGCCAAGGCGGGCGAAATCTTCGCCTTACTCAGCCCGGAATTGCGCGAGGATGTCATCGAGCGCCTGGGCACGATTGAGTCCACGCCGGTGGAACTCGTGGGCAAAATCGTCCGCTCGCTCGGCAAACATTTCGACACGAAGGCCCGGCCGGTTTTGCACAACAGCGGCGGCGTGCGCGCTGTCGCCGGATTGCTCAACACGTTGGAAAAAGAAATGTCGAAGACGCTTTTGGCCCGCATCGAAGAGCGCAATGCCACCCTCGGTGCCGCCGTGCGCAAGAAACTTTTCAGCTTCGAGGATCTTCTCCGCCTGCAATCGTCCGATTTGCAGCGCGTGTTGCGCGAAGTCGATTCGGGCAATCTGGCGATTTCGATGAAGTCGGCGAGCGAACTATTGCGCGACAAGATTTACGCCGGCCTCTCGAAACGCGCCGCAGAAAGTCTCAAGGAAGAAATCGAATTGCTCGGCCCGGTGCGCCTCAAGGATGTCGAGGCCGCGCAAGACGTCATCATCCAAGCGGTCCGCCGACTCGAAGAAGAAGGCCAGATCTCGCTCGATTCCGATTCGCAAGCACTCGTCGCCTAACGCCATGTTTACCCCAACTTCTACGAACACCTCCGCCGCCACGCCGGCCGCCCGCGCAGTCTGGCATGCGATTATGCGCAGCTTCGATCCGCCGGTGTCTGCTCCACGAATGTTGAAACCGCCGCGCCGCGTCCGCCGGCGAGCCCAATCCCGTCAGCTCTTGTCACGCTAATGGCCTTCACGAAACTCATCGCCTTTGACCGACCGCTGGCCAGTGCGGTGCTGCCCGGTCAGGCACATTTATTTACCGAAGCGGAAGTAGCTGCGAAAGTGCAGGAAGCCTACCGTCAGGGTATCGATTCCGCGCGCGCCGCTGCCGACCAACAGATGGTGGAATTCCGGCACGACATGGCCCAACTCAGTGAAGGCGTCCTCCAAAAATTGGCGGTGATGGAGCCGGAGTTACTGGCGCAGATGCGTGACGCCTTGCCGTCGCTGGCCGTGGAAATCGCCCATCGCCTGCTGGTTGGTTTCGAGCCAGCGGCCGAGGTTGTGGCACAAATTTGCCAGGATGCGCTGGAGCAGCTTTTCCCTGAGCGGGAAGGGCTCGAGCTTTCCCTCTGTCCGCGCGATGCCGAACTCCTGCAGTCGCTGAATCCCGAGTGGATCATGCGCTACCCGGCACTGCGCATCTCGCCCGACGCGACCCTGATGCCCGGCGACTGTCTCGTCCGCTCGCGCTTCGGACTCTCGGACGCGCGCAAGACAACTAAACTCACCAATCTGACCCACAGTCTCGCTGGCGTATGAGCAAGCTCCCCCATTTCGCAATATTCACACTTTGCCGCACGGTCCGTGTGGCGCGGTGGAATCAGCGCGTTTGGCGAACGGAGAACAGCCAATGAACAACGTCGCTCCCCTCATCGATGTGATGCGCACCCAAGTGCGGCATCTGCCGTCTGTGCAACGCGTGGGCGCGGTGCTCGGCGTGGCCGGATTGATTATCGAATCCGAAGGCCCGAACGTCGGCCTCGGTGAGTTGTGCATTGTGCGGTCACCGCGCACCGATTTTTCGGTGCGTGCGGAAGTCGTGGGTTTTCGCGAACACCGCGTCCTGCTGATGCCGCTCGGCGATACAGCAGGCTTGCATGTCGGCTGCGAAGTTGCCGCCACGGACCGTCCGCCGCTGCCGCGCCCCGGCCCCGAGCTGCTTGGTCGCGTGCTCGATGCGCTCGGTCGTCCCTTTGATGGACTCGGTATGTTGCCCGTTGATCGCACGGAGCAGAGCAACAAACCACCGCATCCGTTGCGTCGGCAACGGATCAAGGAGGCACTCAACACGGGCGTGCGCGTGCTCGATGCCTTTACGCCGATCGGCCGCGGTCAACGGCTCGGTTTGTTCGCTGGCTCTGGTGTCGGTAAGTCAACTTTGCTCGGCATGATCGCGCGCGGTTGCGCGGCGGATGTCGTGGTCGTCGCACTCGTCGGTGAACGCGGTCGCGAAGTGCGGGAGTTTTTGGAGAAGGACTTGGGCCCGGAAGGATTGCGTCGCTCGGTCGTGGTTGTCGCGACCTCCGACACACCGGCGCCGTTGCGGTTGCGCGCAGCGTTCACCGCGACTTCGATTGCAGAAGCCTACCGTGATCAAGGTAAGAGCGTGATGCTGCTGATGGATTCCGTGACGCGTTTTGCGATGGCGCAACGCGAGATCGGTCTCGCGATCGGGGAGCCACCGGCGACGCGCGGGTATACGCCGTCAGTCTTCGCCATGCTGCCGCGCTTGCTCGAACGCACGGGCGCGGGCGAAAACGGCGCTATCACGGCACTCTACACCGTGTTGGTCGAAGGCGACGACATGAATGAACCCGTGGCCGACGCGGTGCGCGGTATTCTCGACGGGCACTTGGTGCTCTCGCGGCAATTGGCGCATTTCAACCATTACCCTGCCGTTGATGTGTTGGAGAGCGTGAGCCGTTTGACGCGCGATGTGTGCACGCCCGAGGAAGTTGAACTGGCCGCACTCGCCCGTGAGCAACTCGCCCTTTACCGCAAAAATGAAGATTTGATTTCCATCGGTGCTTACCAAAAAGGAGGCAGCGCGGCCTTGGATCAGGCGATCGCGCTGCATGAGCCGTTGCGCCAATTTCTCCGGCAAGGCGTGCATGAGCACACGGCGCGGGCGGAGTGTTTCAAACTGCTCAAAAAAATCGTCGCGCCATGAAACGTTTCCGCTTTCCCCTGCGGCCTGTGGCCGTGTTACGCGCCCATCACGAGATGCGCGCCCGTGAAATTTTCGCCGCCGCCGTGCATGGCTATGTGCAATGTGAGGAAGTGCTCGCCGCCACGCGGCAACGGGTGGCGGAGTTGGGCGGATCATTGTTCGACGGTCGTTCCGGCACCTACCAAGCGGCCGAGGCGGCGTCGCTCTTCCGCGCTTACCGCGCGGAATGTGAGCAGGAGATGCAGTGTGAACGCGCCATGATCACCGCGCGCGAGTTGATGCAGCAACGCCGCGAGGAATACTTCGAAGCCAATCGGAAACTCAAGGTGGTCCAGCGCCTCGAGGAGAAAGCCCGTTCCGCTTACCGTCTGGAATTCAATCGCGTCGAGCAAAACGCCCTCGATGACTTCGCCAGTTATCGCGCCGCGCGCCGCGCCCAACTCACATGAGCAAAAGCTCCCCCCATCCTGTTATCGTCATCGGCCTCGGCCTCGCGGCCGGCATGTCTGCCGGTCTGTTCTGGTTCTGGCGCTCCGGCGAAGTCATCGCCCAACACCACGCCGCGACGCTGGTCGTCGATGTGAAGAAAGCCGCGCCACCGGGGTGGGATTTCTGGACGATCGAAGTCGAAAATCTTACCTCCGAGTTGAAAGGGGAGAAAGACCGCCTCACCAAATATTCCGAGAGTCTCGACCTGCGCGCCGCACGGCTCGCAGCGGAACAATTGGAACTCCACAAGATGCGCACCGACCTGGAGCGTATTCGCAAGGAGATCAGTAGCCAGATTATCGAAATCAGAGCCGACGAGAGCAAAAATCTCAAAATGCTTGCCGCGACTTACGCCAACCTGACGCCGCGCGCGGCGGTGGCGATTATCCGCGAACTCGACGACTCGCTCGCGGTGAAAATCCTCGTGCAGATGAAGCCCGATGTGGTCAGTCCGATTTTTGAGGAAATGAGCCGCACGGCCACCTTCGATGCGACCCTCGCCAAACGCGTCGCGATCTTGTCGGAAAAACTTCGCGTGATGAAAGCCGCCAAACCCGGCTCATCTTAATTCTCTTTCACCCGCACGCCATGGATGGCGTCGCTGTTTTCCACGGAGGGAAGTCAATCCATGACGACCTTCCCTGCTCCGCAATGCTCCGACACCGCCCCGCCCACCGGAGGCCTTGCCACTGAACGTGACGCGCTGGGCGGGCTGGGCATTAGCGGCCAAATGGCCGGAGCAGCGATGGGTGCTATGCCGCGCCCGATGGTTTTTGCCGCTCTGTTGCGACCGCACTCGAGCGGTGCCGAAGCACCAGTGGCTCCGGGCATTTCCCCACCCTTTGCACTCCCCGCGGCACGCATCGAAAACAGCAGCCAACCGACATCGCCCGACGTGGGCGAGTTAGCGCAGACCACGATCACGAGATCTGTTCGGACGTGCCACGCGAGTGTTTCCGCTCCCGCCATGCCGCTGCTGGAGGCAGAGTTTGCGACAGACGAACCGGCGTTGCCCACGGAGGAACCCACGCGCCAAGTCGTCGAAGCGGTGCTCGCGCTCATGCTGCCGCTGTGGATGCCCACAGTGTTGCCGGTTGCGGCGACAGGGTCGGCACCGACCGGCAAGGTGATGGCGGATTCGTTGCAATTGTCACTAGAGCTGCCGAATGGCATGGCCCGTTCACTGCGGTGGCCCGGCGTTGAGTCGCCGATTATCGCGCCCGCGGATTCACTCGCCGAAACACCCACCACTGCGACCGACGCGGTGTTGGTGCAACGGCCGCAGGGCACGCCGCTCACGCAACGAGTCGAGGCCCAACTCCGCGCCGCGACAACCGCACTCACCACGGAACTGGCTATCGCCGAGAATACTTTGCGCTCTCCGGTAATCATGAAGATTGCCACTGCAGTGCGGGCCAATGCGCCAGCGATCAGTGACTCAGGGGCAACCGTGCATTTGGCGCAATCCGGGCAACTTCCCACTGCTTCTATGGTGGCTTCATCGCCGATTCGTGCGGCAACGGTGCCGGCAGAGACGTCGGCCGCAGCAAACAAATTTTTCGAGGCGCCGTCCGGGCAGATTCCTCGGTCTCCCGCGGTCGCTGCGTCGTTGCCGCGCGCAACCGAGATGCCGACACTCGCGCTCCAGTCAGCAGCGGTGGAGTTGCCCAACGGTGTGACGATCCGGGCGAATGGCCCCAAGCCGATGACAAGCGTTGAGCCGAATGCGTCGGCGGACAGGCTCGCAACGGCCAGCGCGGCACCGGAAAAAATTGCCGCTGCTGCGTTGCTCGCCGGCCAAACGAGTGTTGTCGCTAAATCGACGTCAGAAAAACATTTTCTAAACACTGACACTACGAGGGTTGGAAAGGGGAAGCTGTTGGTTGGCACCGCCAGTGCTTTTTCGGTTCCGACTATGTTTGCCCCAGCGCATGCTCTCCTCGACTTCCCGTTTACGGGTCAGCCGGTGGCCGCATTGGTCGAGCCGATTGGCGGCACGACCGCGACTGCTGAGGCGGCGCGCCTCGTCGCGCAACGCGCGGTGCAAACGGTGACGACAGTCGTCGAAGCGCAAGCGGCGTCACGCATGCAGCCGGTGCCGAGTGTGCAGTTGCAATTCAAGTTTGGCGAAGAAGATCTCCACGTGCGCGTCACGCTCCGCGACGGGGAAGTGCGCACGGAATTTCGCACAGATTCGCCGGAGTTGCGCGCTGCGCTGACGCATGAAATGCGCGCGGTAGCAGGGCGCCCCGACTCGACGCTGCGGTTTGCCGAGCCGTTTGTGGCAACGGCGAATTCCTCCGGGAACAACGCCGGCAACGGGCACTCATTTTCCCAAGGTCAATCTTCGTCGCAGCATCATCGTTTTCGGGCGCAACCCGATTTTCTCGGTGATGGCGATTGGACTTCTTCCGGTTCGGCTCCGCTCACCGAGTTAGCGCCGCCGCCCGCGTTCTCTCACCCTCATCGGCTTTCCGCCCTCGCTTGATCATGCCTGTCAACCTCATCGCCCCCACGCAGACCATCGGGATGTCGGATCTTTATAATTCGTCAGGCACGGCGCAGGCGCGCGTCGCCAAAAAATCGCTCGATGCGAACGATTTTATGAAGCTGCTGGCGGTGCAGTTTCAGCAACAGGATCCGCTGAAGCCGATGGAAGACACGGCATTCATCGCGCAGATGGCGCAGTTTACTTCGCTCGAACAGAGCGGCGCGATGACACTCGAGATGGCCCGCCTGCGTGCGGATCAACAATTACTCATGGGCAACAGTTACCTCGGCCGCACGGTGACCGTAGAGGGCACGGATGGTTTGCCCGTCGCGGGCTTGGTCACGGCGCTCGAGAATACCCGCGAGGGGATTTTCCTCATGCTCGGCGATAAGGCCTATCCACTTTCCGCGGTTCGGCGGATCGAACCCACCGTTATTCCCAACAGCAACGTCACGGCATCGGGTCTTTTCCCGCCCGCGGCATAATTCGAAACCTCAACTCAGCACTACTACCATGGCACTCATCGGCACACTTACCTCAGGCGTCAGCGCGCTCCGCACCTTCAGCAAGGGGCTTGAAATCATCGGCAACAACATCGCGAACATCAACACGACCGGCTACAAAACTTCGCAGGCGAATTTCACCGACAGCTTCAGCAACACCGTGCGCGGCTCGGCACCCTCCAGTGGGGCGGCTTCCAGTATGCCTGGCGTGCAGATCGGCAGCGGCGTGCAGTTGTCGGGCGTCACGACCAATTTCTCCCAGGGTTCACTCGCGGCCACCGGCACGACCACGGATGTCGGCATTGCTGGCCGCGGTTTCTTCATGGTGCAAGATGCGACAAGCGGCGCGAAATTTGCGACTCGTGACGGCTCGTTCCGTCTCGATAACCAAGGCTTTCTCGTGACGCAGGGCGGCATGCGCGTGCAAGGCATGACAGGCGGTTCTGTTGGGGTGGCTCCGTTGGCCTTGGGCGATATGCGCGTTGGACAGAATCCTCCCGCGGGCACGGAATTGCAGTCCCTCAGCATCGACCGCCATGGCAACCTCATCGAGTTCTACTCCGATGGCACTTCAGCGACGACGAATCGCATCCAACTGCAGAATTTCAACGACACGTCGGTGCTCATGCGCGAAGGCAACAATTTGTTTTCGGGTCTCGAAGCGGCCGGTCCGATCGGCGGTCTGCTCACCGGCAATAACAATCCCGGTGAGGGTGGTCTCGGCACCTTGCAGTCCGGTTCGCTCGAATCCTCCAACGTCGATCTGACGACACAATTCTCCGACCTGATTACGACGCAGCGCAGTTTCCAGGCCGGTTCGCGACTCATTACGGTGTCGGATTCGATCCTCGAAGACATCGTTAATCTGAAGCGCAACTAAGCTAGGCTGAACCTTTTTACTGTCATGTCCAAGCCGGAAGCCAAAGAACCCAAGGAAATGGTCTCTGCCGCCAATGCGGGCGGCGAGGCCAAGGGCGGCGGGATGAAGGCGTGGATGCCTGCAATCATCGCCATGTTGCTCGCGCCCGCGGCGAGCTTCGCGGTGGCGGAGTATGTGTTGCTCCCGCGTTTGCAGGCGAAGCTCGGCCCGCCGACCGTTGCGCACGGCACGGACGGTGCCGAGGCCGCCGCGGCCCCCGCCAGCAGCAACAGCGGCAAGCCGACCACCCCCGGCGAGAATTTTGAGTTCAACAATGTCGTGGTGAACCTCGCGGGCACGATGGGCACGCGTTACCTCAAGGTGAGTTTCATCGTCACGGGCATTGGCGGCAAGGGTGTCAAACCCATCTTTGACGCACAGAAGGCGAAGCTCACCGATGTGACGCTCAGTGTGCTCTCCTCGCTCACGCTCGCCGATCTGGAAGAACCGGGTTCCAAAAACGTGCTGCGCGAAAAACTCGTCGCGGCCTACAACCAGACGCTCGGCAAACGCCTCGTCGAGCAGGTATATTTTGCCGACTTCGTGATTCAGTAAATTTTGCGGAAAATTTCGCCTGATGCCATGGCTGACCCGAACACACCTGCGACCACCGACTTTCTCGATCAATCAGAAATTGATCGGCTACTTGCGGGGGCTCCGGCCGAGAGCGGGCAAAAGCAATTGTTCATCCGGGCGGATGGCCGGCGCGGCGATGCGCAGTTTGCGGGCAAGATCGAGCGGTTTGACTTCCTCAACCCAGTCATCCTGCCGGAACAGGAATTACGACGGTTGCGGGTCATCCACGAAGATTTCATCCGCTACCTCAGTGCGCGGCTCTCACTGTTTCTCCGCATGGAGTTCGGCATCAAGATGGCGAAACTGGCGACAGTTACCTACGCGAATTTTACCGAAGCGCTCCCCACACCGACCCACGTTTGCCTTTTCAAAGCGGAGCCGATGCTCGGGGTCGGTTTACTCGACTTCAGCCCACGCCTGGCGTTGACGATTGCGGATCGCTTGCTCGGTGGCAGGGGACACTCCGTGAAAAGCGAGCGCCCGTTGACCGAAATCGAAGTCGCGCTGATGGAGGACGTGGTGGTCATCATGCTCGAAGAGTGGTGTGCCCAGTGGAAGTGCGACACGGAGTTGCACCCGGTCATCATCGGCCATGAGAGCAGCGGGCGTTATCTGCAAACTTCGCCCAAGGATGCTGTCATGCTTGTGCTCGGTCTGGAAGTGAATTTCGGCGACTGCACGGAGGCGATGCAATTGGGCATGCCTTACTACACGATCGAACCGATGGTGAAAAAGATGCAGTCGCGCCGCCAAAAAGAAGCGGCCGTCACACCAGTCGAAAAACGCGCCGTGTGGCAAAAAACTTACGATCACATCACGATGCCCGTGCGCGCTGAGTGGGAGGCGTTTGAAATTTCTTTGCGCGAAATCTGCAGCCTGCGCGTCGGTGACGTGATCGAGATGCCCGCCGAGTTTCTGCAACAGACCCGCGTGCTCTTGAATGGTGTGCCCAAATTTGTCGGGACCGTCGGTCTCGATAGCGACCGCGTCGCCGTGCAACTCAACCGCAAAATCCCCCTCGCAACGGAGGAAAAATTTCATGTCAAATCTGATGGACGAAAAAGCTCTTGATCTGGTGATGGACGTCAAAGTGAAGGTGACCGTGCAACTCGGTTCCTGCATGCTCCCCATGCGCGACGTCCTCGAACTTTCACCCGGCTCGGTGGTGCAGCTGATGCAAAACGCCAGCGACCCCGTCGGCCTCTACGTTAACGACAAACTCATCGCCTATGGCGAGGTCGTCGTGGTCGAGGACAACTTTGGTATTAAGATTACCGAGTTGGTCGGGAGTCCAAAACCCTAACGCGACCATTCGGTCGCCTGCACGGATGCATGATTCAGACACCCCTTTCCGTAGTGCGCCTAGGACGCTGCGCTTGCGCGTGGTGATCGGTCTCCTCATTGCGTTGGCGATGGCCGCCACCCTTGCCGCCGAAGAAAAACCGGCGGAGGGCAATGTCATTTACCCGCGCGCGGGCACGATGACGAGTCCACCCGCGCCGCCCGCCAAGTCTGACAGCATGCAGGGCACGTTGCTGTTGTTGACCGCGGCAGCCGCAGGTCTCGGTGGCTGGTGGCTTTGGCGGCAGCGCCAGACGGCCGGCGGATTGACCGCGCAACAGCGCAAACTGTCGATCGCGGAAAGCCGCCCGTTGGGGAATCGCCAATACCTCGTGGTGGCCGATTACAACGGACAAAAATTTCTGCTCGGGGTCTGCCCCGGGCGAATCGAAATGCTAACTTCACTCGACGGGCGTCGATCAGAGCCAACCGAGGAGTGAACGTGCGCACCGTAATTTTGCGTTTGGGTGTGTGGTTATGCCTCGGGCTGTTGCCCGTGGTGGCGGCGGATGCGCAGACGGCACCACCGCCGGCCGCGCCGACCTCGCTGACGGCGCAAACAGGTTTGTTGACACCGTCGCCGCCGGGAGCCGATACGGCGGTGAATCGCGATCCGTTGCGCCTCTCGATCAATTTCGAAGGAGCCGATCAGCCTGCGCAGTTGAGCGTGGGTGTGCAAATCGTGTTGTTGATGACATTGCTGTCGGTGGCGCCGTCCTTGGTGTTATTGATGACCAGTTTTGCGCGAATCGTGATCGTGCTTGGTTTTGTGCGCACCGCGTTGGGCGTGCCGAGTGCGCCGTCGAATCAGATCATCATCGGCTTGGCGCTCTTCCTGACATTTTTCATCATGGGTCCGGTTATCGACCGCGTGAATAA
>JAUXXD010000076.1 GCA_030681265.1 Candidatus Didemnitutus sp. | reverse complement strand
ATGGCGTGGCGCGCGGTCTGGATCGCAGTGGTAGCGCACGGCAAAAGTGATTTCTTCGGAAACTTGGTGTTTTTGCAGGTAACATGCCCCGATCTGGGCGTGATCCCAACCGATTAATTCACGTTCCAGTGCACAGACATCTGCAGGTGAGTGCACTTTCGTGTTGGTGATTTGCACGAGTTCATGGGGGAACGCGTAGGCCATCACGACTTTGCCGACGTTGTGCAGCAAACCGACCAGGTAGTCGGTATCGTCGTCGATCGCGACCGGGGTGGCGCGGAGAATTTCGCGGGTCAGAATCGCTGACGCGATACTGTGCGCCCAAAGATCCTTCCAAGGTAACGGTGTGGCAAGGGTGCCTTGGAGTTTTTCCATATCTTCGATGACCGGCGTCGCCAGCGACAACTCGCGGATCTGCCGCAGCCCGAGGTAGAAGACGGCTTCTTCGATGTTGTTCACGCTAGCGGAAAGACCGAAATAGACGGAATTCACCATGCGCAGCAGGCGGGCGGAGAGCGAAGGATCGCGCCGGATGATTTCGGCGATTTGCGAAGTCAAACTCTGCTCCGATTGCACGAGCGCGCTGAGCGCCGCGTTGTTGATCTGGAGCGAGGCGAGCTTGGGGCACGCATTGATGCGGCGCCGGATCTCTTGATCATCGAGCACGGCACCAACAGGCAACGGAATGGGAGGAGACATGGTATGGACAGCCGTTAGGCGCATGATCTTGCGCAAGGCCTAAGGGCTTGCGCTGCACATCGGTTTCCCAAGGGCTGACTTGAGGTTTTTCCTCAAGAGTTTGGCGGGCAGTCCGATTGGGCTGATGGCGAATCACCTTAAGCGGACCGACCCCCGGCCCGAGGAATTTGCTTTATCGTATGCCACTTCTTGCAGCTCGCTTATTTTTGGGTGCAGCGGTTTCGCGCTGTTTTTCAGTATGAATGCCTCATCGCTTGAAACTGAACTCCGCCGCGCCGCGCAGCACATGGCTGCGGGGAAATTAGCCGAAGCCGAAAGCGTTTTGGAGCGCCTGCTCAGACTGGCGCCGCGCTCGATTGACGTGCTTTACACCGCCGGATCGAACGCCCTGGCACTTGGCAATCATCAGGCCGCCGAAAGCTTGCTGACCCGCGCCGTGGAACGCGATCCGCGGGCCATTAAGTGTGTGATTCAACTCGCGGTTGCTTGGGCAAAACTTGGCCAACTGGACAAAGCAGACCGTGCGCTTACCGAAGTGACGGAAAAACGGCCGGAGTGCGTCGACGCATGGCGCATTTTGGGCGACATTAAGGCCATGCAGGGACGGCACGCCGAGGCGCTGCTTTGCCGCCAACGCACCGCTGCCGGCAATCCGCGAGACGTGGTTGCCCTGCAGAAATTAGGCGAAAGCCTTTTCAGCGAAAAGCGCTTCGCGGAGGCGCTTGTCGCCGAAGAGCAGGCCCTTGCGATTGATCCGAGTTTGGCCAGCGCGCATTGCGTCAGGGGAATGGCGTTGGGCAGCTTGTATTGCATCGCCGAATCGGTCGCCGCATTCAAGCGCGCCATGGAGTTGGATCCCGGCTACCTTGAACCGCGCCAGTATCGGCTGATGAATTTACACTACCTCAGCGGCATCAAGCGCCAGGCCCTGTTCGAGGAACATGTCGCTTGCGGGCGCGCCCTGCAGCGGGAGACGCTTCGTCAATTCACGGCGGACATTGATCCGCAGCGCAAAATCCGACTGGCGATTTCCTCCCCCGACCTGCGCTCCCACGCCGTTGCTTTTTTCATCGAGCCGATCATCGCGCATCTCGACCGCGAGCGTTTCGAAATCATTCTTTATCACGACCATCGCAAGGTGGATCAGGTGTCCGATCGTCTCCGCACCCACGCGACGCTCTGGCGCAATTTCGTCGATTGTCCCGACGATGAAGTCGAAAGCACGATCCTCGGCGATGCCCCCGACATCTTGGTCGAATTGGCCGGCCACACGGCTTACAATCGATTGCGGGTCTTTGCGCGCCGCGTCGCACCGGTGCAGATGACCTACCTCGGATACCCCGATACCACTGGGGTGCCCGCGATCGACTACCGGTTGGTCGATGCGATTACCGATCCTGTCGGCGAAGCAGACGCCTTCGCGACGGAAAAGCTTTGGCGCTTTTCTGCTACGGCATGGTGTTACCAGCCCCCCGCCGGTGCTCCGTTGCCCGAGCGGAAAACGGAAGATTCGTGGGCCACCGTCACTTTCGGTTGCTTCAATAATTTCGCAAAAATTTCCCACGAGCTCTTCCTCGCGTGGTGCTGTTTGCTGCGCTGTGTGCCGCAGGCACGATTGGTGCTGAAGCCTTCCGGTGCATTCAACTTGAAGAACAGCGAAAAATTGCTCGCGGCCTTTGAGTCGCAAAAAATCGGGCGACACCGCATCGAATTACTGCAGCACACGCTCTCGGTGGAGGAGCACCTCGCGCTTTACCGCTCCATCGATATCGCGCTCGACGCCTATCCCTATCACGGCACGACCACCACCTGCGAAGCCCTCTGGATGGGAGTCCCCCTGATCACCCGCTGCGGCGACCGCCACTCGGCGCGCGTCGGCGCGAGTTTGCTGACGGCCGTCGGTCATCCGGAGTGGATTGCCCATACGTGGGAAGAATACATCCGCAAGGCGGCCGCTCTCGCTGGTGATCGTGCCCAACTCGCCGACTTGCGCACGAATTTGCGGACCGAGATGCAGCGCAGTCCACTGCTCGACCACCAAGGTCAGGCGCAGCGTTTCGGCGACGCCTTGCGTCACGCGTGGATTGCCTACTGCGAACAGACACCCGCGCTCGCGCAGGCCGTCGTTTGACCAAATCGCGTCGATGACGGCGGCAATTTCTGCCGCCTTGTTGTAACGATAGCCGCCGGCGCGAGATTTGTTTTATTCGGACGGCACAAAAAGAATCTTAAGCAGCAAAGGACAAGAAGGTTAGCATCTTGTGCCTATGCACTGGCACGCGAACTGCGTTCGCGCACGGGAACCCCAATCGTGTCAATGCACCCCGTCCCTACCACCTCCACCGTGGAGCCATCGATTGCGCACCCGGTTGCCGCTTCGCGAGTGATGGCGGCGGCGCGTAGGCCGGCCGCGACGACGGTGATGAATTATTTTTCAACCGGACTACTCTAATGCGCGTGCTTTTTTCGACCGTTTCCCGAGCTGATTACATGGCGCCGCCTTGTTTGAGTAACGAGCAGGTGAATTGCGGCCCGGATTGGCCTGACCGCCGCGAGCACGGGCGAGTTGTGTCGTTGGCCACGTCCACCGGTGAATACGATTTGGCCGCCGTGGCCGCCAAACTCCCCGCGGCGCAACAACCCGAATTGGTGGTCTGTTTGGTGGATGCGAGTTGGCGCAATGTGCCGCGTAATCTTAGCGCTTTTACGTGTCCGAAAATTCTCCTGATTGCCGACACGCACCACTTGGTTTCGCCGCTGCTCGGCGTGCTGCGCTATGTGGTCGCGGAGTCGTTCGATCGGTTGGTCTTTCTCTACGACCGTCACCACGCGGCATTTTTCATCGCGGCGGGTCTGACCAATGTCCACTGGCTGCCCGGCCTGACCTTCCCGTGGCGCGATGCACAACTGGCGGGGAACCCGGCGCAGGATAAGACGCGCGTGAGTCGGATTGGGATGGTGGGCCAAGCGGGCAAACACCACCCGCGCCGCAAGCGACTGCTTGATGCGATGACCGCGGCGCAACTACCGGTCGTGGCGTCATCCCTGTCGCAGGCGGAGGCGCTCAAATTCTATCGCCACTCGCTGATCGGATTTAACGCCAGTTTGAACGGCGATCTCAACTTGCGGGTGCTTGAAATTCTGGCGAGCGGCGCGCTCCTGCTAACCGATCGCCTGAGCGCCAGCGCCGGTCTCAACGCGTTGTTTGCTGAGGGCGAGGAACTCGTGACCTATGGCAGTGAAGGTGAATTGTTGGAACGCGCCCGGTATTATCTCGACCGACCCGACGAGGCGCGGGTTATTGGTGAGCGCGGCCGCCGGCGATTTCTCGAGTTGTTTGCGGAAGCGCGGCGCGCCGCAACGTGGCAATCTCTGTTGGCGCACGGCGAAGATGCGCCGGAATTCGCCTTCAGCGCGACCGAGCGCCGCCAGGTCTTCTTCGGCGGTGGTGACGCGGGCACGGACCACCTGATTCGTGCGCTGACTGTTTATGAAGTCGTGCAGGAAATGCACCGCCATCAGGAAACTGTCACGCTCGCGGTCGATGAAACCGTGCCCGCCGATGCGACGGCGGTTTTTGCGACGTTGCCGCGGTTGGCGATCAGCGCGGCGCCCGGGGCCCAGGGAGAAAACGCGGCCGACTTTTTGATTTTCGGCAAGCAGAACGTTGCGGCAGTCGCGGCTGGCCGAACCGAAAAACTCTGGTGTTGGGATGCGGCAGATGCCGATTTGAAAGAGTTGCGCGAGCGTCTGGGGCAAACGGGATTTGCGTCGGCGAGTGATGAGATGGCGGTGTTCTGTTACGAACCGTCGTCGTCTGCGGAGGGAGCCGCTGAACTGGCGGAAGCGACGGCTTGCCTGCAGCGCGGCGACCCGGCGCGGGCCTTTCATCTGGGCAAGCTGGCGTTGCAGAAAGCGCCCCACTCGGTGCCGGCGATGATGCTCCTTGGCGACGTGGCGTTCCGCGCCCAACAGCCGGAAATGGCGGAAGCGATGTATCGCGCCGCGTTATCCGCGACTCCGCACGACGAGAGTCTCACGCATAAGCTCAATCTCGTGCTCATCTGGCAGCAGAAAAAACTGGAAGGGAGCCCGCCGGTCCAAATGAAAGCGTTGCTCGCCTTTGCACGGGAACGGGAGAAAACGGGGGACGTTCCCGCAGCCCTCGCCTTGCTGGATCGCGCTGCGGCGCTTGCCCCGACGGATGCGGCAGCGCGTTTGCAACTGGGCAGCCTCTACAAGCGATGCGGCGCGATGCCGCAGGCGAATCACTGGCATCGATTGAGTTTGGGGCTGACCGCGTGGGCGGAAACATTTGATCCCGCTGACCGCCCGGTGCGTGTCGCCTTTCTCGCACAGCATCCACAAGGCTGGACAAGCCTCGAAAGCGTGTGGCGCACTCTGGCGCATGATCCGGCGTTTGAGGTTTCGGTCATCGCGGCGCCTTATTTGCATCCCTATCCGCCGGAGGGAGGCACCGAGGCGATCTACGAATTTCTGCAAAAGGCGGGAGTCGCTTTCACGCGCTGGGAGGCGCGTCCGCTCCAGCGGGGCTTTGCCGACATTATCTTTGTGCAAAATCCCTACGACGTGACGCGGCCACCGGCGCTGCGCACTGCTGCGTTGTGGAATCTCGTCCCGCGTCTCGCCTATGTGCCGTATGGCATGGAGATCGGCGGCGGTCAGATCAACGCGGGCTATCAATTCGATTTGCCGCTGCAACGTCACGCGTGGGCGGTTTTTGCCCGGTCCCAGCGGCATCGTGCAATGTTCGATCGAGATTGCTCGGCGGGAGCAGCACACGTCCATGTGACCGGACACCCTCGGCTCGATTTGCTGCTAGAGCTGGATCGCACGCCGCCCGACGCGGAGTTCGTCGAGTTCGCGCGTAGTCGCAAAATCGTTTTCTGGAATCCGCAGTTTGATATTCGACCCGCGGGCGGCGGATTTTCCACCTTTATGATCTGGCAGGAGTTCTTTCTGCGCGAGTTCGCCCGCCGCCAGGATCTGGCGTTTGTCATCCGTCCGCACCCGCTCTTTTTCAGCACGCTCACAGCGCGCAAGATCTGGAGCGCGGACCAAGTGGACGACTTTCTCGCGCGAGTCGCGGCAGCGGGTAACGTGCTGATTGATCGGCGCGCTTCATATCGGCCGGTCTTCGCTGCTTCATCGGCGATGTTGTCGGATGCCTCCACGTTTTTGTTGGAATACGCCGCGACCGGCAAACCGCTGCTCTATCTGCGGAACCCGACCGGACCGCAATTGAACGAAGACGGTAGTTTTGTGGAGCAACACTGCGGCACCGCCCCCAACGAAGCAGCCGTGCAAGCGTTTCTCGACGACGTCGCCGCTGGGCGCGATCCCCACCAACCCGCGCGGATGGCCGCCTACGGCGAGATCATGCACCGGCCTGCGGGTGGTAGCGGGCAGGCGATCAAGACGGTGATTTTGAATCAACTGGCGGAGGAACAGCGCGCCGGCGCGTCTGGTGAGGGTGGCTCAGCCAACGCTGTCGAATCTGTTGCCTTCGCCCACGTTTAATCTCCATGCGTTACACCGGCACCACTCACGCGATTAGTTACGAGGCGACCTTGGATTTCTTCGAGGCCCGCGGCCGGCAGGCCTCGGCGGAGTCCTTGGAAACGGCGACGATGTATCAAGACCGTGAACTGGCGAGGCGGCGCGATCGCTGCGAGCAGACGACTGTCACGCCGTTGCTCGCGGTGCAGCCGACTGATCGCTTGCTTGATATCGGTTGCGGTGTCGGGCGTTGGGCCGCCGCGCTGGAGGGCGATTTCGGCGATTATCTCGGTATAGATTTTAGCGCAGAGTTACTGAGACTCGCAGAGGCCCGAGGTCTCCAGGGCGCGCAATTTCAGCGGCTGGCGGCGCAGGAAATTTCCGCAGCGACGTTGCGGCACGCAGGACCATTCGAGGTGTTCATTTGTTCGGGAATTCTGATTTATCTGAACGATGGTGATGTGACGAAGCTGGCAAGCCAGCTGGCGGTGCTGGCGGCGCCCGGAGCCCGCGTTTACTTGCGTGAGCCGATGGCTGTGGTGGGAGGCCGCCTCACGCTCGATTGTTTTCCATCGGAGGAATTGAAGAGCACCTATAGCGCGATCTATCGCACGCCGGAGCAGGTGCATGAACTCTTCGGTGCGCCCCTGCGCGCGGCCGGGTTCCGCTGCGTCACCGAGCAATCCCTTTATCCGCCGGAGTTGTGCAACCGGATGGAAACCGAACAGCAAATCCAGCTTTGGCTGCGCCACTCATGAAACCCAATACCGCCTTCTGTTTCGATCTCGATGGCACGGTGACCAAACTGGAAGTGCTGCCGGTCATTGCGGCCGAACTCGGTCTGACCGAGGAGATCGGTTTTCTCACGCAAATGACCATTCGCGGACAAATTCCCTTCGAGATGTCGTTCCGTCTGCGCTGCCGACTGCTGGCCGAGATCGAAGTCGATACCGTTTCGCGCATTGTCGAGCAGGTGCCGATGGATGAGACGATCGCACAATTCATCCGCGACCACCGCGAGCAGTGCTACGTAGTCACCGGCAATCTCGATGTGTGGGTGCGCCGCCTCGCCGATAGTCTCGGTTGCGGCATGTATTCTTCAACCGCCGCGACCCGCGCCAACGGCCGACTCGGTGCGCTGACCTCGGTGTTGCGCAAGAGTAGCGCGGTGCGCGAACTGCGCGATCAATACGAACGGGTCGTGTGCATCGGCGAAGGTTTCAACGACCTGCCGATGTTTGAAGAGGCCGACATCGGCATCGCCTACGGCGGCGTGCATGCGCCCGCGCGCGAAGTCATGGACAACTCCGACTACATCGTCGGTCGAGGAGACACTTTATGCAGACTGCTCAACACGTTGTAATCGCCGCCGCCGGACTGGGCTCGCGCCTCGGCCACGGCAAACCGAAATGTTTGGTCGAAGTTGCGGGTCGCTCGATTCTCGAGTGGCAACTCGATCTGATGCGCGACGTGCCGGACGTGCGCGTCGTGGTCGGCTATCTCGAGCACGAGGTGATTGAAGCGGCCTTCAAGATCCGCGGCGACGTGACGATCGTGCGCAATCCCGCCTACCGCACGACGACCACGCAACAAAGTTACTGGCTCGGCGCGCGCTACCTCACCGAACCGTGCGTCTACCTCGACGGTGACATCATCTTCGATCGCGAAAGTTTTCAGTCTTTTCTGCGGTCCGCGGTCACGCAAACGCCGCTCATCGGTGTCACGCAGGCCAAAACGGAACACGCGGTTTTCGCGGCGACCGAAGCCATCGGCGATGAAGCGACGTTGAATGTGACCGGATTCAGTCGCACCGAGCGTTCGCTGTGGGAGTGGGCCAACGTCGCGTGTCTGCCGCCCGGCTTGTTGGAAGAGAACGGCCGCGACGTTTTCTCGCGTCTGGCGTTGCACACACCGCTGCGCGCGCAAGCCGTCGTTTGCTGCGAGGTCGATACCGAAAGCGACCTGAGCCAGGCCCGCGAGTTTGTGGCCTGTCTGCAACAACCGCGCGAGCCGGCTCGCAGCGTGGCCTGAGTTCTTTTCTTGCCAGCACCCACCGCAGGATGCTCGTCACTGTCCCCACTCACTTCGGCCTCAGGGTGAAGTTAGAAAAAAGCCCGCTCGATGGGGCGAAGTTCAGCCGCGCATCCGGGCGGCTCCAAGTTGCGCGCTGAAGTCGCATCGAATGACCATGCGCCGGATTCGTATCTGCTATTTCGACCAGTGGGCGGGGGCGCTGGAGCCGGTTGCGGCTTATCTGTCGCGGGTGCCGACGATGGACCTGCGTCCGTTGGTGGCCAATCCGCGCGATGCGGCGCTGCTGCGCAAGGCGCGGTTGGATTGTGATTGGTATGCGGCCAACGCGCGTTGTTTCGCCGCGATGCAACATCCCGATCTTGAATTTCTGCCGGCGTGGATCACCGGACGGAAAGGTGTGCTTGATCTGGGCCGTGCGCCCCGCGAACCCGGGGAGGAGCGCTGGTTGATCACGATGGCTCATCAACCGCAGTCTCTCGGCGATCTCGCGGGCAAGGTATTTGCCGTTTTGTCGAAATTGAACGTCCGGCATTTGTTCTATGCCTTTGATGAGGCGAGTCGCAACATGTCGTGCTTCAACGCCATCGCCCCACACCTTGATGTGTTGATTCATGACGAAGCGCCATTGGCCCCGGAAGGGCGCGCCGGTTTGCGCCCTAGTTGCGTGACGCAGCATCGCAGCTGGGTGGCCAATTTCGTGCCCCACGAGAGCGAGTTCAACCCGGAGCCGGAGGAAAAAATCTACTTTCTCGGTTCACAGCTGGGGCTCACGCCGCATCGCCGTCGTCAGCTCGATTTCTTGCGGACACGTTTCCCCGATCGTCTCGTGGCCAGTCATGACCACTCCACTCCGGTTGATGGACGCGTTGCTTTGAATCGATTTAAAGTTGGGCTATGTCCTGAGGGCAGGATGTTTGCCTCGTCGGCCATGCGTGCGACACACACCGACCGGCCGTTTTGGTCGGGCTGTCTGGGTATGGTGCCGGTGAGTGAAGATTCGCGCGAGAGCGGTCGACTCGAGGAACTGCAGGCGACCAATTTGATCGTGCGTTACGCGCATGGAGATTTGGAATCACTGGCCCAAGCTTGCGAGCGAGGATTGGCGATGAGCGCGGTGGACCGTCGGCGGATCTACGATCATTTCAATGCTCGTGAGACTGTGGGCTCGGTCGTGGCCGAGGCGTTGGCCGCAGCCTGAATGTTGGTCCGCGATCGGTTGGCGTGGGGCTGGCTCCGACCGCGCCATTAATATTCGCGCTTCGCCATCGCGCAGCAGGCGACTTCAAATTGGCGCGTGAAAGACCCGGCCGCGCAGAGTGGGCTTGCGTGAAACTGTTCCCGGAGCCGAACGCGCAAAGCGGACAGCGCGGACCAGTTTTGCGCGACGCTCGTCCCGCAGGCCACATAGTCGTCGACGGACGTGGTGATCCACTCCGCGAGACCCGCGTGCGTGAGCAAACTGGCGCCGACGCGGCCGGCGTGAAGCTTGCCCGCGAGCGTGATGACCGGCACGCCCATCCACAGAGCTTCGCACGTCGTCGTGGTGCCATTGTAAGGAAACGGATCGAGCGCGTTGTCGATGGTGTGATAGAGGCTGAGGTGGTCGAACACGGATTGTTTCTCACTGAGCAAGGTGACGCGCTCCGCGCTGACGCCACCGCGCGCGAACGCGGCGTGCAGACGCGCCGCGACCCAGGGATCGCCGAGACTGCGCGATTTCAAAATAAGTCGCGCATTGGGTAACGCGCACAACAGGCGCGCCCATGTGGCGATCACGATGGGCGTGACTTTTGCGACGTTGTTGAGGCAGCCGAAGGTAATGTGGCCGGTGGCGAGTGCCGGTAGCGGATTGACCGCCGGTGTGTGCTCGTCGGGGCGATAGCAGGAGAAATTGGCCGGCAGGCGCACTAGTTTTTCCGAATGAAATTGTTCGGTGGTTCCAACTGGATCGGCGATGGCGTCAGTAATGCGGTAATCGATCGCGTCGAGTCCGGTGGTGTTGGGGTAACCAATCCAAGTGGCTTGCACGGGAGCAGGCCGACGTGCCATGACCAGCAGGCGGTGACCGGCGGTGTGGCCGGCGAGATCGATGAGCAGATCGAGTTCATCGGCCCGCATCACGGCAGCGGTGTCGTCGTCGCTCAAGCGAGCGATGTCGCGCCAGTGTTCGGCGGATTGTCGCAGTCGCTCCGTGACGGTGTCGGGCGAAAGCACGTTGGCGTAGCAGAATATCTCCACGCGGGTGCGGTCGTGGGCGGCGAGCACTGGTTCGAAGAAATAGGCGACGGCGTGGTGCGCGAAGTCGGGCGAGAGATAACCGATGCGCAAGCGGCGCTTGGCCGGTGGTGGTGTGACCCGAGTCGCGGTCGGCGGTGTGAGTGAAGCGGCGTGTTGTTCGTGCCAGCGGCGGTGTTCGGTGAAAGTCGAGGCCGGCGTGGCGTCGGCGAGGTAGTTGAGCGCAAAAAGAAGATTGCTGTGCGTGGTGGCGACGGGGCGCGCGGCGAGTGCGGCGCGGTAACTCGGAATCGCTTCTTCCGGTGTGCCGGCGGCTTTGTAGAGGCGACCGAGGTTGTCGAGGGCCGCGAAATAATTGGGCCGGACGCGCGTGGCGGCGGTGAGCGCTTCGTGGGCGGCGGAGAGTTGGCCGATGGTTAGGAGCGCGGAGCCGAGAGTGTTGAGCACTTCGGGGCGTTCGGGCTCGGCGGCGAGAGCGTGGCGAAAATGCGCGATGGCCTCGTGCGGCGAATTGGTTTCAAGCAGGGCGACGCCAAGGTTGTAATGACCGGACGCGGACTGCGGAGCGCCTTCAAGGAATTTGCGATAGAGCGGCAGCGCGTCCGTGTAACGGCCGAGGGATTTGAGGACGTTGGCTTCTTGAAGAACTGCGTCCGCGAGGGTGGAGTCGAGTTGCTGTGCGTGGCGCAGAGCGGCGAGGGCCGCGTCGGTTTCACCGAGGGCGCGTTGCACGATGCCGAGGTGGAGCCAGTGGCGCGCGTTGGCCGGTTCGGCCTGTGTGGCGAGGGTGAACTGTGCGGCGGCTTGCGCGGACTGGGCTTGGCGCTGATGAATCAGGCCGAGCAGGTGGTGGACGGCGGCCGGCGCTGGCGTCTGTTGCAGGAGCTGCTGGCACGTTTGGTGTGCTTCTGCCAGTTGACCTCGGCGGAAATAGTCCACGGCAAGGGCGAGAGAGGCCGGTCGTGCAGTCATCGGGCGTGAACTAAGTGGGGCGGGCGAGGGGGATTCAATGTCGAAGCGTGAGGTGAGTGGGCAACAAAAAGGCCCCGGGATGGGACCGAGGCCTTCTCGCGACTCGAGTGATGAACTCAAGTCCGCCGTATGTTGCGCAGTGATCGGAGGCTCGCCTGGTAGCCCGGCCGCCCTTGCGGGCGACCGGGTGGTTGGCGAATCAGAGCAACCACTATGCTTTACCAGTTTAGCCGATCAGACGCAGGGCGGCCTGCGGGCTTTGATTGGCTTGGGCGAGCATCGCAGTCCCGGCTTGGACCATGATGTTCCAGCGTGCGAGCTGGGTGGATTCCTGTGCGATATCCACGTCAGCGATGCGGCTGTTGGCAGCTTCGAGGTTGGCTTTGTTGACGGCGGAGAACTCCGCAGCGAACTGCAGGCGGCTGACTTCGCTGCCGTTGGCGGCGCGGTCGGTCGCGAGCGCTTGGATGGCCGTCTTGAGTTCGTCCACCGTGGCCCCAGAGAGGCTGGAGGGGAACGCACCGGAGCGGTCGCCGAGGCTGATGCTGGTGCCGTCGCCCGTCGAGATGTCGATCGCGCCAAACAGCGCGATGCCGTTGAACGTTTCGCCGCCGAGGTCGGTGAGTTGGCTGTCCAACGCGGCGAGTTCGACGTCGTAGTTGGCGGTATCATCCGTCGTCTTCGTCGTGTCGAGCTTGAGGGTGGCGAGCTCACTCATACGGTCCAAGATCTTGGCGGCGACTTTGTAGGCACCGTCTTGGGCGTTGAGGAACGAGACACCGTTGGCGATGTTGTTCTGGTAAGCACCCATCCGGCGAGCGGTGGCCGACAGTTTCATGGAAACCGCGAGGCCGCCGGCATCGTCAGAGGAGTTGTTGATTTTCGAACCGCTCGACAAGCGGTTGAGGCTCTTGGAGAGCTGAGCGTTCGACGCGGCGAGGTTGTTCGCCGCGTTGGCCGCCGAGTAGTTGGTATTGATAACGACTGACATGGTATCTGTCCTTGATAAGTGCGACATCCGTTGTCGCCACGTGACCGGGGGAAACAGCTCCGGTCCGCGCTGTTCGAGGCGTGTGCCTCAAATTGGGTCTGCGCTGGCGCGCAGAAAAATTGTCAGAATTGGGGCGTGACAGAGTCACGCAAAGGCGCGGCGGTGGTGGGCGGCGTAGTCGGTCCAGCCGACTACGCGCCGATCACGCTTAGCCTTGGATGAGGCGCAACGCGGCCTGCGGGCTTTGGTTGGCCTGAGCGAGCATCGCGGTGCCGGCTTGAACCATGATGTTCCAGCGGGCGAGTTGCGTGGATTCGTGGGCGATGTCCACGTCGATGATGCGGCTGTTGGCGGCCTCGAGGTTGGCCTTGTTCACCACCGAAAACTCGGCAGCGAATTGGAGGCGACTGACTTCGCTACCGTTGGCGGCGCGGTCGGTGGCGAGGACTTGGATGGCCGTTTTCAGCTCGTCAACCGTGGCGGCTGAGAGGCTCCCGGGGAACGTCGCGGCGCGCTCGCCGAGAGAGATGCTGGTGCCGTCGCCGGTCGCGACTTCGATGGAGCCGAACAACGCGATACCGTTGAACGTCTCGCCGCCGAGGTCGGCGAGTTGGCTGTCGAGCGCGGCAAGTTCGATATCGTAGTTGGCGGTGTCATCCGACGTCTTCGTTGTATCGAGCTTGAGGGTCGCCAGTTCGCTCATGCGATCCAGGATCTTCGCGGCGACTTTGTAGGCGCCGTCTTGGGCGTTGAGGAACGAGACACCGTTGGCGATGTTGTTCTGGTAGGCGCCCATGCGGCGGGCCGTGGCTGACAGTTTCATGGAAACCGCGAGGCCACCGGCATCGTCGGCGGGGCTGGTGATCTTCGAGCCGCTCGACAAACGATTGAGGCTCTTGGAGAGCTGGGCGTTGGAGGCGGCGAGGTTGTTCGCAGCGCTAGCCGCTGCGTAGTTGGTATTGATAACGACTGACATGGTAATCTTCCTTGATTTTGAAATTGCGACGTCCGTGTCGCATTCGGCTCCGAGTGAAACGACCCCGGGGCAGGTCGGCCTTGTTTCTGATTCGCGGCAAATGAAGTAACGGCGCGGTTTGCGAAAAAATTTAGCGTGACGGCGCACAAATATTTTTTCGATTCGCGCAACGGCCAGCCACCACGGCCGGTGCTTTCACTCGGATTTTTTGCCGCAAGTCGCGGCCTGAAAATTCGCCAAAAATATTTTCAAATGGCATTCCTCGATTTAACTTTTTCGGGTTATGGCCGATAAAGGTGTGGGGCATTATTGCTCCACTTCTTATGGCTGGCTTACAACTCTCAGGACTAGCTTCCGGATTCGATTGGAAGTCGCTCGTGGACAACATTATGAATCTTGAGCGCACGCCGATCAATCGGATCGAAGCGGACAAGAGAACCAATACGGCGCGTTCCACGGCGATCAGCGATTTGAGCACACGCTTGACCACCCTGAAGACCGCGACTTCGGGTCTGCAGCAGGCGAATCTCTTTTCTAGTCGCAAAACCACCTCGTCGTCGACAACCGGTGCCTGGCCAGCCACAGGTGCGGCAAGCAGCGCACCTGGCTCCTACAAGTTTACCGTCTCGCAATTGGCGACAGTGGCCCGCCGTGTTGGCGTGTCCGATATCGGCGTCGGACTAAACGACTCAAGCGACGTCTCCGGACTCACGCTTGCGAACCTCCGCACGGGAACGCCGGTGACTGCCGGAACTTTCAGCGTGAACGGCGCCAAGGTGACCGTCGCGCTAACGGATTCGTTGCAGGAAGTCTTTGCGGCCATCAACACAGCGACCGGCGGCGACGTGACGGCTGCCTACAACGAAGTTACGGATAAGATCACGCTGACCAGTGGCAGCCTCGCCGAAATCACTCTCGGCGCGGCCAATGACACCAGTAACATCCTGAGTGTTTTGAAGCTGGCCAATAATACCTCTAGCTCGATCACCAGTGCCGGTGCGCTTGGTGTATTGAAGACTTCGTCGACGATTGCCAGCGCCGGTCTCCGCACCACCATCACCGCAGTCGATGGCGATGGCGCGGGCACCTTTTCGATCAACGGCGTCGCCGTCGACTACAACGTCAACAACGACACGCTCTCCGCCGTTATCAAGCGCATCAACCAATCCACCGCCGGCGTCACGGCCAGCTACGATTCGGTCAGCGACCGGATGCTTTTGACCAACAATACGACAGGCGACGTCGGCATCGCGGTGAGCGAAAGTGCCGGTGGTTTGCTCGGCGCGCTCGGACTTGGCAGCGGCGCGACACTCACGCGCGGCAAGGACGCGCTCTTTACGCTCAACGACGGCAGCACCCGCACCAGCCGAAGCAACACGCTTACCTCGGCCGCACACGGCATCACGGGCCTGTCCGTCACGGCAACGACGGAAGAAACCCAGACCATAACCATCACCTCCGACACCGAAGCGATGGGGGCCAAGATCAAAGAATTCCTCACCGCCTACAATGCGGTGCAAAATTTTATTGAAGACAAAACCAAGAGCACGACGACAGGCACCAAGGTTACCACCGCTGTGCTCAGCAGTAATCGCGAGGTGCAAGGCTGGGCTCGCGAGCTCCGCGCCCTCTCGTTTGGGGCCGTCTCCGGAGCGACGGGCACGATCAATCGACTCGATCACCTTGGCATCACCACCACAGGCATAGGTCTTACCCTTTCGATTACCGACGAAACCAAATTCAACAACGCGCTCCGCGACAAGCCGACCGAAGTGGAAGCTCTGTTTCAGAAGAGCTCCACCGGGTTTGCCGCCAAATTTGTTTCCACGATCGACCGTCTCAGCGCCTCCAGCAAAACGCAGGTAACGCAACTTGCGCGCACCAACACCGATCTTGACCGGCAAGTCGCCGACTTGGAGCGCCACCTTGAGACGAGACGCGAATTGATGACCGCGACTTTCATCAAAATGGAAGAGGCTCAATCCAACTTGCAGCAACAAGGCAACGCGTTGACCAATGCGTTCTTTAAGAATTCGTCAAAATAAAGGCGACAATCCTCCACCGCTCTGAATTGCCCGCCGGCTCTGTCCGCCAATTTTTCCATCTGTTTATCGTCATGTCTTACTACGCCAGTTTTCTTCGTGAAAGCCCCCCCGCTGCTTCGCTTCGCGTAATGCGCGAGGGTTGGAGTCGCCTGGCGTGCTATCTGCCGATCCTCCTGATCACTTTGTTGGTCGGCTGCGAAACGACCGCGACGACGGATCAAGCGGTTCACTACGGCCCGTTCTACACGCCGCGCAATTTCGCCGGCGAAAGTGCTTTGCCGGTCGATTTCCGCCGCGTGCTCGTGCTGCCGCTAAGCGTCGGTCGCGTGGCGTCGCCGGAAACGGGCAAGACACTCGATCCGCTGCTGCTCGCGGCACTGCAGGAACAACAACGTTTTGAAGTGGTGGCGCTTTCCCGTGAAGAATGCCTCTGGTGGTTTGGCCGAGAGGAATTCACCTCCACCGAAGCACTGCCTCACGGCTTTTTCGATAAACTCGCGGCGCGTTACGCCATCGATGGAGTTCTCTTTGTCGATCTGACGCATTACCGGGCCGACCGCCCGCAAGCGATCGGGCTCCGCGCCAAGTTGGCCACGATCCGCGAAATACGACTCATTTGGAATTTCGACGAAATCATCTCCGCCGACAATCCAGCCGTCGCAAACAGTGTGCGCCGTCAGTTCCTCAAAACCGACCGCGGCAACCAACCGATGGACTTGAGCTTGGCCGCGTTACGCAGTCCCAGTCGCTTCGCCGCATTCGCGGCCGGCGAGATGTTTCGCACGCTTCCCCCACGGTAGTCCTGATCAATGGTTTACCAATTCTTGATTAAAGAAAGCATGATTGAGGTCGATTAGAGACCAATCAACCAACGGCGTTCCCTGTAGCAACAGTCAGCGGCAGACCGTATCACCCAACGCTGAGAAAATGATTAATTCGACTTCATCTTCAGACCGAACAATCCGCGCCGACGCCGTGGCGCCAGTTCAACAAAAGCCCGTCGTGCGCGGCCCCGGATCCGACCAGTTTTCGGCTTCCCATTCCGCCGCCCTCCGTGCCGCCCTCGCGGCTCAACCAGAGATTAGGCCGGAAGTCGTCGCGCGCGGCAAAGCGCTGGCGGCCGACCCGTCCTACCCACCGCTCGATGTGCTGCGTCACGTAGCGACGGCAGTGATTAACTCTCCCGATCACTCCGAAGACTTGTCCTGAGCGCGACCATGGTTGCCCAAGACTATGCGCGGACCTACCGCGCCAATACGGTGCTCACGGCCAGTCCGGGCCAGTTGGTGCTCATGCTTTACGATGGTGCACTACGGAATTTAGGAAACGTGCGTGAGGCGTTTTCCCGTCCTACGGATGACGTGCGTCGGATCGAAGTGATCAATCAGCAGTTGATCAAGGCGCAGAATATCCTCGTGGAACTCCAGGGCACGCTCAACCACGAGGCCGGCGGTGAATTCTCCCGCACGATGGAACGACTCTACGATTATTACATCCGTCGACTGACCGAAGCGAATATGCGCAAGGATGTTGAACCGGTGATTGAAGTTGAGCGCCTGTTGCGCGATGTGCGCGACGCATGGGCCGAAATGCTCACCCAACAAGGCTCCCGCGGCCCATCCGGGATGCGGGGAGTTGCCTGATGGCAACGCCGTTACAAACCGCCCGCCGCTTGTTGGCCGCGCTGGATGATCTGGCTCAGCAGGAGCACTGGCACTTGCAAGCCGAGGAGTGGGTCGAAGCCGTGGCATTAACCGAACGGGCCGCGCCGGTCGTCACAGAATTGTGTCGCTTGGCGGACGATCCAACGGTTGCGGCGCTGCGACCCCAAGTGGCGTCCATCATGGCGCGCCGCCAGGCCAGCATGGCCGGACTCGATTCACACATGGTGCGTGCGCAAACGGAACTCCAGCGCCTCGGTGAGGCGCGGCGTCGCTTGGCCCATGTGGCTCCGGCGTATCACGCGGGACTGGAGCGGGTGAGTGAGTCGCGTTTGAACACGGCGGCGTAAGCGGCCAGCCAAAAGGCGCGAGTGGTGCTCGCGCCACGCTATTTAGCCAAGTGCTGAAACAGGATCAGGCCGTGGCGAACAATTTTTCGTTTTCGTGTTCCACCGTGCTGCCGGTAGAAGCTGGAGGACCGGCCATCCACTCGGCGGCAATTTTGCGCGCTTCGCTGGTCCAATTAACATTCGGGCGTGTGAATATCGGCCGGATGAGGCGGTTTTCCGAACTGCACCACGACAACGTCGCTTTGAGGCAAGCGGTGCCGTCGGCAAGTTCATAACCTTGCAAAAGCACCGTGCCGCGCGGGGTGGCACCGGCCGCGGTTCGCACTCCGAGATTGAGGCGGGCGAGTCCGAGATGGTAGTTCACGGTTCGCGTGGTTTCCCAGGCACCGTCATCTGGCGAGGGATCGTCCGCCGCGAGGGAGTTTTCGATGTCGGAGAGGAAGGAGAGCAATCGAGTGTGCATGCAAGAAGGAGACAATACGCCTTAGCCATCCCATCGGTCGGATGGCGGGAAACTTTAATAAATTTTTGCACAAAGTTTTCTCGCGCAAGCGGCCGTTCCCGCGTGCCATTATGCAAGTATGAGTGACGCGCCGCTAGCTTTGTCCGCCGCAGATTCCAGTGCTGTCGCTCTGGTGCGCCGTGATGCGGTGCTGATCATTGAGGATAATGAGACAATCGCAGGATTACTGACGACATTGATGCGGCTCCTGGGGTTGCGCGTGTATTGGGCGGCAAGTGGCGCGTTGGCGGAGAAGATTTTTGCTCAACATTGGCAGGAGATAATCGTGGTGCTCACGGATTGTCGGCTGCCGGACGGCGATGGCCGCGAAGTTTGCCTGAAATTGCGCGAGGTCGCACCGCATCTGCCGGTGCTGGTGATGAGCGGCAGCGTCTCGGGGAGGGGAGTGGATCCGCTGCCGCAGAGTCGGTTGGTGGCCTATTTGCCCAAGCCTTATGCGCCGACCGAAGTGCTCGCTTTGGTGCGCCAATTAGTGATGGCTGGCGGCAGCAAGGTGGCATTGCTCAGTCCGAAATTTGCCTGAATGTCTCGCGTGCGAGGTTGGCTTTGCATTCCGTCGTAACAGTCTGCACCATGGGCAGCTAATCGATGTCATTTGAAAAAGTCCTTATCGTAGAAGATGAGCCGATTGTGCGGAGTCTCCAAACGGAGATTTTCACGCGTCGGAAATTTGCAGTTTCTGCGGCTGAAACACTGGCGCAGGCGGAGGCATTGATCTGCAAGGAGTCGTTCGATCTGGTCATGCTCGACATCCGTCTGCCGGATGGAGATGGCCAGCATTTTTTGGAGCGATTGGCGACGTTGCCCGATCGACCATTGGTGGTGATGGTGACGGGCTATGGCTCGATTGAGTCCGCCGTGGCGTGCATGCGGGCGGGGGCCTTTGATTATGTGCTGAAACCGTTCACGCCGTCGCAGATCGATATCATTATCAAAAAGGGGCAGACCTACCGTCAGTTACTGCAGGTTAATAAACTCCTCAGCGACCAACAGGGCGAAGACGAAGGCTCCCTCATCGTCGGTAAATGTCCGGTCATGCTACGGCTGAGCCAATTGATCGAGCGCGTGGCGCCGACGGATGCGACGGTGTTGATCACGGGCGAAAACGGCACGGGTAAGGAGATGGTCGCCCGCGAACTCTATCGCCGGAGCCCGCGCCGCCAGCATCCGTTCATTCGCGTGAATTGCGCGGCGATCTCGGAGAACTTGATTGAGAGTGAATTTTTCGGTCACGAACGCGGCGCGTTCACTGGCGCGACCGACCGGCGCGAAGGTCGTTTTGAATTAGCGAATCAAGGCACGCTGCTGCTGGACGAGGTGAGCGAAATCCCCGCGAATCTGCAGGCGAAGCTGCTGCGGGTGTTGCAAGAGCGGGAGTTCGAGCGCGTGGGCGGCAATCGCACGATCAAGGTCAACGTGCGCATCATCGCGACTTCGAATCGCGATTTGCTCAGCTATGTGGAGAAGGGCGCATTCCGGCAGGATTTGTATTATCGCTTGAATGTTTTTCCGGTGCATGTGCCACCGCTCCGCGAGCGTGTGGAGGACATTGTGCCGCTGGCCGAGCATTTTCTAGCACGGCTCTCCCGCAAGTTGGGCATCAAGGTAACTGGCTTTTCCGAGTCAGCGATCAGGGCAATGCAGGCGTATCGGTGGCCGGGCAATGTCCGCGAATTGCAGAATACGATCGAGCGCGCGGTGATTCTTTCCGAGGAAGGCCGGTCGGTTTCCGCGGCGGCGCTTGGGCTGCCCACGGCCGGAGGACTCTTCTCGGCGGGTGAGATATTACTCAATGCCCCGCTGCCTCTCGACCCGGCGGCAGCGGACCCGACGACGGACGTGCCGCTGTCGCTCGCGAGCCGGGACGAAGCGCCCAAGGTGCAAACGATTGCCGTGATGGAAAAACAGGCAATTCGCGGGGCCTTGCAACACACCGAGGGCAATCGCACCAAAGCGGCCGAGTTGCTGGGCATCTCCATCCGCACGCTCCGCAACAAATTGCAGGAGTATCGCGAAGCAGGCGAACCGGTCGAAGTCGGGACAACCGAATCGGACTAGTCGGGGAGACTGGTTTGGGCGCGGCGCACGGGGCGTGATAGATTCCGCTTCGTTAGCGGCGGCCTTGTGCCGATAGGAGGGCATGGCCGAAACCACCTGTTGAAGCTGAATCTGTAAATATTTGCGTAAAGTCCCGAGACACTCGCGCCGATACCCATACATTCAGAACAGGTAAGTTGAGCCACCCAATTATGCCCGCCACTCAGGTAATTACCGAAAGTCTCATCCGTGAAAACATGCATCGTGCCATTGCCGATGTGTTGATAACGATGCTGGGGCGCAGTTGCGAAATCACAACGGCCGCGACGCAGGGCACTTTGCTCGCCAGCCAGATCCGCGGGACCGATGAGGCAAGCAGCCCGCAAGTGGTCGGAACGGTCGGATTTATCGGAGATATCAACGGCTTGATTTACCTCTATTTTCCTCTGCGCTTTGCCGAAATCTGCACCGGTCAATTACTCGGCTTAGATGCGGGGGAAATCGCCCTAGCGAGTGATGAAGTCGTCAATGATGCGGTCGGTGAGTTGACCAACATGAGCGTGGGCAGTTTCAAAAACAAACTCTGTGACGCCGGCTACCCGTGCATGTTGACGATCCCCTCGATTTTGCGGGGAGCGAATTTCTGCGTCGAGCCGATCAGCTCCGCCCAACGCTACATTTACAGCTTCGACAGCAACGGCCACCGCATTGTCGCCGACATCCTCGTGAAGAGCGTCGATTAACTCTCAAATTTGTTCACCATGCGCCATAAGATACTAACCGTCGATGATTCCAAAACCGTCCGCATAATCGTGCGCAAAGCCTTCAAGGCTTTTGATTGCGAAATCCTGGAGGCAGCCAACGGAGTCGAGGGGCTGGCCCTGGCGGCCAAGGAATCGCCCGCGCTCATTCTTCTCGATGTCACGATGCCAGTGATGGACGGCGTCGAGATGCTCGCGAAACTCAAGGCTGATCCAGCATTGAAAGGGATTCCGGTGATGATGCTCACCGCCGAAGGCGGCCGCGACAACGTCCTGAAAATCGCCAAGATGGGCATTCGCGACTACATCGTGAAACCCTTCAAAGAGGAAACTCTAGTGGAGAAAGCGGGCCGGATCGTGGAGCTGAGCTCGCTCGCCCAAGCGCCGACCAAAGCGAAGTCCATTTTCGACGCCGCGACCGTGCTCGTGGTGGAAGACAAACCGGCCATTGTGCAGCAAATCCAAGACGGGCTAAAACATACGCCGTGGAAAGTCATTGGGGTGGCCACTCAGGGTGAAGCCTGTGAGTTCATTGCCAAAACGCCGCCCGACCTGATCGTGATTTCACTTTCTCTCGCGAATGAGGCCGCGTTTACGCTGTTTCGTTTGTTGCGGGCAAATCCGAAGAGCAAAACCACTCCTGTTTTTGGATTGGTCGTGAAAACGGAAACGACCTTGCAACAGCAAGCATTGGCGGCGGGCTTCTTCGCGGTGATTGCCAAGCCGATCGACTTCATCGATCTGGAGGGCCGCATGGCCAAAGCGATGAACCTCAATACTTCGGAACGCTACTTCACGGCCGATGGCGACTTCACCGTGATGCAGATTCCGGAAAGTTGTTCTCCCTTGGTGATTGGAGAAATCTCCAGCCACATGAAAAGCCAGTTTGCGGCGGCCGTTGATGCTGGACGCAACAAGGCCATCATCGATGCGCATCAGCTCAAGGGGCTGCACATGGGTGTGATCAAACTTTTGCTGCAAGCGATGCAGACCTGTCGCGAACTCGGCGTGCGCTACACCCTCGTGGGCAACCCGCAGATTGTCGAGGAGTGCAAAGGTTTTGAAGACACCCGCTCTTGGAGCTTTCAAAACAGCCTCGCAGAAGCCAGGGAGCATTTGAGTCGCGCCCCGGCGCTCGCGGAAACCGTCTAACGCGGCGGTCGGGCCAGTTATCCTGCGCGCGGCCCGCGAATTCGACTCGCGCGACCGTCTGCTTACCGAGTCCCGCAGTAGAAAATGCGGCCACTCCATTCCGCGTGCGACGAGTCCGCACGGATGCGTTTGAACTGCGAGCTAACAACGAAGCCCGCCTCGCTTCGTGCGGCCAGCGCCCGCCGTTAAGCGCGCATGGACGTGGCGACGGCGTGAGCGAGTTCTTCGACCGTCGGCGGTTTGCGCAGCACGGTGTTGATGCCGCATTCCTCAAGTTCAATTTGGCGCGCCTGATCGATAAAACCGGAAATGACCAACACGGGCATCGCGGGACGCAACAGGCGCACCCGGCGACCGAATTCCGCACCGGTCAATCCCGGCATCGCAAAGTCAGTCAGCACCAGATCGTATTCCGTGGGGCACTCGGCAAAGCGGGTGAGAGCCACCTCTGGATGATCGAAGTGTTCCACGCGATAGCCCAAGTGCTCCAACAGTGAGGCAATCGCTGCGCGGCCGACGTTCTCGTCGTCCACAAACAGGATGCGTTCGCCGTTGCCGCGAATGAGTTCATGCTCGGTGTTCGCGTGCGGCAGGTTGGTTTCGAGCGTCGGCAAATAGATTTCGATGGTCGTGCCTTCTCCGACGGCGCTGCGAGCGATGATGGCGCCGCCGTGTGAGCGCACGATGCCGTGCACCACGGCGAGACCGAGGCCGGTGCCTTTGCCGGCCGGTTTGGTGGTGAAGAAGGGATCGAACATCCGTTCCAACGTCGCGTCATTCATGCCGCAGCCGTCATCCGTCACGCTTAGGCGCACGACCGGGCCGCGCGGCAAATCGGGTTGCGCCGCTTGCATCGCATCGGTGACAAACGCCGGCTCCACCCGCACCGTAATGACTCCGCCGCTGCTGGGCAGGGCCTGCCACGCGTTGGTGCCAAGATTCATGATGAGTTGGTGTAGTTGCGTGCTGTCAGCGAGCACGGCTGGGCACTCTGCCGCGAAGATTTGCTCGATGCGCACCATCGGCGGCAGGGTGGAGCGAAGTAGGCGCAATGCTTCATCGGTCACGGCGCAGGGACTGACTGCGGTTCGCTCACCTTCATTTTGGCGGGAGAAGGTCAGAATCTGTTGCACCAGATTACGCGCGCGCATGCTGGCGGTGGCGATATTGTCCAACCACTCCCGCGCGGGGTGCGACTTGGCCACTTCCATTTGCGCGAGCTCGATGAATCCGAGCATGCCGGTGAGCAGGTTGTTGAAGTCGTGAGCGATGCCACCGGCCAACGTGCCCAGCGATTCGATTTTTTGCGACTGCCGCAGATGGGACTCGGCTTTGCGCTGCGCGGTGAGGTCGCGTAAGAACGCGCTGAAATGGGGCCGCCCGTTAATCGTTACCGGTGTGATAGTGAACTCGATGGGGAACTCGTGTCCGTCGCGATGCAGCGCCATCAGGTCGACGCGGCGATTGAAGAGAGCGTTTTCCTGATGGGTGAACAGACGGGCGAGGGTTTGGTTGTTTTGCCAATTCGGTCGCGCCGGCAGGATGAGATCGGTGACGCGTTGGCCGAGTGCTTGTGGGCTGTTCCAGCCGAAGATCGCCTCCGCCTGCGGATTCCAACCGCCGATCAGTCCGGTGGCATCGAGCGTAATGACGGCGTCGAGGGCGGTATCGATGATCTGTCGATTGCGTTCTTCGCTTTCGCGGAGCGCGGACTCGGCGATGGTGCGTTCAGTCACGTCTTGGAGGACGCCGTGCATGCCCACGATGTGACCGGCGGCATCGTGCTTCGGTTCACCCTGGTCGCGGATTTCCCGCACTGAACCATCGGGGCGCACCACCCGGTAACTCAGGGAGAAGCGCGCGCGTTGGGAAAAGGCTTCATCGACGACCTGTCGGAAGTGCGGTATGTCGTCGGGATGAATTAGTGATTCGAAGCGCGCGCGGTCGATCGGTTCCGCCTGCGGCTCGAGGCCAAAGATGCGGTAGGTCTCGTCCGACCAACGCTCGCTCCGCTTGCCCGTGGTGAAGAGAAATTCCCAATGGCCGACGTGGGCGAGGTTTTGCGCAGTGCGGAGGCGATGTTCGCTTTCCTTGAGTTCTTGCATGCGCGCCTCGGCAACATGCACCGCATCGTCGTAAATAGCGGAATTATGCAAGACGAGCGCTGCGAGCTGCGCAATGAGTTGGCCTTTCTGGATGTCGCTGCGGCTAAAAATGTGTCCGGGCTCTTTTCGGATCAGCCCGAAAATGCCGAGACACTCGTCGCGATGAAGAATTGGAAAGATGGCGGCGGCGCGCGGGGCAAGTGCGGTATAAGTCGGCCGGGCCTCGGGCAGCGTTGAGTAATTCTCTACGATCACGGGCTCGCGCAAGTCGACGGCCCGCCATGAGATGACCGACACAGTGCGGTTGCCGCGATTGCCGAGCAGACTCGGCGGGGGACCGAAATAGGCGCTCGTGACGAGGTCGTCGCCTTCGATCAGCGACAGTTCCACGTGCGGGGTGTCGAGTAAGATGGAGGTGCGTTCAGCGATCGCCTGGAGCAGCGCGGATTTCTCGCGGCGGTTCAGCAGGTCGAGCGTGGTCTCATTGAGCGCCGTAAAAAAGGCGACCTGTTGGCTGACGGCGGCCGCGAATTCTTTTTGCTGGGTGATGTCGCTGATGACGCCGTCCCAGACGAGGTCGCCGTTGGCTTCGCGGCGCGGTTGCGAACGAAAACTCAGCCACTTGATCCGTCCGTCCGCCGTCAGGATGCGGGCTTCGTGGTGAAAGGGGGTCTCGTTGGCGCGGGCCAGCTTTCCGGCTTCCTCCATCGCCGGAAAATCTTCCGGTAGGATTTGCCGATCGAGCCAGGTGGAGTCCGCCAAGATCTCCGTCGGCTCCACGCCGAAGATGGTGCGGAAGCCGCCGCCGAGAAACGCGAACTCCGCCATGCCGTCTTCGTGCTGCACGAATTGATAGAGCGCGCCAGCGGGAAAATTATCACTGACTGACCGTAACTGCGCTTCGCCGCGCGCCGCTTCCGCGGAGTGTTCGCGCACTTTCAGTTCGAGTTGCTCAATGGAAAACGCGCTCGACTGCAACGTGTCGAGCGCGTCGTTGAAAGCCCGGCCGACGGCGCCCAATTCGTCGTTGCGCACGTAGTGAAACCGCGCGCCGCTGCGCACACCTTGGCGCACTTTGCGCGCGTCTAGCTCCATCGCGCGGAGCGGTTGCACGATGTCGCGGTGCAGCACGACCGCCCCGACGATCAACAGCAGCACAAACACCGCCGAGGTAAGCATAGTGCGTTGGCGGGCACGGGCGAAGTCGGCCAAACCGGCGTCGTAGTCGGCTTCGAGCGCGGCGTAGAAGGTGCGACTGAGATTTTCGATCGCGGCCGTCATTTCGCCGCTGAGGTGCGGCACTAGCATGCGTTCGGCGTAGGCGTGCACTTGAGGTGACAAGCCGCCGCCAAGTTGCGTGTAATCGGCCCACAAGTGATCGAAAGCCTGCACCTCATTGCGCAGGGCGCTGAGAGCCGCCAGGCGGGCGGGTGACTCCTCCCGCGCAGTGTTCGCGAGGGCGAGTTGGAAGCGGTGGCGGAGTTCGTTGGCAATTTTGAGATGCACCGCCCACGAGTCGGGCGTATCGCGGGTCGGCGTGCGGCGCAGCAGCGACTGCAAACTCGTCAGCGAGTTCGACATCTCCCTCACGCGACTCAATTCGCTGAAATGGTGCTGACGCTGCACCAGCAAGCGATCATGCAACGCCGTGGCTGCTCGGTAATCCAGCCACGCAGTCGTCAAAAAGAGCGCGGCGATTCCGCAGACGGCGAGGAAAAATTTGGTCGCGATCTTCACTGAGTCTGACCTGCCGCGCACGAGGGATCACGAACGGCGGGTCGAAAGCCTTGCCCCTGACTGTTGGCCCGCTGGAACATGGACGCGAGAGTGATTTACCGGGCGAAACCGGTTCGCCCGACCCCGTGGTGAACGCCGGCGCTAGACGGCTGCGGCGATTTCTTTAACGATCTCCGGCGCCACGACGCGGTCAATATCCAGCAAGGTTTTCACCTGGCCTTTGATCTTCGCCATGCCGGTCAAGTAGCTGGTGTCAATGCACGCGCCGAATTCTGGCGTCGGCTCGATATCGTTTTCGGAGAGTTGCACGACTTCCTCGACCGCATCGACGATGAGCCCCATGTGCACATTGGTTTCGTTGGGCAACTTGACTTGGACGACGATGATGCACGTGCGATCGGCAAATTCGGCCTTCAGGCCAAATTTGACCCGCAGATCAACGATGGGGATGACGCGACCGCGCAAATTGATGACGCCTTTGACGAAATTCGGCAATTGCGGCACCGGAGTGATCTTCTGCATCCGGATGATTTCCCGGACTTTTAGCACGGCGATGCCGTAGGATTCGTTATCCAAAACGACCGTAAGGTATTTAACCGCGTTTTTGGATTGGTTGGTGGTCGCGCTAGTGCTCATGGGTCAAGAAAAGATGAATGGCCGCAACTAGGCTTGCTCTAGCGGATTGCGCATTCGCAAGGTCGTCCAGGCCCGCGTGCCGGGCGTTTCGCTGAAACAGGGAGAAGGTGCGGCATGATGGCGTCCCCACTGCTATCGGCACGGCATCGCATTTTTTGAGCAAATTTTGGCACGTGGAGTGTCTTTTTCCGAGGATGGCAATGGCGGCGCCGGGACGGTTCGAGACTGGGGTAAAGTTTTTGCTTTTCGGTCCGATGCTATTGGTTCTGCAAAACGACTAATTACTATGCCTTTTGCCCCGGAATCTTTTCCTGCCCTCGAAGAGTTGCTGAGCCGGATTTCAGCCGAAATTATTTTGGCCCGACCGGGTCACGATGATGGATTAATTCCCGCGTATAGTCTGCTCGGCGATATGCAGGGACTGTGTGCGAGTGA
>JAUXXD010000068.1 GCA_030681265.1 Candidatus Didemnitutus sp. | reverse complement strand
CGATAGTTTTTTCAGCGCCAGCCGTTCTGACTCCTGAGAGAAAGCCTTCAGCACAGGGCCCTCCGCGATCTCGTGCTCCTGCCAGCGGTTGAGCAGGAATTCCCACGCAAAAAGCGGGTTCTCGACCTGGGTGGAAATATTCCAGTGCAGAAGCCAGAGGGTCTGGATGTCCTCGAGATAGGGGTCCAGTCCATCCTCCCCAAAGAACTTTTCGCCCAGAGGCGTCGCCTTCATGCCGCCTTCCACCGTCACTGCGAGGCCGGCGGCTTCCACCCAGAAGCGCATCGCCCGGACCATGTTCTTGCCGATGCCAAACTCGACCATCGCGGCGTCCTCGTCGGTGAAAGCCGTGGGGGACTTGATGATGCCAATACACGCCTTGGGCAGCCAGGGGTAGCGGAAGGGAAACGTCTCGTGTCCGGAAAAGCGGTAAGCCATGTTGGTAGTAGCTCTAGGGTTGCTTGGCCGAGCAGCCTTTGAGTGTGGTGCGTATTATGGCCTGAAACTTGTCCGGTGCAGGTTGGATGGAAAGAGTAAAAGATCGTAATCTACGCCGCTTGCCTCATTTTGTTCAGGCGGGCTGCGCCAAAGGTAAGCTGCCGCTGGAGATGGCAGAGGAATGATGCGGTCACCTCAATTACGGCCATCCTCTCCAATTCCGATAAATTGGCACAAAGCCCCATGCTCGGAGGCTCCCCTCGGTATTCCCCCCTTAAGGAGGAAAAAGGGCAATGGGCATCATGGCTAGGCGAAGAGGCAACTCCACGAATGAACATCCGCTGTGAAATCGGAGAGCATTGGGTCAAGCGATTTGCCTATTTCTTCAGGTGACGAGACGGACGATAAACCCGAATTCGAGCAACAGCGCTATTCCATAAATACTCATCTCCTTGCCAAATAGATACCAATACTTGCAACGAAGCAGAAAGGGGACCGGTTCCTTTCTGATGATGCTGATTTTTCCCGTAACGTAATCAATTTCGTCTACATTCTCGTAGCGTTGGAGAATGGAACCATAGCTTCGATCAAACTCCTGGTAACGCTTCATCTTTTCGGGATCGCTAACCAAGTATCTCATCTCGCGCATCAACGCATTCAGCTCAAGTCCAGCATGGTGCATTCTCTCTGATCTCACCGAATACTTGTTAGCGCCGATCAGTAGAGAAAACATCAAAACTGCGACAGCCAAACTGATAGCCGCAAAATCAACAACATTCTGTGGGTATCGAAGCGGCATCTTCGTAACGGTAAGAAGCGGCATAACGATCAGACCCAACGACAAGAGTGACAGCGTCCATTGTGACGCCGACTCGTGCAGTGCCAGTCGTCGACTCGCGGAGAAATAATTCTTAGTCACGAGATAGACGTTGTCGCCGAGCTTTTCGTAGGCGTCAGGCGGTAGACTGTTTTCAAGGGCCATGTGTGTGAAATAGTTCTATCGGTGACACCTTGACCCTAGGCATCGCTAAATTTCATTACGATGCCACCTGCTGATTGGGTTTCAATTATATTGATAATTTTGATCTAAGTGCAGTTGTTGCGAGAAGGGGTAGCGCTGCCCTGTTACAAAGGAACTGGGTAATTTTGCCCTATTCCCCGTTACGGGGAGAAGGGGGAATGCTGGATACTCTACGGCCACAATGTGAACCCTCCATGTTGTTTCACTTGAAACAGGTTCTTGTATTGATTGATGAGGCCCGATTCGACCCCCATGTCGCGCATCATTATCTCGACGAGTTTGCGCATGGCCTCGTTGTGGAGGCCTGTATCGATGAAAAATTCCGTCCGAGGGATGGACTTGATCTGTGCCGTTGGATTTGTGCGTTCGATGTTCTCGCGATTACTCGACAAGAGTATGGCACACCCCTCAGGCCAGGTCAGATTATCAAGTTCTTTGAACCCCTCCGGATCACTTTCATGTAAACCCCAGCATAGACAGATCAATATATCAGCCTTGGTGCGCTGCAGGAGTTTAAGTTTTCCGATTAGCTTTCTCAAAAACTCCGATTTTTTCGTAACGCTCATCGTTTCTGTTTCCATGATAATGTTCTCCTGGTTTGGACTATGTTGGATGTTTCAATGCCGCTCCCACTGTATGGCAGCCGAGGTCCTTTTTTTGGATCAAGCCACGCTGATAAGTGAAAACCTTCCGAATGACCTCTGGAATTTCAGCGACGCCCATCGAATCAATGATTTGCAACGCTTCGTCACCACGGCCGACGCGGCGCAAGCAATCCACGACAATTACCTCTGATTCGCCAGGTTGAGGGACAATCGGAGTTCCTCTTTTCATGGATCCTAAGAAGGCATCGGCCGCGCGACTGCGCCAACGTGCGCTTTCGGCGGTCTTCAATTCGTCGTCCAGTAACCACGCCGTATGTAGGTAGGCCCAACCTGCGTCGTTAATCTGCCCGTTCGATTCATAGAGGAGGCCAGCACAAGCGAAAGTGGCCGCAAGCTGAGGTAAAGACTGGTCAGCCAGTTGAGCGCGGTAACTTGGCGAACTTAGCACGTCCCGCAAATCTGGGTTAAATACTGATGCGTCGCTGGAACAGAAGCCACAAGAAGGGCACCGCTGAATCCATGCGTCCATGGTTGAGCGCTGCATTTCTGGCGGCCGAGTATCCAAATCCATAGATCCGAACGCGTTGGTGCTGTTGAGAGAACAATGCTGGAAGATGTTTCCGCACGAACCACAGGTTACGCTATCCTCAGAGTATGTGGTCATAGGTTAGTTAGAACCAAATTGAGTAGCCGTCCCATAGTGCGGCTTCTTGTTCCTAAGCACTCGGAGCAATTCATGCGGGGCCCGGTAGATGGTGACTAACCAAACCTCGTTGGATTCCAGGGCGTATCTGAAGAAGTAGATGTATTCACCGTAGAGGAACGGGCAGGATAAATTCTCGGGGCTACTCTTGCTAATGAGCGCGAATTTCAATGCCCCAGTGCAGTCATTTGGAGCCAATCCTTGTTCTAAAGCGCGATCGGCCATCCTGGTAATGGCTTCAATACTCCAACGAAGGCGTTCCTTAGCTCTCCGAATCGCATGGCGACTAATTTTCAGTGAATGCCCCGTCCATCTCGGTTGATGAAGATTCTGCGTGATTGCATTCATGGTGTTTTGGTGGGGGTTAACGGCTTCTCGCCGAGAATATCGCTCAGCTGATCAAGCCGCTGCTTCAAAAGACGGCTCTCCAGTTCCTGTCCCTCTGGACTTTTGGCGGCCAAAATTTTCCATGTGCCCCGGCTGACTTCACACATGATTACCTTGTCTCCATCTGTAATTTTTTCGCTCTCGTAAAATTTGCGAATCAGCCCCCTCTCCCGGATCTTATTGCCCGGTTCACAGAGCTCCGTGTGGAAAGACGTTCCTTCAGGTAGCTGGATCGTGAATTTCTCTCCCTCCTTTACCTGCCCTTTCTTTTTGGCGCCAGTAAGCGTCAAGAGATGCTGATTGATCATGCCTTGACTGACTTCGACGGTCAGCGTCCGCATACCAGTTTTTGAAACCGATATGTCATCGTCCTCAAAACTTAGCGTATTCGTAAGAACCTCGATCAAGTGCTCACGAATGGCCTCGAGTGCCCTTAGATCACGCTTCATTAGATCGACCTCCTTTGCGCAATCTTGGAGCCATCCCATATTTCCGTCCGGATGTGCTTCGTCTTTCATTCTGTCTGTCACCATCCCGATCACTGCTTCGATGTGTTCCTGTAGCGGCAGCACGCTCGCCCTAATTGCATTAACGTTTGTAAGGTCCATGAGACTACTGGTGCCACAAGAGTCAGTGTCTTTCAATAACATTCATGTCTGACATATCTAACATAGTAATAAACAGTAGTTAGTAGAATTTTAAGTTCGATCATATTAGCGCTAATGTCATTATTTTGTCATCTTGTTTTTGCTGGCTGGAGATGCGCCTGATCAATGCGAAATAGGTCCCTCCGCACATTGAATCCGCTGGCCTAACCGACAGGTGTTTCTCTTCACCGGTGCGTCTACCAAGCTCGTCATGCTAGGATTGCCGCTCCGGCTTGAACGCCTTGATCGGTTCGCCCACTCACTTCACTAAGTGAGTCAGCACAAAACAAAAAGACGCTCATGCCGGATCGCCGTAGGCTAGGACGATCCGGGCGACGCGTTTCGCCTGCAGCGACTCCACGGATATCTCGCGGCTGGCAAACGCCAGTCGCAGAGCGACGGCGACATGGTCCTGGAGAGACATGAGCCCTACTGCGCTGAAATCCGGCAGCTCGTGCCGTAGGCTGGTGATGCGTTCGCGCACCTTTCCCGAGGAGTCAGCGATTAGGTCACAGGTGAAGACCAGCCGACGGGGAAATTCGACGGCGACGCGAATGGGGGCGCCGTCCGGCCAGTTCCCGGTTTGATTGCGCGCCCAAGTGCGCAGCAGGTCCTCCGCCTGGGTGAAGTCGAAGCCGCGACCGATCTTTGTGGTCAGGCCTTCCGCGTTCACGCCCTCGAGGCTGACGGATACAATCGGCAGGGGCACCTCGTGTCCGGTATCCTTCAGTTCCTCAGACATGGTCCAGTTCCTCTTTCTTGGGGGTTGGTTCAAGCCCGGCGCTTGGGCTATCCTGCACCGGGGTGCCCGGGATCCTTGGCCGGACGAGGTAGGCAATGCTGCGGTCATCATCTCCGCCCAGGCGCCAAAACGGCTGGTGCAAGTATTCCCGCAACCGGTTCTCGTCCCACGCTCCCGTCGCGAGACGGTCCAGAATCTGATTCACCCCGGGCGCCACCTCCCGGGTCTGATGGTGAAGCCATTTGCCGGACACCCCGTCGGAAAATCCCGCAATGCCGGTGAGCCGCTCAACCGGTAGGATCTGCATCTCGGCCCTGCGAAAGTCAGTCTCGGTCGGGCTGACAAAGTTGGTTTCACCGGCAAATGCCCCCGTCTGCGGACTGGCCGCCAGCGTTGGCTGACCGTCACGATTCAGCACTAAGCAACTGTCACCGATCTGGAGCACGCCCAGTCCACGTCGACCAACGACGGCTAAAGAGAGAGTAAACTCAAATTCTGCTGCTCCGACTCCGTGTTCCCGGGCCAAGCCTTCTTGCGCTTGAACCAATGACCGGAGCAGCAATTGCGACACGTCCTTCCATCCCGCCAACGCGAAGGGATCTTCCGGGCCAAGATGATCGAGACAGCGCTGCAGCAGCGGCTCGGCACACCAGAGCACACGTTCCACCGCGACCGTGGCGGCGGTGGATCCGTGCTGACCGAGCGCGGAACTGCCGCGGCCGTCGCAGACCATGACAAAGGGGTGCAGACCAACGGAGGCCTGGACGGCATCCTGGCAGGGCCGTCCTTGCTCGACATGGCGCTGGCCGATCGCAACCGCCGAGCCGGCCCCCCACTCTGCGCCCTGACCGGGTGTGAGGTCGGGGCTCATAGTTTCGGGATGCTCGGCAGGACGCTCGGGAGACCTGCGCAGGTATTCGCCGCCGTGTGGCTGTGACTGTTGGTCTTGAGACTATCACTGAGCCAGGCGAAGAAAGCCCCAATATCGGTCTGGCTCAGCAGTTTGGCGGGATGGACGGCGAAGCGTTGAAGAATCGCCAGCTGCGCCTGATCACCGCCCAGGCCGATGCAGAGAACATTCCAGCCCGACTGAGCGAACTGATGCAGTTGGTCGGCGGCGCTTTCCCAACCAGGATCGTTGGGCTGCCCGTCGCTCATGATGACGACCCAGGGGCGATAAGCAGCCAAAGCGCATTCCCGGTAAACCTGCCTCCGGGCATTGATCGCGCTGATCGCGGTGCGCACGGCCTCGCCGAGCGGAGTCCCGCCGTTCGCGATCAAGCGCGGCGGCCGGGAGGCCAGGCCATCAACCGTCGCACCGAAAGGCACGACCTGCTGGACGAAGCCGCCGAAGGTGTAACAGGTGAGATCAATCCGCAACGAGGCCAGCTCGTCCTTGGCCAACGCGGCGAAAAAAGCCTGCAGGCCGCTTTGCAGTTCCTCAAGGGCGCGGCCTTGCATGCTGCTCGAGGTATCGAGGAGGAGCGCGACCGGGCAGCGCGGATGCGGGTTATTGTAATGGTCGATCCCATCCTCCGTCTGGATGGTGGCGGACGGAAGGGCGAGACGGGACGGGTTGTTTTGGTGGTTCTTGTTCATGGGAAAGATTAGGCCGCGTGAATCAGTTCGGCATAGTGACTGCGAAAGGCACTGACCCATTCGGCGAAGGAGGGGCGCGCGGCGGGGTCTTGGCTGTGACCCGCAATGAACGCTCGCTTGAACAGCGCGAGGACCCGGGGAGGCTGGGCCATGTATCGACTCCAGATAGCGCCGGTCGTGGCGCCCGTCGCGGTGCCCTTGCCACCCAAGAAATGCCGTCCCGCCACGATGTTCTCGGCCGGTGACTTGCCATTCTTCACCTGGTAAGGATGCCCACCCGCCGTCAGCAGCGTGAAGAAAAGCAGTGCCCCCGAAAACCGGAATTGCGCGGGCCCCAGCGAGGCCAGTTGGCCGCTTGGCGCGAGAACCTCAGGCGATTGGAAATCCGGGGTGAACACCCGGCACGGATACTTTCGCTCGTTCACCGTGATCTGATAGCTATCGCAATCAATCGCCGAGGTCTCCGCCGTCACCGGATTGGCCAGGAAGTTGCTGAGATTGATGTCCCCGATGAACACCTGGCGGGCTTCCAGCGCGGCGCAGATCGCCGCCACGTCATGCACGACGCGGCAAACATGGGCCGGCCCCCAGCTCGGCAGACGGGTTTTCATCAGCGCCAGGGCCGTGAGCGGCACCAGGGTGACCCCGGAGACTCGCCTCATCATGAAGCCCCTCGCCTCGCCCTGCGCACCCCGCAGGAGCTCTTGCGGCCAGGCGAGACGGGGATGGGACCGCAGGTCCGCGAGCATGAGCATGGCCCGCAGTTTCTCGCCGCGCGCGCGTTCGAGCTCCGGACTGGCCGGATGGAATACCTTGGCCAAGATGTCGCCTCGGCCATCGCAGGGGTAGATCGCGCCTTCCCCGCCCTCGGCGAGGAGCGCCCCCAGTTGAACCGGGCGACCACGGGTATCGAAGAGAGGTGGCAGGATGGGTTTCATGGCTTGGTGAGTGCTTGCGGGTCAGAAGAGATAGCGGGTGCCTCGGTTCGCCCTGCGCCCGGTGCGGGGCGGGGACTCATCTTCGCCTGCCTGAGCAAAAGCCGGCTGTATAACGTCTCCAGGACGCGAAAGCCGCCCCGGGCGAAATCAAGGTCGTTGGCTGAAATCGTATAGTCGCAGTCCTTCGCCAGTTGCCGAATCCCTGTGGCGACAAGCAGCGCCTGGATTTCATCCTGATCCGGGTAAGCCATCACTTGGATATCCGCGTTGAACCGGGCAAGGAGTTCCGGGCTGATCAATTGCGCGGCCGCGATGTCCGCTGAGTCTATCTCCGGACAGGAGTTGGCCGTGGCTCCGCCGAAGCCCATCGGCGATTTTCGTCCTCGCGAGAAAATGGACTGCCAGGTGCCGGATCCAACCACCCACAGGCCGCAGCGCGTGCGCCGCTTCAGCAGTTCCGCCGTTACCTCAACGCCAGTTGGCTTCACCCGGTCATCGGTGGCGAGATAGTTGGAGAAAGGAAGAACTCCATCCAGCAGGCTCCAGACATCCGAAAATATACCTGCGCCCCATTCGTTAGTCGGCGTGGGCGCGCCATTCTCGACGGTGAGCTTATCAAGTTCGTCGAGGTGCAAGAGCACGCGTTCCCGGCGCACAAGGGCATCGAGGATCGTGAAAACCGTGGCCCGCATCCGGGTGGCCCCTTGCGGCGCCATGTCGCCGCGCTGGACGCGAAGGTAGTGAATATCCAGCCGCGCAGCCAGAGCCGCAACGAGCATTGATTTGCCTGACCCGGTCGGCGCACAAATCAGCGGGAACAATCGGGGCTCAATGAGCCCAGGGCTGTCGGTGCGATAACGAAAGAAGAGTTCAGCCAAGGATACGCAGTGCTCGAGGATCTGCACCTGTCGGTGGGTAAGGTGCAAACAGCGGGCAACCGGCGCTGGCGACGGCAGCAGCGCCGAGCCAGGAATGGTTGGCGCCACCGGCGTGTCAGGTCGCATGGGCAGCGGCAGCGGTGCGGGCAGTCGGGACCGCAATCGCTCGGTAACCTCAGCCTGCGCACGTTCGACATGGCGGAATTCATCAGCCGTGGCCGCATGACCGGCGGCCCGAGCCAATAGGGTAAGGAGCCGGGTCAGATCCGTTTCCACTGCGGCGATTTCACGGCAAAAGCGACTGTAAGCGGAGGGCCAGCGGACGAGTGATTCCTCCATAATTGCCCGCAAATGGCTGCGAATGAAAGGGGCTCTGACATCTGTGCTAAATTTGAGCGCTCCGAGCTCCGCCCGAAACAAGCGACTGAAATCGTAGGCCTGGGCCGGCGTTTCGAGGGAGGGCCGCATTCTCCTGGCGGCAACCGGATTGAGCAGCTTCAGCGCGCTGACCAGCGCGTCGACATGAGCTTTTTCGCGCGGCGGCGAACCCGCCTTCCCGCATGCAGCGGGCATCACCGGTCGGACCGGTGGAGATCCGCCAATCCGCTCGAAGTCAGGATCGAGGACGAAAAGGGAGTGCCAGCAGAGGTTGGCAAGTATCCCCAACTCGTCCTGCGGCGGCTCCAGTATCGGCGCGCCACGGTCGATCGCATGGGAGCTTGGGTTGGCCTGGGTAGACATGGACGTAAATTGGAATTGGGTGGTTTTTGTCGCCGGGGGCACTGTGCCCCGGGAAGAGATAGCCAAGTGCTCCCAGGAAACTTTGCCTGCTGGCGCCCTCCACGCTGCCGTTGCCCCTGCCGAATTGCCGGGATTCACGAAAGGCCGTGTTGCCGGCGGAGCGTGGCCCGAACGACGGCGATCTCATCCTCGGTCAGGATAATCCCCTCGATCCGCTGGTTCGCGAGGACCAGCTGAAGCATATCGTCGAACTCGTCCTCGGTCATTGGTGGAATTGATGGGCGCGGGTCCATGATTTCATTTCCTCGCCGACTCCCGTCGCCGCTTCGCTGTAGCCCTGATTCGCAACGGGCCTGGTTTTAGCCGCCGGTGCCAGCCGAGCGCCCTCACTCGCGCCATACCGCGGGTGAGGTTACGGAACAACACGGGATCGGTGTGCTTGATCACCGGCGGCACACCGGCCCGAATATATTCGGCCAGGTAGGCCAGCTCGCTAAAGCGTTCGTCATCGAGGAACGACTGGATCCTCTCGGGAAACTGAACCAACCCCATCACCGTCATCTCCATTTGGCGCCCATGCCGAAGCAGGCCCGGGTTGCGTTCGCGGATAGCGCGCCGCACCAAACGGTCCCAATGGGGGGAAAAGGATGCTTTCATGGGGCGCGCCCGAACCGAATGAGCTGTCTGAGCACAAACCGGATTGTGGCCCACACGCACCAGCCGAGCGTGACGATGGCGGCGAATGAGAGACTACCTACCCAGAGACGAAGAATTGATCGAAGGCGCATGCTTGATGAAGAGATAGGCGCAGCCCGCTCCTGTGCATGACTCGTCGCCGCGCCCAAGGATCCCTGCTGCGCTTTGCCACGGACCGTCCGGCGGGATCGACTGGGGCGAGGCCGTCCTAGCCCTTGCTGAACCAAAACTAAGCCGCTTTGGATCCGGATGGCTTGTTGTCTACTCGCGCGTCGATGAGGACAATGTCCGGATTTCCGTCGAGCTTCAGTTGCCTCAGTATCGCGGCAACCCGCCGTTGCTCCGCTTGGCTGAAGTAGATAATGACCTTCAACGCGGTCGGCGCATCGCTGGCCTTCTGGTAGATTTCCACCTGCTTCTCGAGGTTTCGCCGCAAGCCCGTATTGCTGGCGAGCTTCATCTCGACCAGCGTTTTGTTGGTGGCGCCCACCGAAACTTTGAAATCCGCCGGTCCCCGGCCATCGTTCACCTCGCGGCTCACGTCGAATCTGGTGCGGTGCCATACGAGGCGGTAGAGGATCTGTAGGTCCTCCTCTTTCCGGATCGCCTGCCCGTTGTGGTAGAATATCCGATGACCACCCTTGTTTTCGATCACATCCTTGAGAAAGCGCACCTTCTCTAGGGCGGCATCCTTCGATGCGAGGGGTTCACGATAAAACTCCGTAGTCCGCAGCATCTCCACCAGTTGCCCGAACTGGCGGATATATAGCGCCATCGACGCTTCGACCTTCGCGATGCTGCGCCTCTCGGCTTCGTCGCCGGTGTCTTCCTTGTGCTTGATGAAATAGTCGATGAGCACCGGAAACTGCAACGCGGTTTTCCGCACGGCTTCATCCTCTTCCTTTTTCGTCGGCCTCCGCGGCAACACGGATTGGAAATAGGCGTCGATCCGGTCACGCAACTCCGCGTCGCCGATGGCGGTAGGAATGTCGTGGTATTCGCGGATAAAGTCTTCCTTGTTGATCCAGGTGTCATCCTTTGTAAGCAGGTCCTTGGGTGTGAGCAGGACGAAGTCGCTCCCGTTTTTCGGGAGGAGGTATTTGCCTGGAGCCCACGTGCCTGTCGCGGGGTAGAACGTCACCCGCTCCACGCTGAAGGTGGCGCAGCGGGCCGGGTCGAGGTGCTTCTTGGCGAATCCTTCGGTGAATTCACAGAGGAACCGCTTGATGAGGTTCGTCGTGAAATCCGAGATCATGTCTCGGCCCACTCCCGCCCGAATCAGGCAAAGTTTTTCCAGATGACTGCTGCGGGTAATGTTTTCATTCCCAAAATCTGCGAAGAGCTTATTCAGGTTATCCGCGAGCGCGCGCGCGAAATCCATGCCCAGGCCCCGGCCGCGATTGTCGGTCTGGGAGAAGCCAAGCCAGTTCTGCTGCACCTCGGAGAAACAAAAGAGGGCGCGCAATCGGCCGTCGTTAAGTTGCCCGGCGAGCGACTGGTCGCGCAGATACTTGAGGTAGTCGATAATCAGCGTGTGGAGCGCCTGATAGGGCGGATGTTGACTATTGAATAAAAGAAACGGGTCGATGAACAGAGGGAGATCGACCACCAGGGAAACATTGAACGCCCCGTATTCATCCAAGTCGGATTCCGCGACCCCGAACACGTCACTGAAATATAAATCCGATGCCGGGTTCATTTGTGGAGTAGCTTACTACTTCTCGCATCCGGTTCGAGCAACGCAGAACGGCACCCCAACATGGTCCTTACGGTCTGGCCGTGCGACGACCCAACCATTGGCTATGCCGGACGGGACGGGCTGAGGTCGATCTGAAGTTCGGCCACAATGCCAGCCTGCTCACTCTCGGGAATATCCTGAAAGCCCGGTAGATATCAGCAACATGAAAGGCGTGCGCACGTTGGCCAAACCCCGTTGGGCCCGTCCCGCCCCACAGGACGGACCCAGAGGTTTCCCTTAAAGAACGTATGTTTCACCAGGCCTGCGGCCTCGTGCCCATATTCGCCTCGCGGCTTTGGACGTTTCGGCGTGCGGGTGCCAGCCCTCTGAACTGTAATTCGTTTACCTAGGGAAAATGTTCAGTTCTAAAGAGCCTCGAGTGCTGCCAGTTCCTGGATTTCCTCCAACAACTCTGGATAGCGATTGGCCATGAACCGCTTGATCTTGGCGTTTTCCAGCAGCCGCTTCACGTAGCGCTGAGCGGCGTTGAGGTGCAGTGAATTCTCCCCAAACTTGTCCTGGTGGAGCCGGTAGTCCCGCTCCAGCACCTCCATCTCTTTCTCCATGCGCGTGACCTCCTCGTCGGAAATTCCATGCGGGCTTTTGGGTTTGCTGCCACCGACCAGTTGCTCCGCGGGCGTCCCAAGGATCAAGGCCTCGGCATAGGCCCAAGTGTAGTTGTTCCCGCTTACCATCAATTGCGCCATGTCAACCTGGCGGACGGGCTTGGCCTTGCGGAAAAGTTTCAGGGCCGTGGCTGTAATTGGTTTCTCCTTCAGCAGCTCGACCGCCTCCGCGTCGATGCCATCGAGCAGGTTGAGACTAGATCTAACCTTGCTCGGATCGACGCTCAGGGCCTTGGAGATTTGCTCCGGTGTGACTCCATGCTCGATGGCCCGCACGATCATGGCGTGCTCCTGGATCAGGGACAGCCGGTTGACCTTGTCATTGTAGGTAAAGGCATCGTCGTCACTTGCCACCAAACAGAAGGCCTCCGTGCGCCCGAGTTCATGGAGGGCTTTTAGCCGCATGTGTCCGTCAAGAAGCAGATAGGCGTCGCGCGCACCGCGCTGGGGAAACACGATCAAAGGCTCGATCAGCCCTACCTCTTTCAGTGAGGCCAACACCGCCCGGTATTTTCCCCAGGCATGATCGAGCGGTTTCACTTGGCGGATCGGGTGGATTGCCGATAGCGGCAACGTCACGCCATCGAGCTCAAAAGCTGTGCGCACCTTGTCACTCATCCGGCCTGCCTCGCTCTTTCCGCCAAGAATTTCGGCATCGTGGAGAGCTCCTCAGCCCGGAGCAGATTCACGTAATCCTCATCCGCGACCAGCACCCGGAATGCCGCGGAAACCGACAGGAGCCGTGCTTCACATAGCTTGGCCTTTCGGACCATGATCTTCTGGCGTTGGGTTTCCATGCGATAGGCCCTCACCAAGCTCTCGGCCGTGGTGCGGCTGGAGCCCCGATTCTTACGCTGGCCATAATTCTTCCCGAAAATGCGCCGCATATCGACGATGCGCCTGAAGGCCCGCAGGTTTTTTTGATTCATCTCCTTGCGCTCATACGCCTCCATCAGCATCCGCTGGGAATCAGTATCCGCCGCGCCGGCAATACCGGTGGCAATAGTGATGGGAATCTTGCCATGGAGGACTGCTTCCAAGAGCCGATCCTCTCCTTTGCGGAGGAGATTCAGGATGTCCCGCACATACTCCGCGCCTAAACCGGTCTTGGCCGCGATATCTGTGTGACTGTGCCCCTGGTCCTTCATCCATTCGATCATTTTGATCTGATCGAGTGCGCGGCCACGACGCCGGGCGATATTCTCAATGAGGCTCGCCAGCAAACTATCCGTCGTGGAAAAGCCCCGCACCAGAGCCGGGATTTCCTTTTGGCCCAGTGAAATAAACGCCTCGAGGCGGCCTTGACCGCATACTAGGTCAAAGGTGTCGCTGCCGTCCTCGGCGGGTTTGCCGACGGTCACGGTGATGGGTTTTTTAAGCCCGATCGCCGCGATGTTTTCCACAATCCTCTCGAATCTCTTCTTATCCCGCACGCGTGGATTAACGACCCGGACTCGGTCCACCGGAATTAGCCTGACCCGTGATTCCTTCGACGCACTCATGCCGCGGCATCCTCCACGGAGATCCGCTCTGCCATCTGAAAGAAGAACTCCAGATCGTCGAACCGGTAGGTGTCGAGGAGCGCGTGATTGTTGTCGCCCAAGCGCAGTCTTGCCTCGCTCAGGTCAATTGCAGGAAGCAAATAGTAGTCTTTAATGCCTTGATTGGTCTCATCCATCCTTACGGCGATGGTGAGGTCCGGGCGGAATCCCTCCTCAAAGCGCAGCATCCAACGGGATGTGCCGGCCGCAGTGCGCAGACAGCGGGAGAGGACCACCGAAACAGTCAGTTCACGATCCAGCACCAGCAACTCGGTTGCAGGATCCCGCTCCACGGTCACCCCCATCCCGGCCAGACGCCCAATGACCTCCTGCACAATCTCAGGGTGCCGTCCTCTCAGGTAACGGTTGATCTCAACGAACGAATAGTCGATCTGTGGGTCGTAGCCGATCAAGGTGTAGGCGCGGACCAGGCTGCCAAAGCGGTTTCTGAACGCGGCACTGGATGGCATGGCCTCCTGCTCATCAATCAGGAGCCCAGAAATACGGCCATGGCGTGACCAAAGATCCTTCAGGGCCGTGAGCATCTCCTCGTTGGAATAGCGCTTGGCCCGGGCCAGGATTGCTTCCTGCACCCGGGCGAAGAGCTGCGGATCAACCACCGCCTCGAAGGCGTTGTCAGCGCGAATCCACATCTCCGGCGGGTTCATGACGTGCTTGCGCTTCAGCTTGCAGGAGGTGCGGTGATAGACGTTGTTGCCGATGTATTTCTCGTTGGTGAGAACCTGATGGACGGTGCCCCGGGTCCATGCGCGTCCAAGATCAGTCGTGACCTTCTGGGCGTTGAGTTGGTCGGCGATCTCTCGCTCCGTCTTCCCCTCATCGAGGAAGGCCCGGTAGACAGACCGAACAACCTCCTGCTCTGAATCAGGTCCTGGCACCAGCACGACCCGATCAGTAGCCAGACTCTTTTGCTCGCCAATTTTGAGCATGCCCTTCGGCTGCCCAGACTGGTCGATAAGCATCCGGCGCAGACCAAAGCCAGCCGCCCCGCCCTGTTTGAAACCCATCTGGATGAGCCGGCAGGCCCCCTGGAATACCTTGGTGGAAAGCTCCCGGCTGTATTCGCCGGCCATGGAGCGCTTGACGCTCTTGATGATGTTCGAGGTGGGACTGCCGTCGTTCTCGAATTGCTCTGCACAGTAACTGACAGCGATACCGGCGCGTTTGCAGATGTATTCATAATAACCGCTTTCGTCCGCATCCTGGAATCGACCCCACCGGCTGATATCGTAGGCTAGGATGCCCTTGAACTCGGCTTTGCCAGTTTCTACCTCCGCGATCATCTGGCGTAGGCTCTCGCGACCCTTGATGCTCAAGCCACTTTTCCCTTCATCAGCAAAGATGCGGATAATTTCCATACCGCGCCGCGCGGCGTATTCCTTGATCCGGTCGAGTTGGTTTTCGGTAGAGTATTGCTGGTGCTCGGTGGACATACGCACGTAGGCCGCGACGGGGATCAATCCACCCGTCGCGGCCGGGAGCGGTAGCTGGCCCTGGCCGCTCATGTCGCGTTACACCGTCCGTCGCGATAGAATCGACGGTAACGGAACGAGGTTGCGGTTAGGTTTTCGGTTTTTTGCCGCGCAAAATTGCATGTCCGCGCAGCATGAGACGCCTCAGCTCCTTGGCTATCGTATCTTGTAACGTAGTGCCGCAGAGATCCGATATTATGCCGATTTTCAGAGCGAGATGGGTGTCAATCGAATCTTGTAACGTAACGAATCTCAATGCGGCGCTAAGGCGCTTCGTCAGCACGAATTGCTTCGACTTCGCCATCTGGACGCGAACTTCCCGGCGCCAATAATGTGGGTTGTGTTTGCGCCAGGTGCGCACGCGATCGGTATTGTCCAGCCGGTCGAAGTATTTCCGTCCGCCATTTTTCTTCAGCCAACGCTTTCGCGCTCTGGCTCGACTGACACGCCTGCACTCTGGCTTGTCGCAGTGGCGGTGGCGGTGGCCAACGCGCGGGTTAATAAGGAAGCGATGGCCGCAGTGGGCACAATGCCTAGTGGTTTTCTGGTGACGTTTCTTCATCACCCAATCGCTAACCATGGCTGTTAGGTGTCTATCGAGATTGGAGCTAGGCAGGCGCGGTGAAACATTGCTCCCGGACGAGTGCCAGACTACACCTTGTCCTGTAGCCATGGCTCCCGCTGACCTCGTTAATCGAATTTCGACTGGCTTTGCCGAGCTTTTCACTCGCGACGGCGAGTTGTTCGATCTCGGCATGGACGGAGTGAACGAGCAGACGATTACCTTTCGCTTGGGGTTCTATCTTCAGGGGCAATTCCCCGATCTACATGTTGACTGCGAATACAACCGTTACCTAGACAAAACGAAGGGCTGCGAAATGTCCGGAGTCGCTTGGATGAAGCCCGATGTCATTGTGCATCGGCGCCGCTCCGCTGAGGCCAATTTATTCTGCCTGGAGGCGAAAAAGGATTACCTCTGGGAGGACGAGAAATCTGGCTATGCCAGCATGAGGCCCAAGCTGCTGGCTCTGACTCGCGATGACGGAAACTATCGCTACCCGTTCGGCCTCGCTTGGCACATCATACCCAGTCGCGATCCCAGTCATCACCACGCCATCTGGTTTCGCTCCGGCGCGCCTTTCTATGAATCCAGTTTGGTCGGGTTTGAAGCGGGATTGCTTGAGAAGTTGGTCCCGACGGCTCCCAAAGGCGGCACCGGTTAAGACGCTTAGCCAGGATGGGCCGTCAACCACTCTTGGCCAGCGAGCGTAATGACGTAGCGCTGAGTGGGGCTTTGTGGCGACATCGGTTGTGTGCGGACAAGCCAGCCTTGCTCCATCAGCGGGCTCAGATACCCGTAGAGGAGAAGCATGCGATCTTCGATGTCCAAGAACCGGCTTAGTTCGCTGGGCCGCCGCGCCTCTTGGCAAAGGGTGAGGATTGTGCGGACGACTGAAACGGTCATCCGACCCAATACTATAGGATCTACTTTAGGAATTACTTCTTCCCTGCCTAAAGTAGTCCCCATGTCCCTTGATCCATCGCTACTTACAGGAGTCTCTACTTTAGGGCCAGGTCGCAGAGGCAGCCGGACTAGGAAAGAGGTCCGGCCGGCGTCCGTCTCAAAGGCGGGCTCTGGCGAACCATTCCCGCGCATAGATTGGATTATTTTCGGAATGCCCGTCCCGCGGCCTTCGCTCAGCTCCAATTCCTTCAGGAATTCTCCGATCCTCCGATTGCGATAACGGCGGGCCACGCCCCGGCCTACGCGCAGGTCCTCCATGCTGATCGTGGCATCCGGTCCCGGAAAACTGAGAATGGTGATTTCCTCCGGCGTGATCTGCACCTCAATCGGCTCGCGCTCTTCGTAGCTGCGATGAAACACCGCATTGACCAGCGCCTCTTCGAGCGCCGCGTAGGGCACATTCGCGTAGCGTTCCACTTCCGCTTGGTCCGGCAGCTTGCGGGTAAACTGCGTCACGACATGGTTGCGCAGATATCCCAACGCATCCTGGAGCATCGCCCCGAGCGGACCCTTGAAAACTTTTTCGATGATCTGGTCGCCGCCCCGTCCTTCCGGCAGATGCACGACATCAATCTGTGTCTGCGGAAACCATCGCGTGGGGTCGGGCGTGAAAAACAGCAGGCCAACATTCAGTGGGCGTGGAGCCTCCGGCGGGCCCCGCACGATCTGCATGCGCCGGCCCAGTTCATCAACAGACAATCGGGCCGCCTCTGCGGCCAAATCGCTTTTTACCTGAGCGAGGAAATTCTGGATGAGTGTGGGCTGTAAATCCGTGAGATTGGCAGAGCTGTTTTGCCGGTCGTCGAAGGGTATCCGATTAGCGAGGCTGTAGAGTTCAGTCTTCAGTTCGCCTTTGGCCTCCACGGTGTTCGCGTGCAGGCGAATATACGGGAGCATTTGCCGCGCCCCCTTGGCCAGGCTGGCGGGCGCCTCATAGGGGCGCATTTCGCCGGCCGGAACCCAGACGACCAGCACCAGCTTGCCCTCAACCTTGGCGATTTCCGTGATCGGGTGATAATTGGGTCGCAGCAGGTGCCCAAGCTCTAGGAGCTTTCTTTGGCAGGCATCCGCCTGCTCGGGCTCAAGCCCGCTTGGCGGTAGCGTCGGTCGTCCGTCCACCGTTTTCACCCCCAAAACCAGATAGCCACCGCCCCAGTTGTGGAAATCATTCGCGAACGCGCACAGCGCCTGGACCACATCCTCTGGGTTCCAGCCTTCCTTGAATTCGATGCGCTCCCATTCCACGGCAGAGCCGTTGAGCAAAGCCTCAATGTTGATGGGGAGCGCCATTCAACAGAGCACGGTTGAGTAAATTTCAGCGGCGCGCGACTGCCAAATAGGTTATGAGAGGAAGGGAGGCGGTTGCAAGGGACCGAGAGACGCGCTTGTTCAGGCGAACCCGGCCGGTGCCGGCAGGATCTCAACCTCGACCATTTTCACCGGCCCGCCCGGCAGCCGGGCAAACAACTCGTCGCGGACTTTATGCCGTTTCTTGCATGCCTGCCCGCTGGATCGCACGCAAGTAGGCGCCGAAGCGGGTGATGCTCCACGCAAGATCACATTCGTCCCAGGTGCAAAATTTCATGGATGGTTTGCTCCGGCTCCTCGCTATCCCGAATAGCTGAATCACGGTCGGCCCCTTCGCGTTTTTCTACACCTTCTTTTCTACACCTTCTTCCGAAATCAGACCCTTTCTGGACCCGCCGGGAACCACAGCATTTCTGATTTCCCCTCTGAAAACGCACCCGGGCCACAACCTGGCACAACGGGAAACATTGCGATTTAGGCTTCTGAGACCTGCGTGTCTACCAATTCCACCACCCGGGCAAAACCGAATGGTCATGGATACGTGCCGCCCCAAGTGGGGCAAGAGTTTTGTTAACCGGCGCGAATTCGCTCATTTCGCGCCCTGCCGCTCATGGTCGAGCAGGCGCTGCTTCCGCCAAACACCTCCGGCATAGCCGGATAATCCACCATCGGCGGCAATCACGCGATGACACGGAATCACAATCGCGATCATGTTCGAACCGTTGGCGCGGCCGATGGCGCGCGCGGCCTTGGGCACGCCGACGTGTTGCGCCATTTCGCGATAACTGCGCGTGCGCCCGACCGGGATGCGTTGCAGTTCCGCCCATACCTTGCGCTGAAACTCCGAACCAATCGGGGCGAGCGGCAGCGAAAACTGAATTGTCGGATCAGCAAAATAGGCGGTGAGTTGCTGTGCAGTCGCATCGAGCGTGGCGTTGTTCCCCGGCACCACGGCGCATTTGAGGCTGCGCCGCAGCAGGCTAATTTCGCGCTCCAACCCGCGGCGATCGACAAACTCAAGCAAACGCAATCCCTGCTCGTCGGCCAACGCCAGCATCGTGCCCAACGGTGTTTCCAAACGCCGCGCTAACAACGCCGCACTGCGCGCCGCGCCGCGTGGCGGTTTGCCGAAAATCCGCGCGAACGCCTCACGGAAGCCACTCGTCGATTCGTAGCCGCGATCGAGCTGCACTTCGATGACGGGCTTGCCGGCTTTGACGTCGCGCAACGCGAGACCCATGCGCCGCGCGCGTTGGTAGGCGTGAAACGTCATGCCATGATACGCCTTAAACTGACGGCGCGCGGTCGACGGCTCGACGCCGAGCGCGACGAGGTCCTTGTCGGTCACACGGCCGTCCGGTGTCGCTTCGACGGTGCGACGCAAACGCTCGACGAGTGGTGGCACCGGTTTCGTCGAATCCATCGGACGGCAGAGTCGGCACGGACGATAGCCGCCGTGCAACGCTTCGGAAACCGTCGGGAAAAATTCGACGTTCTGCGCCTTCGGTTTTTTCGCGCGACACGTCGGACGGCAAAAAATCCCGGTGGTCTTTACGCCGGTGAAGAAAACGCCTTCGTAAGCCGAGTCGCGTCGCGCGAGGGCGCGATACATGGTGCGGAATTCCGGCAGGCGTTGGGCAGGGAGCATCACCGAAGAGGGGGGTTCCAGTTGAATCATCCTGACAGTTTACCCGTTCACGCGGCAAGAACTCCGCCGATAATCGGGCGATGAATTTTGAACGGGTCGGTTGACGCGCGGCGGCAGCGACGGTTGGATGCGTCGTCGGTCGACGCATCGACATTGCTCCCATGAAAAAACGCCCCACCCGCTCTGTTGATTGGAAGAAAGCTATTGCCCGCTTGCCCAAGGCTGCGCGCGCGGACGTCGATCAACTCTGGGACACGTCGGGGCATTTACCCGCCGCGCAGGTCGAGCAGTTGCTCGGCCAGCTGAAGATCGACCTCGGCACGTTCATGATGCAATTGCTGCCCGTCGCCCAGCAATACGCCGTCGTGCCGGTGTCGCATTATCAAGTCGGCACGGTGGCGGCGGGACGGCTCGACGCGAAAACCGGCTGTGCCAATCTCTACCTCGGGGCGAATTTCGAGTTTCGCAATGCCGCGCTGAGTTTCAGCGTGCACGCGGAACAAGCCGCCACCAACAGTGCATGGCTGCACGGCGAGACTGGACTCCATGCGCTCGCGATCAGTGCCGCGCCATGCGGCTATTGCCGGCAGTTTCTCAACGAGTTGGTCGATGCCGATCAGTTATCTCTGTTGCTGCCATCCGATCCGAAGCGCCCCACGGTTTACAGCGCGTGGCCGTTGCACAAATATTTGCCGGAGGCGTTCGGTCCGGCCGCGCTCGGTGTGCGCGGCGGCTGGATGGATCCGGAGCTTTGCACGCACGACCTCGTGTTGGCGGGTAACGCGATGCAGGATCCACTTGTGGCGACGGCGTTCGCGGCGGCCTCGCAAAGTTACGCGCCTTACCTGACTGATACCGAGCACCACTATTGCGGCGTCGCGGTGCAACTGGCCGACGGCACGATTTATCCGGGCCGCTATGCCGCCAACGCCGCGTATAATCCCAGTCTCTCGCCGCTCGAATCCGCGCTCGCATTCATGAACATGAATCATCCGCGCCGCACGCCGCCGGTCGTCACGCGTTGCGCGCTCGTGGAAGTGCCGACGCTGGCGAGTCAACTCAGCGCCACGCAAGCCGTGCTCGCCTCGTATGCGCCGACGGTCGGACTGGAATATTACACGGCACAAGTGGCACCGGCCAAATCCCGCCAAGCGACCAACGCGAAGCGCGCAACACGCCCGCGGCGCACTTAAGCGTCGAAGAATTTCAGCGCGTCGGGCAACTCGCGCACGCGGCGGTTTGCGCGATTGCGCTCGAAGTAGGACTCGGGCTGAAGCGCGTCTTCATCCCCCTCGTCGTCCTCGTCATCGGTTTCGATCTCAAGATCGGCGAAGTCCTCCTCGGGTTCAAAATATTGCGTGACGCGGCGCGGCGCGGGCTCGAGCACGAGCGCTGGATTCGGCACTCCGCTTTTGCCTAGTTGCAGAAAGTGACACGGGTAGAACAGCTCTTCGTAACGGCGAATGAAGCCGCTGAGCCACTTATTCTCCACGCCGGTGCGCTGCGTCAGCACCACGACGTCCGCGAAATGGATGCACGCATCGAACCACGGCAAAAGTATCGGGTGCTTTTCCGCGAACTGGCAATTCACGACGCAGATGATGCGCGCGAGCTCCGCGCCGCGTTCGGCCATCCACGGCTTGAGCGACTCGAGTTGCGTGATCGTGTCGGCGCGAGAATCAGCGAAGAGAAAAACATTCGTGCCGGGCGTCACGCCATCCACGGGCAATATTGCCGGATCGGTGCGCGCCCAACGGCGGATCTCGGTGTGCGGACGCGCGGCGAGTTTGGCTTCGACGTCGTGCGGCGCTTCGCCTTCGGCGACGAGCACCAACGCGGGCTCGGTGGCGCTGAAGCCATTTTCAATCAAATCCCAAACAAGTGCGCGTCGACCTGACCCGGGCGTGCCGATGATAAAATAAACGGAGGCGGCGCTGGTGTGCATGCGAGAACAGGAACCCTACCCCGCCCGCCGGACAAGTCAGAACTTGAAGGTCTGGTTCTGCGCCGAGTGGCGCATCCAGTGGTCGACGAGGACAAGCGCGGTCATCGCTTCGACGATCACAACTGCGCGCGGCACGACGCAAGGGTCATGACGGCCCCGCGCCTGCAGTTCGCTCGCTTCGCCGTGCACGTTTACCGTCTGCTGCTTTTGGTGAATGGTGGCGGTCGGCTTGAATGCGACGCGGAAGACAAGTTCCGCGCCGTTGCTGATGCCGCCTTGCACGCCGCCGGAGTTGTTGGACTCCGTGCGCACGGCGCCGTCCTTCATCACGAAGGCGTCGTTGTGCTGCGAGCCTTTGAGGAGCGTGCCGGTGAAACCGCTGCCGATTTCGAAGCCCTTGGTGGCGGGCAGAGACAACATCGCCTTCGCCAGATCCGCTTCGAGACGATCAAATACGGGTTCGCCCAGTCCGACTGGCAGGCCGCGCACGCGACACTCGATGGTGCCGCCCACCGAATCGCCGGTGCACCTCGCTTCCTTAATGGCGGCGATCATTTTCTCGGCGGTCGGGCGATGCGGGCAGCGCACCGCCGTCGCCTCGACTTCGGCTAGTGAGGGAAATTCCGTGATCGATGGTGCGGCGAGGTGATGCACTCGCGTGACGAACGCGCGAATTTCCACGCCGCCAGCCAGCGTCAAAATTTTGCGCGCCACCGCGCCAGCCGCCACACGCCCAATGGTTTCACGGGCAGAGGAGCGGCCGCCACCGCGATGGTCGCGTAGTCCGTATTTGGCTTGGTAAGTGTAATCGGCGTGCGATGGGCGGAAGTTTTCCCGCATCTCCGTGTAGGCTTCGGGACGCGCGTCGGCGTTGCGCACCAGCATCGCCAGCGGCTGGCCGGTGGTGTGGCCTTCAAAAATCCCGGAGAGAATTTCCACGGCGTCCGCCTCTTTGCGCGGCGTGGTGATATCGCTTTGGCCGGGGCGACGGCGGTCGAGTTCGGCCTGCACTTCGGCTTCGCTGAGCGGCAGGCGCGGTGGACAACCATCAATCACGACGCCAACGGAAGGCCCGTGGCTTTCGCCCCAGGTGGAGATTTGAAAAAGCTTACCAAAGCTGTTCGGCACATCGGCAGGGTTGGCGGAACCCTGCTTGCAGGCAAGCCCCGCCTCCGCATCCTCGCGTCATGAAGATTTTCATTCTGAGCGGCAGCCACCGCGTCGATGCCCAGTCGCTCAAAGTTGCCCGTTACCTCGCCGCGGCTGTCCCGCAGGAAATTTCCGGAGCGGAGACTTTCCTGTATAGTTTGAGCGGCAATCCACTGCCGTTGTGGGACGAAGCACATGGCGGACCGCCGGCCGACGTATGGGCGCCAATTTCGCGCGAACTGCAGGCCGCGGACGCGCTCGTTGTCATCAGTCCTGAATGGGGCGGCATGGCGACGCCGGGAGTGAAGAATTTTCTGCTTTGCTGTTCGGCTGACGAAGTGGGACACAAGCCCGGGTTGATCGTCACCGTGTCGGCGGGCCGTGGTGGCACGTATCCCGTTGCTGAATTGCGCCTCAATGGCACGAAGAACAACCGCCTCGCTTGGCTGCCTGAACACGCCATCGTGCAACACGTCGGCGACAGCCTGAACGCGCGGGACGACTCGGCAGAGTTAAGCAAAGAGGATGCGTTGATTCGTGCGCGCTTGCGCTATGACCTGCGATTGCTCGGTGCCTACGCGAAAGCATTGGTCGCTGTGCGCCGCAGCGGCGTCGTGGACCACCGGACCTTTCGCAACGGGATGTGAGACTCTTTTGCGTGACTCAGCGGGTGCGTGGCAGTGGTTGGTGCCCCCGCCCAGAGTCGAACTGGGATCACACGTTTAGGAAACGCGCGCTCTATCCACTTGAGCTACGGGGACTAAACCGTTTTCCACAGACGACTTGCCGAACGTTTTGGCAAACTCAAAATGTCCGTTGACAGAGGGGACGCCAGACGCAACATCTCTACCCTTTTCCAATCTACATGAGCACCGAACAGACGACCCAAAGCCTCAAGCCCGAAGAAATTCCGATGACCCAACCGCAGTTGATGTCCCGCTACATCACTGACACGGGCAAACTTCTTCCCCGCAAATACACGGGCATGTCCGCTAAGCAGCAACGTGAAGTGACGCGCATGATCAAGCGCGCGCGCAACATGTTGGTCATGCAATAAGCCCGGAGCACGCCCCCTTTCGGATTGAGCCGGAGCACTTGCTCCGGCTTTTTCTTTTTCGGCATGCAAACCCGCCTCTACTCGCCGACTCCCGCAAATCTGCATCGCTTGGCTCGTGCGTTGCAACGGGGCGAACTGGTGGCGTTGCCAACGGAAACGGTCTACGGCCTCGCGGCGCACGCGCTCGACGCCAAAGCGTGCCGGAAGATTTTTACGGCCAAGCGACGCCCGGCCAATGACCCGTTGATCGTGCACGTCTCTGGTTTGCGCGATGCGGAAAAATTGGCGGAGTTCAACGACGCCGCCCGCGTGCTGGCGCGGCGCTTCTGGCCCGGCCCGCTGACGTTAGTGTTGCCGAAACGTGACGTCGTTCCGGCGATCGTGACCTCGGGCCAAGCAACCGTTGCTGTGCGAGCTCCCGCGCATCCACTCGCACGATGCTTACTCAAGCTCTCGGGGCTGCCGCTGGCTGCACCAAGCGCGAATCTTTTTGGCTACGTCAGCCCGACCAGCGCGGCGCATGTCGTTAACGGTCTGGGTGGGCGAATTCGTTACGTGCTTGCTGGCGGCGAATGTAACGTGGGAGTCGAATCTACTATTGTCGATCTGAGCGTGCCGAAACAGTGGCGTTTGCTGCGTCCCGGGGCGATCACGCCCACGCAGATAAGCGCAGCGTTGCGGAAGAAGGGAATCAAGTTCGTGCAAAAGAAGCCGGGGAAAAATCTGTTGGTTCCCCTCGCTCCGGGCATGCTAGACCAACACTACAGCCCACGCACTAAGTTCGCACTCATGACGCAGTTGGAAAAGGAAGCCGATGCGCCAGATACAGCCAAGATTTATTGGCAAAAGCCGCGTGGTCCACGCGCTGCAAACATGTTTTGGCTAAGTGCGTGCGGTTCCGCACAGTCAGCCGCCCACGCGCTCTACGCTGTGCTACGCCAGGTTGATACCGGCGGCTTTAAGCTGATTCTTTGCCAGCCGGCACCTGCCAACGCCGGAGCGCTAGCAGAGGCAATAAACGACCGACTGACCCGTGCCGCCGGTCGTCGCTAGACGCGCGCCATTTAGCGTGCGTTTTCGTCGCCTTCGCGCGACTGCATCGTGATGTAGTAGTCCTTGTAGGACTTGTCGTAGTATTGGGCGTAGTAGTAGCCCGACACCGCCAGATTGAGGCCGTTGAGCACCGCACCAAAGCACGGAACATTGGCTTCAAGCAAACGGCGGGCCGCAAACTGTGCCGCCTTACGGCGAACACGATTGAAGTAGATCGTGAACACAGAACCATCGACCAAAGGCAGAATAATCAGTGAATCGCTCACGGCGGCGAGTGGCGGCGTATCAATGAAGATACGGTCGTAGCGCTTGCGGAGTTCGGAAATCATCACTTCAAAGCCCTTGCTGTTGAGAATCTGGGTCGGATTCTTCGCGCGGCCGCCGGCCGGAATCACATCCAGGCCTGGGTAGACATCCTTTACGGCCACATCTTCGATTGTCGCGGTGCCGGCGCAGATATCAATGACACCCTTCAAGTTTTCGATCCGAAATGATTTGTGGATATTAGGTTTCCGAAGATCGCAGTCGATAATCACCACTCGCTCGCCGTGGCTGGCAAAAGTAAGCGCAAGATTGGTAGAGACAAACGACTTACCTTCCCCGGGGACGGTGCTGGTCACAAGTATCGCTTGCGCGCTCTTGCTCTCATCCTTCAACCTCAATGACGAGTGAAGGGCGAGGAAGGCCTCAGCAACTTGCTTGTCTTGGTTATTGATGACGATCTGCGCCTTTTCTGGCTGCTCCATCCTCTTGATTTCCGGAATAATTCCGACCAAGGGCAGACCGATGACACCTTCGATGTCGTAGGAACTCTTCACGCGGTCGTCGATGTAAGCGACGAAGAACGCGAAGACCGTGCCCAAGCCGATGCCGCCGATAAAACCCAAAACAAGATTCAATGGAATATTCGGAGAATAATGGCGAAGTGATGGGCCGGCGCGGTCGACGACGCGCGAATTTTGCGTCTCAATTGTGCTGGTCATCGAGGTTTCCTTCATCCGCGCCAGCGTATTCTGGAGTAATTGTTCACTGATGCGCAAATCGCGCTCAAGGTTTGTATATTCAACCGCCGCTCTATCAAGATCCAGCGATTCGGTCTCTTGAGAGGCAAGTGCGGCACGGGCTTCTTGATCATTTCGAAAGGCCGTCTGGTATTCAGATTCAATCATTGATGCCGAAGAGAGTAATGCTCGATTCAACTCTTGTTCGGTTTGATTGAGCGAGTTAACTGCCTCAATCATCTTCGGGTGCTTGTCGCGATAGCGCTCTCGCAATTGTGCAATTATGATTTTTTGGGCGGCAACTTGCTGCACCAATTGGCTAATTAATTGCTGACTCGAAACAAAGGTAAGATCAAGCAGACCGGACAATGGTTCCCGCCGCTCCTGAACCTGGCGCCAACGAACTTCTGCATCCTTAAAGCGAGCATTAGTTTGAGTGACGTAGAGATTGAGTGCCTTCAGTTTCTCGGTTACAATGTCTTTGCGCTGGTCGAGCGAGATCAGATTATTCTTTTCGCGATACGCTTGCAGGCTAATCGCCATTTCTTCGACCCGTTTTTTCTGTTGGTCTGCGCGAATTTTGAGCTCATCGACGGCCTTCATCGATTCCTCAATGCGAAGCCGAGAAGTATGCGCGATGTATTCGTCAAGAAAAAGATTAGCTACCTTGGCGGCGATGAACTTATCGGGGTGCGTATATTGCACCTGAATAATCATACTGAGGCGGACCGGGACGACTTTTCGGTTTGCCAAAATAATCCGCGCGGCATCGAGTGGTTCTTCGCTATTTTCTTTTGTGAAAGGAGCAAGAAATTGGCGTAAATCTTCTCCCGTAAGACGGTCCGCAACACTTTTTACAATTGTAAGGCTCTCGAGGATCTTTACTTGCGTATTTAAATCTTCCGCAGAGCGGATTTCGTTATCAACCACGCCCTGCACCTGCATAATGACGGGGTCGCGCCGGAAAATCTGGACGCTCGCTACCGACATGTAGTCCTTCGTTTTCGTGAAGGTGTAAACCATAGCCGAGCTGAAAACCAAAAGGAAAACCAAAACTATATACCAAATTCTTTCGCGCAAAATAAGCACGTAATCATGGAAACTGCGTTGCACGCCAGTTTCTCCGGTCGCGCCGGCCCCAAAGGCTCCATAATTGTTGCCGTAGTATGTGTATGGATAGGCTCCTGCGCCTGTTCCTTTATCAAATTTTTTCTGTTCCATTGCTGCTTAAAGAAGTCGTTCGGGGACGAAAATAACATCACCTTTTTTCAGCAACCAGCGCTCGCTGGAATTGCCCTGCAAAATTTCATCAATGTTCACCGTAACTGTCTCTGTTCGGCCATCTGGCAATTGCCGCGTTAGACGAATCCGGCGTTTTTCTGCTAGTCTACTCGGACCACCCGCACGCGCGATCGCCTCTACAATGCCCATCGGTTGTTCGGGAATAAAAGCGATCGCACCGGGTTGATTTACGGCGCCAAGAACCTGCACCGTGCGTTGCGAATACTCCAATACCGTAATCGTAATTTGTGGATTGCGCAGAAAGTCTGCATCGTAAAGCGCCCTCAGTGTTTCCTCCGCCTGTCGCACTGATTTCCCGGTCAAATCGATAATGCCAATTAGCGGGAGATTAATGGTGGATTCCTGACTAATGCGAACCTGTCTTTCTAAATCGGGTTCTTGGAACACAACGATTCTCAAGAGATCAAGGTGTTGTAACACATAATCGCTTGTAATTGAAGATTCGTTCTGGGCTACGGCAACCTTGCTCAAGCCAATTGCCAGCAGAACCATCAAATAAAATGTTCTCATATGTAAAAGAAAAACGGAAGAGGATCGTCCGCGATCCCCTTCCGTCGTAAAGTTAAACCCCGATTAGTAACGGATGTTCGCGCCGACGAAGAATACGTTGTTCGCGAATTCAAATTGGGCCCGACTGGAGCTCAATTTGCGATGCGTGTAGGAACCAGTGAAGTCTAAGAATGCGCTGTAGGCGTAACGGAACCCGACATTGCCTTCGAAATAGTCGTCACTACGGGTCGGATAATCAATCGAGCGAAAGGCAAGATTGGCGTTCCAGCTCCATTGTTCGTCTAGTTTGACGCGTCCACCCACCGTAAGACCGAAGCTTTCGGTCGAGTCACCGATGGCTGAATTGCCGAAGTCATTCGACACGGCGAGATTGAAAGTTGATTTCGCCGAGTAAGCATAGGACAGGCTGGCGTCGACACCCAAACCGGAGTCGTCGGCTAAAGTGCGTTCAAAGGTCCGCTTGTTGTAACCGACGCGGACTTGGCCGACTAATTTCGGAGTAAATTCGCCGCGGGCACCAACATTGAGGAAGTGATCGACATTATCGATGCCGGTTCCCGAGAGATCAGTCGAACGGTAGCGGTAACCAACACTGACTTGCATCTTGGGGGTTGCCTCAAAATACAGGTCCACTGGCAAGGTCCAGATGTTACTGTTCCGAAATGCTCCACCGGCACTGTAGTCGGTTTCATCGTAACGTAAGCCGACGCCAAAAGTCGTTTTCTGCGACAAGCCAAATTCGCTCAAGACCCGGAAGTTCATCGTATCGCTAGCAACAATTGCTCCCGGTGCGCTGATTTCGTTTTGGGCATTTTCTGCGTAAGAAGCACCGACATCAAATTTGGTTTTGCCGTTATCGTAGAGAGAGTTGAAACCTACGCTGAGCAAGTCCGTGTTCTGCTGGGAAACGTCACTGTAGCGCAGAATCGCGTGACGATAGTAAACGTTTCCGCTCAAGAGGGCGTTGCGGCCAAAAACCAAGTCGAGGCCCGGTGTGAACGTAAAGATCATGTCATCCACTTCGTTCGTGTTACGAAGATAGATATTGTCATCGATCGTGATGGATGCGGACGCTGTCAGGAAGAGTTCAGCATTGTCTCCCAAGGCAGCGAAAGGTGCGGCATGGAGGTTTGCGCCAACGAGTGTGGCGGCGGCGAGTAATCCAACTTTAATTTTCATGGTTTTGTTACGAGTGCGCTAGATGGACAATTTAGACCAAAAGTGACCTAGGGTTCCAAGGAAGATGCAAAGGAATTTCGGTAGCAAGGCTATAATTTCTGCAAAAAATCACGTTCCCTGTCATGCACTTCCCCCTTGGCGTCGACAATTTATCAACTAAGAGAATGCTAACTCATCATGGAACGTATTGCAGCTCTTTTTTTCACGCAATTTTGCGATCGCGACGGCTGCGTCACCACAGTTCTTCATTGGAAGCGCATCTTCGCGACAGTGGCTGTGTTACTTGTGCTGGGTTGGGCGACCGTGAGCACCGGTTTATGGCTTTACTTGCGCGAATTTAGGGGTGTGGCAACTGCCCGTTGGGTCGATACCGCGTTTCCACACCGATGGAACAACTTGCGTCATGCAATTGGTGAACGCCAATTACTAGAAGCCGAGGAGGCGATAGAACGCCGGGAGTTTGATCAAGCGATCCACCTTTACCGCGCTGGCGTAGCCCGTTCGCCGCACAATGCGTCAGGCCGTATCGGACTTGCCCAGCTCTACGTCCTCTATCGGCGTCCTGATCTGGCCAAGGTCGTCCTCACCGATCAGATCACGAATTTTGCGGACAACGAAGCGCACCTGCGCACCGCGCTCCAGTTCTTGCTCGAGTTTCATTTCGACGCCGAGCTTGCGACTGCGTGCGAAAAGCTGCTGGCGCAGCCAACCCTCGCCGGCCGCCCCTTAGTGGCGCTGTTTGCCGCCACCGTCGCCTATCATCGCGGCAATTACGATCATGCTGAAACTTTGCTCTTCGCCAATGGGCTGGACCACTCGACCGAAGGAGCACTGTTGCAAGCTCGCATGGATCTCGAACGCGACTTCCCCGAACTCGCATTGTTGCGGCTCGAGGATTTGATTCGGCGCGACGCCGCCACCGATGACGCCTACATCCTGATTGGCCAAATCCGTCGCCGCCTTGGCCAAATCCGTGCGGTGGCGTTGAACGCGACGTTGCGCCTCACGAGCAATCCTCTCTCCCATGCGCCCCGGATCGACTTTCTTTATCTCTACCACGAACAAAAGCAGTCCAGCGAACTCGCGCAAGAGGTCGAATCCTACTTCAACCACTTCAGCAACAATCCGAATGCTTTGCTCGCTCTAGGGGATTTCGCCGCCAACACCGGCCGACCCCAGCTCGTGCAACGGATCGAAAAAATCTTCACCGCTAACGCTTGGTCACTGGAAGCGCCGGCGTTGATGGCCGCCGAAGCCACCATCGTCGCCGGAGAATACGCCGAGGGCCTCTCCCTCGTCCGCCAATACACGCAACGCAACCCGCAATGGACGACTCAGTTCGCGCCGGTCTTCGCTAGTCTCCAAGCCGTCGCTTTATTTGGGATGGGACGAGCCGACGACGCCCGTTTGCACTTGGATCACCTTCTCACGCTCAGCAATCTTCGCGCCGACAACCTCAACGCCGTCGCCACGCGCCTGATGGCACTCGGTTTCGCACCGCACGCCCGCACCATTCTCACTCGTGCGGTCGAGATCGATCGGTTGAATCAAAATTCGCTCACGACGCTTGTGCGACTCGAAGCCGAAGGCCGCCACTTTGACACCCTGCCCAAACTGGTTCGCCAGCTCATGGAAATGCGCCGTCCCTCGCGCGACGTGCTCAATCTCGTCTATCGCCAATTCGGTAGCGATCTCCATCTTTTCCATCCGGAACAGACCGCGATCATGGTCGAAGTCCGCGACAGTATAGCCCGCGCCACTGCCGCCGCCAGCGTCAAGCGTTGAGGCCGCCTCAACTGCCCGCAATCACCGCGGCCAGTCCGGCGAGCAAACGCTCGTTTTCCGCCACCGTGCCGACGCTCACGCGCAACCATTCGGGCAACCCGTAACCCTTCACCGGCCGCGTAATTACGCCGAGTCGCTGCAATGCATCGAACATCGCCACGCCATCGCCGACGCGGATGAGCAGAAAGTTGCCACCGCCCGGCACGTAGTCGAGTCCCAGCTTGGCCAAGCCTTCTCCGAGCTGTTGCCGCCCCGCCGCATTGGCCTGCCGGCAATGTTGCACAAATGCGACATCACCCAACGCCGCGACTGCCGCCGCCGCCGCCACCGCGTTGACGTTGAACGGCTGCCGCGCGCGCTGCACGACCGCGATCAATGCCTTCGCCCCATAGCCGTAGCCGACGCGCAACGACGCGAGCCCGTAAATCTTCGAAAACGTCCTCAGGCCGATTACTTTGCGCCCCTCTGCCAGCAGCGGCCGCAGATCCGGCGGATTATCGAGGTATTCGGCGTAGGCCTCATCGAACACGAAGATCACATGCTCGGGCAACGCACGCACGAAGGCATAAAGCTCCCCCTCACTGTTCGTCACGCCCACGGGATTCGCCGGACTCGCCAAAAACACCAGTCGCGTCTGCGGCGTCACGGCGGCCAACAGCGTCTTCAAATCCTGTTGCAACCCCGCCGCCAGCGGCACCTCCACCGGTTTCGCGCCAAACATCAGCGTCACCAATTTATAGACCACGAACGACGACTGGTGCATCACACACTCCACCCCGGGCGCCAGAAAAGCGTGCCCGAGCAACTCGATGATCTCATTCGAGCCGTTGCCGATCACAAATTGATCCATACCCAACTTCCACTTGCGCGCCAACCGTTCGCGCAGCGCGTAGTAGCCACCGTCCGGATAAAGATGCGCGTCCAACAACGCCTTTTGCGCCGCCGCCAACGCCAGCGGCGACGGCCCGTGGGGGTTCTCGTTCGACGCCAGCTTGATGATCCCCGCCGGCTCCAAGCCCAACTCCCGCGCAACCTGATCGATCGGCTTGCCCGGTTCGTAAACCGGCTGCGTTAGTATTCCAGGGTTGGCCAACTCCGCGTAGGTCATGCCGCCAACTTCACCGCGCCGACGCATCCGACTCAAACCAAAACCCGCGCGCTCCGCGTCACCTCAACGCGCCATCGTCCGGCTCGGCACGCGCACGAACTGCATCCCCGCCGCCTCCGCCGCGCGATAGCCCGGCTCTGCATCCTCGAACACCAGACACTTCTCCGGCGCCACGCCCATTCGCTCCGCCGCGAGCAAAAACATATCCGGCGACGGCTTCCCGCGCGCCACATCTTCCGGCGTGATCACGATCGGAAACAAGTCCGCCAATCCCACGGCCGCCAACGTCTGCCGCACGATCGGCTTCGGCCCGCCCGATGCCACACTCACCGGCGCGCGCTTCGCCACCTCGCGCGCAAACTCCACCACCGCCGAAATCACGCGCAGCTCCGTCTGATTTTCGAGAAACAGCTCCTCCTTCTCCACAAACACGCGGTCCGGATCGAGCGTGAGCCCGTAGTGTTCGGCCAATAACTCCGCCACGCGCCGCGTCGGCACACCGCCAAGCGAGTAGAACAAATCCTCGCTCAAATCGCCCTGCAATCCGTAGCGCTGCATCGCCGCATTCCACGCCCGGTAATGCAACGGCATGGTGTCCACCAAGGTGCCGTCGCAATCAAATATGTAACCGGCGAACTCGCCGTGCGGAATCTCAAGCTGCATGGGAAACCGCGAGCCAAACGCTCCCGCCCGCCTGCGCAACGGCAATCTCGTTAATGCCATTCCGCGCCGTTGACGGCTTCCGCCGCGCGCGGCGTAATCACGGCACTATGGGTTCACTCGCAGGCAAACGCGTTCTTATCACCGCTGGCGCCCAAGGCATCGGCCTCGCCATCTCCCGCCACTTCCTCGCCGCCGGTTGCGCCATCTTTGTCCATTACCGCTCCAGCGCCGCCGCCGCCCAAGCGCTCGTCGCCGAGGCCACCGCGCAGGGCAAACGCTGCAGCGCCGCCAGCGCCGACCTCACCGAAACCTCCGGTTGCGCAGCGCTCGTCGCCGCCGCGCACGCCTCTCTGGGCGGCATCGACATTTTGATCAACAACGCGGGTTCACTCGTCGCGCGTCGCACGTTGGCCGAAGCCGACGACGCCTTCTGGGCCGAAGTCATGTCGCTCAATGTCGGCAGTCTCCGCCGCATCACGCGCGCCGCCGCACCGCACCTGATCGCCGCTGCGCAAGCCAACGGTGGCGCCAGCATCGTCAATCTCTCCTCGCTCGCCGGACGCAAGGGCGGCCACGCGGGCTCGCTCGCCTACTCCACCGCCAAAGGCGCCGTGCTCACGTTCACCCGCGCCCTCGCCAACGAAGTCGGCCCGCAAGGCATCAGCGTCAACGCGCTCGCCCCCGGCCTCATCCTCGGCACCAGTTTCCATAACACGCACACGACGAAAGAATCCGCGGCGGCGACGATCGCGGGGATTCCGCTCGGACGCGGCGGTAACGCCGACGACGTCGCGCGCGCCGTGTTATTCCTCGCGAGCGAATACGACGGCTTCATCACTGGCGCGACGCTCGATGTGAACGGCGGCGTTTACGCCGCCTGAGTTGCGTCAACCACGCGGCGGCCCGACTCAGCGGCGACCACCACGCGTCAACCGGCTCTTCGGCTTCTCCGGCGCGGCTTGCGGCATGCCGCCACCGTCGAAAATGCCGGAGTAAATGTAGTCGAAGCCCTCGACTTTTTTCCAGTCGATGGCTTGGCCAATGAAACGCTCGATGCTGCGGGCATCGCGCCAAGTTTCCTCGGTCACGAGCGTAAACGCGTCACCTGTTTTCTGCGCGCGACCCGTGCGGCCGATGCGGTGCACGTAGTCTTCCGGATTCTCCGGCACGTCGAAATTGATGACGTGCGAGACGTCGGCGATGTCGAGGCCGCGCGCGACGAGATCCGTCGCCACCAGCACTTCGTATTTGCCGGATTTGAATCCTTTCAACGCATCCGTGCGCTCTTGCTGGCTACGGTCGGCGTGCATCACGGCGACCGTGTGGCCCGCGCGTTCCAAACGGCTCGCGACGTAGTCGGCACCGGCCTTGGTGCGCGAGAAGATGATGACGCTGTGATACTGCGTGTTCTCGAGCAACCGGACCAACAGGTCAAATTTCTGCGACTGCACGACCGGATAAAACGCATGGGTGATCGTTTCGGCGGTCGAGCGTTCGCGGCTCACGGCAATCTTGAACGGATCGCGTAGCGCCCACGCGGCGAGTTGCTCGATTTCGGGTGGCAGCGTCGCGGTGAAAAACAAGGTTTGGCGATTCTTGGCGACCTTCGCGACGATGCGTTTCACGTCGGGCAGGAAACCCATGTCGAGCATGCGATCAACTTCGTCGATCACGAGGACTTCGACGTCATCGAGGATGATTTCGCCCTGCTCCATGTAGTCGAGCAAACGGCCCGGCGTCGCCGCCAGCACATCGACGCCGCGCGTGAGGTCTTCGCGCTGCTTGCCGTAACCGACGCCGCCATAAACCACGGTCATGCGAAGATCCGTGTATTTCGCAAAACCCTTGAAGGCTTCTTCAACTTGCACCGCGAGTTCGCGGGTCGGTTCGAGAATCAGGCAGCGCAATTTGCCATGGCTGCCCAGGCGTTGCAAAATCGGGAGGGCGAACGCGGCCGTCTTGCCCGTGCCGGTTTGCGCGGAGCCGATGACATCCTTGCCGGCCAACACTTGCGGAATCGCTTGCGCCTGAATCGGCGTGGGCGATTCGTAACCCATTTGCTGCACGGCGTAGGCGAGACGATCGTTGAGGCCGAGCGCAGTGAAAGCGGACTCAATCTTCGGCACTTCCGGCAACGGTTTCGCCGGAACTTCGGCGCGCGGCGCGGCAGCTTGCGCGCGTTGCTCGGGCGAACGGCGGCGACCATCGTAGGCCGGCGCGGGTTGCTCGTGGCTGCGTTGGCCCTGCCCGTGTCCGCGTTGGTCTTGCCCGCGACCACGGCCTTGGCCGCGCCCGCGGTTGCCACCGCGACCTTCGTCGCGCCCGCGTGGCTCATGCGGCCGACCGGAAGCGTGGTCGCCGCGTGGCGCGTCGGAAGGCTTGCCTTCGCTGCGTGGACCGCCGCGGTGGGTCGGTTTGGCCGGACGTGGTTGAGGGGCGGACTTTTTCTCGACGGCTTTTTTAGGGCCGGACTTGAGCGTCTGCTTAATTTTGGAAAGGAGCTTACGGAGCATGTAGTGAAAGGGCTTATCGCGAGCCCGACGGCGTATTGCAACTCCGCAAAAATTCCTGCCGCGCGCGCGCCGGCCGCCTTCGCGCCTCCCTTTCCCGTCACCTCGCTCAGAATGGCGAGCCGGAACCGCGCCGCGCGATGACATCCACCAGCACTTTCTGTAACTGATCCAAGCTATACGGTTTGGGCAGAATCGCGCAGAAACCGTGCCGCCGATAACTGCCGAGCACCGGGTCGCTCGAATAGCCGCTCGACACAATCGCGCGCACGGCCGGATCGAGCACGAGCAATTTCGCCATCGCCTCGCGCCCGCCCATGCCGCCGGGCACCGTCAGGTCCATCACCACGACATCGAAGGGTCGGCCCGCGGTGCGTGCTTCCTCATAAATACGCAACGCTTCCCGACCATCCGCCGCGCCGACGAATTCGCCGCCGAGTCGCTGCAAATAAAGCTCCGCCATGTCGCGAATCGGCGCTTCGTCATCCATGAATAACACGCGCGCCCGCAGCGTTTGCGCGGCCGGTTCGGCCGCCGGCACCTCGCTTACCTCGTGTGCCGCCGCCGGCAGCCAGAGTTGAAACACCGTGCCTTCACCGAGTTTGGAATCCACCACAATATTTCCCTGATGCTTCTGGATGATCGAGTAAACCGTCGCGAGCCCCAAACCGCTGCCCTGCTGCTTGGTGGTAAAATACGGATCAAAAATCTTCCCCAGATGCTCCGGTGAAATGCCCGTGCCATTGTCGCGCACGGTCAACTTGACGTAATCGCCCGCGGGCAACTGCGCCCCGCGGCCCGTCGCGAGCCGCACGTTGGCGGCGGCGAGTTGCACCAGCCCGCCCTGCGGCATCGCTTGCGCGGCATTGATCACCAGGTTTTGCACCACCTGGCTGATTTGGCCCTTGTCGGCATGGGCGGGCCAGAGGTCCGCCGGCAAATCAAATTCACAGCGACTCTTCGAGCCATGCATGGCGAACTGCGCTGATTCGCGCACCAACTCCGGCAACGTGATGCTCGCGCGCACCGGATCGCCGCCTTTCGCAAAGGTGAGCAATTGCTGCGTGAGATCGCGCGCCCGCAGCGTGGCGCGCTTGGCTTCGTGCAGCATGCGGCTGACCGCACTGTCGTTGCCTGAGTCGAGCTCGGCCAGCGTCACATTCCCCAACACGACGGTGAGGATGTTGTTGAAGTCATGCGCGATGCCGCCGGCCAGGACCCCCACCGCCTCCAGCTTCGAGGCTCGCAGCATCTCTCCCTCAAGACGGCGGCGGTCGGTGATGTCGGTGACGAACCCTTCGTAGTAGAGCAACTCGCCCTCCTCATCGCGCACCACGCGTGAGGTCTCCGACACCCATCGTGTCCTGCCTTCGCGATCAACGATGCGGGTTTCGAAGTTCTCCACTTTGCCGTGGCGATTGATCAGGTCGGCGAAGCGTTGATATTCCTTCGCGTCGGCGTAGGCCGCGCCGCCGTGTTCGCGCTCACGCCACGCCAACATTTCCGCCGGAGCCTCAAAGCCGTAGAGGCGCGCCATGGCGGGATTGACGGAGATGAACCGGCCTTCCGGCGTCGCGCGATAGACGCCACCGACGGCATTCTCGAAGAGTTCCCGGTAACGCGACTCGCTGTCGCGCAGCGCCCGCTCCGCCGCCAGCTTGGCCGTGATGTCGAAGGGCAAGGCGAGCACACAGGGGCGGTCGTTCAGGAGCAGGCTGTGGGTGAAAACCTCGACGATGAGAATTGTCCCGTCCTTGCACCGGTGCCGCCACATGCCCGCGGCGTGCGCGCCGCTCGCTTTGGGCGGACTGTTGCTATATTCCTTCATCGCCTGCTGCAGCCGCACCGCCTCATCCGCCGGCCGCAATTCCGCCACCGTCATGCCTAGGAATTCCTCGCGGGTGTAACCGTAGCGGTGGATCGCGGCCTCGTTCACCATCACAATGCGCAGCGTTTCGACATCGAAGATATACATCGGATTCGGCGTCGTTTCGAACAGGTTGCGATAGCGCTCCTCGCTCTCTTGCAACGCCTGCTCTGCCTGCCTGATCTTGGTGATGTCGGTAAAGACCATGCGCACCTGCCGGTAATCCTGAGGGCCCTCCACCGGATCCGCCGACCATTGCAGGAGCGTGTGGATCGCGTCGCCCGTGGTTGATCGGTAGATTTTTTCGAGGACCAGCCGGTCCCCGCCCTCCCAGACCGTCTGCAATTCGGTGCCAAAGCCCTCCATCGCCTGCGGCGTCATGATGGCGCGCAAGCCGCGGTCCATTTCCTCCACATTGGTGAATCCGGTTTGAGCGAGGGCGTGCCGGTTGGCATCCCGAACGCGCTTCAGTCGAAACAGCTCCTCCTCGAGGCCGGGATTCGCCGCGAGGTGGGCGCGCAGGTCGGTGACTCCCGCCGCCTTGAGCGCTGCCAGCCGCTCCGCGATCTTGCGCAGGTCCTGCACCACGATCGGTGTCGGGGCGAGGTCGAACAGCTCGCGCTGCTTTTTTTCCGATTCCACGAGCTCGACCGTGCGGCGCTCGACGAGGCGCTTCAGCCGCCAATTGGCCAGCAAAGCGGCCAAGGAGAGCAGAATCGCCGCACCCGCGCCGATCGCCGCCCAGCGTGTCCAGCTCGGGAGGGCGCGGACCTCCCCCGTATAAATCCACCCGTCCAGCGCTCGCATGTCTGGGGCCTGGCCGAGCGCCACCACCAACTCGCCCAGCTTGCGCACGCGGCCGGGATTGATGTGCCCGATCTCCACCAGATCCGGGTTGATCAACTTCGCCGTCGCCGCCGCCTCAAATTGCAACCGCTCCCGCGTCAGCCGCGGATGCGCCCGTCCGTGCGTTTCAAGGATCCACTCGATGATCTCCTCCGGGTTATCTAGCGCATATTCCCAGCCGCGCAGCAGCGCCCGCCGCATGGCTTGTGCACGCTCCGGATGAGCATTCACTTCCTTTTCGGAGGCAAAGAAGGTTTCCCCATAAAAATCCGCCCCGTAATCGGCTGGCCGGATCAAGCGATACTCCAATCCGTCCGCCGCCGCATCAAACGGCGCATCGGTTACGAATACCTGCATCGCCTCCGCTTCGCCCGCGAGGATTTCATTATACTGCGGCTTGTCCGGCACCATGACCAGTTGGTCGCCCTTCATCCCTTCGAGATGAAACATTGCCCGAACCTCGAGGTTGCTCGATGTCGGATTGAACGCGATGCGCTGGCCGATCAAATCCGTCGGCGTCGCGATGCCCGAATCGGCCCGCACCATGAGCGCAAAGGGCGAATGCTGGAAAATCGCCGCCAACGCGACGATCGGCGCCCCGTTCATGCGCGCGAGCAGCGCCATTGGTCCGGACAAGCCATACTGCGCCCGGCCGACCACGACTTCTTCGACCGGCTGGCGGGCGCGCGTCGCCTCGCGCAGCTCCACGGCCAGATTCTCCTCCGCAAAATAGCCCTGCAATTCCGCCGCATAAAATCCTGCAAACTGAAACTGGTGATTGTAGGGCAACTGCACCACCACTCGCTCCAACGCCGGCGCTCCACCCCAAATTGGAGTCGCAACCACAAGCCCGCCTCCCAACGCAACCCACAGTCGCAGCGCGCGAGCACAACTGGATTTGAAAAACATGGTGACCACCAGATGCCAAGCCCCCACCCTTGGTTTGTCGAGTCACAAACCCATTCCCCATGCTGCGCTTCGGCGGGTGCGCGGGATTGCGGTTTGGTTGGTTTTAGTTCCACCCTGACCACCGAATTCCGCCTTAAGTTTATGATTCCTCCACTTCAAATCCGTCCGGCCAGCGCCGCCGATATCCCGCTCATCCTGCAACTGATCCGCGAGCTCGCCGTTTATGAACGCCTCGCCCACGAAGTCACCGCCACCGAGGCCGCGCTTAGCGCGCAACTGTTCCCCGACGACGACTCCGCGCCCGCCGCGTATTGCGTCCTCGCCTTCGCCGATGCGCAACCCGTCGGCTTCGCTCTCTATTTCTTCAACTTCTCCACCTTCCTCGCCAAACCCGGCCTGTATCTCGAAGATCTCTTCGTTCGCCCCGATTACCGCGGTTCCGGTTACGGTCGCGCCTTGTTGCTCCACCTCGCCGCCATCGCCAACGCGCGTGGTTGCGGACGCATGGAGTGGTCCGTGCTCGATTGGAATCAACCCGCCATCGATTTCTACCAAAAACTCGGCGCGGTCCCGATGCAGGATTGGACGATCTTTCGTCTCACCGGTTCAGCGCTCACGCAATACTCCTGACGCGGCTGTGCCGCCGCTCTCCACCCACCATTGCTCCTGCCGGTCCGTCCGAAGTGCCTCTACGCTCAGCCCCCATGAAACTCCCTCTTTACTGGATCGACGCCTTCTCTCCTGTGGTCTTTGCCGGTAACCCGGCCGCCGTCGTCCCGCTCACCGCCTGGCCCGCCGACGCGCTCATGCAACGCATCGCTTTCGAGAACGGCCTCGCCGAGACCGCCTTCTTCGTGCCCATCGAACCCGGCCGGTATCACCTCCGCTGGTTCACGCCCAGCGCCGAGGTCGATCTTTGCGGCCACGCCACGCTCGCGAGCGCCTTTGTCTTGTTCACTCAACTCGGTTTCGCCGGTGAACGCCTCACGTTCGACTCACGCTCCGGCCCGCTACCTGTCCGTCGATTACCCGACGGCAAGTTGGAACTCGATTTCCCGTCGCGGCCTGCGGTCCCCGTCACCCCGCCCCCGGCGTTGCTCCGCGGTCTCGGTGCCACCCCGGCCGAATATGCCCAAGCGCAAGCCAACCTCGCCGTCTTCGCCACCGCCGCAGAAATCCGCGCCATCCGACCGGATTTTGCGACCCTCGCCACACTGGAACAATATGGCACCATCGTTACCGCCCCCGGGGAAGACTGCGACTTCGTCTCGCGCTTCTTCGCCCCGCGTGTCGGTGTGCCGGAAGATCCCGTGACGGGTTCCGCTCACTGCGTGCTCACGCCCTACTGGGCGGCGCGACTGGGAAAGAACCGGCTTCACGCCCGCCAGCTCTCCGCTCGGGGCGGTGAAGTATTTTGCGAGCTGCGCGGTGACCGCGTGGGCCTCGCCGGCCACGCTGCCCTTTACCTCCGCGGCGAAATCGTGGTCTAAACGACAGACCACCACCGCGCTGATGACCGATCGCAGCGCTCGGGCAAGCGCGGTGAATTTGTTGTTCGTTTTTAGTTCTTTCGCGACAGAACCGTTTCCCCTCCACTTCCGTTCTCCTTGTCCGCCTCTTCCACACCTTCCCGCTTCGCGCTGATTCTCGGCTTCGCCACGATCTATCTGGTGTGGGGCTCCACCTACCTGGCGATCAAGATCGCCGTCGAAACCATGCCGCCGTTCCTGATGGCGAGCGGGCGTTTCCTCCTCGCTGGTGCACTCATCGCGGGCTTCATCGCCATCACGCGCGGTTTCCACGCCACCGCCCGCCAATGGCGTGACAACGCTCTCATCGGCGCACTCTTGCTCCTCGGCGGCAACGGCCTCGTCTCGTGGGCCGAACAAAAAATCCCCTCCGGTATTGCCACGCTGATCATTTCCATTGGGCCGGTGTTCATCGTGTTGCTCGATTGGGCGGTGCAGGGAATTTTCAAGGACGGCCAACGCGGCTCGCGTCCCAATCTCGCGACTTTCGCCGGCCTCGCCCTCGGCATGATCGGTCTCGGACTGCTCGTCGGCCCTGACGTGTTACGCACTGGCCCCGAGAGCCTCGATACGATGCGCATCATCGCCCTGGTGTTCGCCTGTCTGTTTTGGAGCATTGGCTCGATCTACACGCGCTACGCCACGAAGCCCGCCGAACCGTTCACTGGCGCGGCGATTCAAATGCTCACCGGCGCAGGCTGGCTTTTCGGCGTCAGTCTCGTCTGCGGCGAACTCACCGACCTCAATGTCGCCGCCATCAGCACGCGTTCGCTGCTGGCGTGGTTTTACCTCGTGGTCTTCGGTTCGTTGATCGGTTTCACGACATTTGTCTGGTTAATGAAGCACAGCACCCCCTCGCGCGTCGCAACCTACGCTTACGTCAATCCCATCGTCGCTGTCTTCCTCGGCTGGCAATTTGCCGGGGAGGAACTCAGCTCCCGCATCCTCGTCGCCTCCGCCGTCATCATCGCGGGCGTCGCGACGATCACCGTAGCCAAGAATCGCAAAACCCTCGCCACCCCACCGCGCCAAGCCGTCGCCTGCGCCACCAGCGCCGGCGAAACCAATTCCGCCTCGCCCAAGTCGCGCACGCGCTAGTCGCGTCACCCACGACTGCGCGTGCGGTTCACTGCATCGGCTCGACGTGCACGGTGACGTCGGTGATGGCGTGCGCAGGTGAGGCGACGAGCGCGTCTTTCACGGCGTGCGCGATGTCGTGTCCGGCGCGCACGGTCAGCTCACCGTCCACGCGCACTTGGATGTCCACGAAGTGACTGAGCCCGCTCTTGCGCACGCGACATTTGTCGAGCGCGCGCACCCCGGCAACGCGCAACGCGATCGCGCGCACCTCTTGTTCAAATTCCGTCGCCACCGCCGTGTCCATCACATCACCCAGCGCCTTCATGAAAATCGCCGCGCCGTTCACCGCGATGATCACACAGGCAAACAACGCCGCCCAATCATCCGCCGTTTCCCAACCCTTGCCGCCCCACATCGCAATTGCGATGCCGACAAACGCCGCCGCCGACGTCATCGCGTCCGACCAATGGTGCATCGCTTCCGCGCCCAGCGCCGTGCTGCCGATTTCGTGACTCGCCCGCCGCAGCCGTCGCGCAAACGCCAGCTTCACCCCCACCACACCAGCCAACACTAACAACGTCCACCACGCCGGTCCTTCGTGCGGCGTCTGGATCTGGCGCACCGCGTGCCACGCGACCCAGCCCGCCATCGCAAACACAAACAACGCCACCGCCAGGGCCGAAAGCGGCTCCGCCTTGCCGTGGCCGTAGGGATGATCCGCATCCGGCGGACGCGACGCCACGCGGAAACCGGCCCACACGAGAAGCGAGGTGAGAATATCGAGCAGCGACTCCGCCGCATCGGCGATCAACGCGTAAGTATTCCCGAAAACACCGCCCGCCAATTTCACCGCGGCCAACACTCCATTCAGCGCGATGCCGCGCAGCACCAAACCCGCGCTTTCTCTGGCGCGTTGCTGCGTGCGTTGTTGCGCATCCCGGCTCGTCATCGGCCGACGCTACGACGGCGCAACGCGCACGACAAGCGCGACCGCGCCGCGGATGGCTAGTTGACCAACGCCGCCCGCTAACCTACCTTCGCGACCGTCATGGCAGCAATGGATACGACTCTCGCGCAAGATCCGGTGAAACAATTTTCCGTTTTCAGTGAAAATCGCGTCGGTCGCCTGCATGATCTCACCGCCATGCTCGCCAAGCACAACGTGCACGTCATGGCCATGACCACGCTCGACACGACCGACTGCGCCATCATCCGCACCGTCGTCGACGACCCCGACCGCGCCCGCGAGCTGATGGCGGCGAACAATTTTTATTGCGCCGAGTGCGACGTGCTCGCGATCGAATTTTCCGACGAGTCAAAGCTCCGCGAAGTCTTTCACGGCTTCAATATGGTCGAGGTAAACATCCACTACGTTTACTCGTTCATTTCGCGACCGCATGGCCGCTGCGGCCTCATCCTCAAGGTCGAGGATGTCGATCTCGCGTCGCAGGCGTTGAGCAACCGCGGCATCAAAGTCCTCACGCAGCGCGACATTTCGCGCTAAGTTTTCTGGCTCTCGGGCGCGCCGCCGTGCGCCTCACGCCTTCGGCGTCAGAAATTTTTCGCCTTCCAGCTGGTAGATGCCGGAGAGGTAGCCTTCTTCGAACAACTCACCGACCTTGAACTTCCCGATCAGCGTCAGCGGCACATCCATCAGCGGCGGCATGCCGCCCTGCACCATCTTGACGATAATCCATTCGTTGATGCGCGGCATCGCGCCGAAACAGCAACCGCTCTGGTCTTTCATCAACAAAAACTCTGTCACTTTGCCGTCCTTGAATTTCGTCGGGAGCATGAAGCCCGTGACGGAAATTTTCTTCGCGTCGAGTTCGCGCACATAGTCGGGAATCTGCGCGTTCAACTTCGCGGCATCCTCCGGTGACGTCGTCGCACCCGGCACCATCGTTTCGTAGCCCGGCGGCACGTAGTTAAACGCCGCGAGCAACTCGAAGCCGACCAACGCAAAATCCTTTTTCGACTCGTCGGCGGCCAACCGCGACGACACCACGCCGACCAACGCGAGCGCGGAGACGGCGAAAACGAAGCGGCGAAGAACCGGAGCGAGCATGGCGGGATTACGGGTGGGAGTGGAATTTCACGTCGCGGAAATCCATGTCGCG
>JAUXXD010000061.1 GCA_030681265.1 Candidatus Didemnitutus sp. | reverse complement strand
GCACTGCGCGTGTCCAGCACAAGAAAACGCACGCGGCCAAAAGTGAAGGCCTGCGCAATCGGGCCGTCGTCGCCCGGCGCCGCCAACGGGTAATGCGGCACATATTCGCGATACACCGCGTGCGATGCGGCGCGACTGGGCGAGTGACGATCGGAACCGTTCGGACCGAAGTCGTGGTCGTCCCACGTGTAGATAATCGGCACCATGCGGTAGAGCGCGCGCTGGCGCTCCGAGCCGAGCACGGTGTCGTAGGCACTGCGGAAGCTCGGAAGGTGATTCCACGAGATATCCTCATAGTGCAGATCGCCCGTCATCAGATAAAAACTCGGGCCCTGCAGCGCGATCTGCCGGAAGACCTGATGGGTCGACCCCGTCCGGGCACACGACGCAAAGGCGAAATGAAATGAACTCGGCGTGAGCGGCGGCGGGAAAGTCGTGAACGTGCCATGGCTCCGGTCGTCGGACGGATCGCGCGGCACGTCGGCCAGTCGCACGCGGTAGTAATACGGCGTGTTCGGCGAAAGCCCGGTGAGGGCAAAGCGGGCGATTTCCGGGGATTGTTCGGCCAGCGCGGGCAACGCCTCGACGCGCGTCACCTCCCCGAAATCGACACTGTGACTCAGCTCCAGCCACGCCCCATTCGCAAGCGTGGCGAGCTTGGCCACGACCACGGCGGAATCGTGGGTCACCGCACCCGACCACGGACCGCGCAACACGAGATCGCCGCCACGCGCGCCGAGCGCGAGCACACTAACGGCAGCACAAAGAAAAAATAGTCGACGCATAAAAGGAGCGGAGCGAATGAACGCTGTGAGTGATGTGACGGGCGGTTCAGTTGGCCGCGGCGACGACTACGACGTCGCGCAGAATCCAACGATTGTGCTCGTCGCGCCCCATCAGTCCTTTGATCGCGTCGCCCTTTTTTACTGCTTCCAACACCTCGGGCTCGACGCGGAACATCATCGTCATCGCGCGCATCACGCCGGGGATTTCTTCGTGTTTCACCATCAACGCTTGTCGGCTCGTCATCACATCCACGACGATGCCTTTTAACGGGTGGAGCACCGCGGCTTTTTCCGCCGGTGCGGTTTGCTCGCTCGTCGCGTGGACGAGCGCGGGTGAAGCCAAGGCGAGCAACAGGCAAACAAGACGGACGTTCATGTTGAAAAGCTAACTAGTTGAAATCGATTAGCAATGTAGCAACACGCGAGACGCCATTTTGTGCCGTGTAGCTCAGCAGCAGTTGGGTCGGGCTCAGCTGCGCAATGCGCGGAAAACCGCCCGCCCGCGCCGTCGTGCTGGGCGCGAGCAATTCCGCGTCGCTCATCTCGCCCGCGGCACTCAAGCGCCGCAGAAAAATCCCCCCGGCCTTGCCGGCCTCATTGCCCGTCAACTCCAGCCACGTGAACAACGTCGTGCCATCGTCGAGCATCACCGCATCGACGCGGCCCTGCGGACGCCCGAGATCAATCGCCAGCACGTCACCGAAAGTCTCGCCACCGTCGCGCGACACCTTGGCCTGCACGCGCGGTTTGCCCTGCGCCGCCGTGAACCAAATCGCCGCCACGTGCTCGCCGCGCGCGACAAGGCGCGGCCCATTCACCGGACAGGCGGAAATTTCCCACGCATCGTCATGGAGCGCCCGCGGTGCCTCCCACGCACCGTGGCGCCAACGGGCGAGCCAGATATCACGCACTTCGTTGTCCGTGCGCCCACGATAGGCGAGCAACGCGTCGTCACCGACGCGCACCAGTGCCAGTTGGCAGCAATCGCACACCGAACTATCCACGAGCATGTCTGCCCCGCCTGCGGCCATCGTCTGCGCGTAAAGTGCCTGCACCGGTCGATGACCGGCGCGCGCCCGCCCATCCAACCACGCGACGAGTGCGCGCGACTGCTCTCCGAGCGCGAGCACGGCGGCGAACTCTGTCACGGCGCTCTCCCCCGTGAGGCGGTGCGGCGTGGACCAAGTGGCACCGCTGTCGTGGCTCAAGCTGTAACGCGCGTGATAACCGCTGCCGTGATGGCCGTCGTGGTGCGCGCCGTCGGGATTGTTCTCGAACCACACGGCCATCAGGTCGGTGTCCGACAGCGGAGTGACGCTCGGGAAGTCGGCCCAGTTGATGAACCAGTCGCGCCCCGTCGCGATTGCCCGCGCGACGCCCCAGTTTTTCGTCGCAGCTTCGAAGCGGCTGAATTTCAGCGCCCACACTTCCGCACCGATTGGTTCGAGCCAGGAGAGGAGCACGGTGCCGTCGGGTGTGGTCGTTAGCGCCGATCCCATCGCGCCGGGGCCGGCGGGATTGGCCAGTGCGCGGACGGCTGGAGTTGGCGCGGCCAAGTCCGTGCTTGGGCCGGCCGGGGCTGCATGCAACTGGATCGGGGTTGCGACGAGGAGGCTGGTGCCGAGCAGACAGGCGAGGAGCGTGAAGACTGGAGGCATGTTCGGTAGGTGCGATGGTGGGTCAGAACCGCACTCGCGTCGAGCACTCAGCGCCGCGTGGATTGGCGCGGGAGCACATCGCCGTGCCGGCAACGGGCCCGTATTCGCTGTCGGTGAGGTTTCGTCCGCAGCAGCGAGGAGGTTGTCGTTGGTGCCGCGGCCCGCGGCGAGCAAGGCCGGCCAGGCGAGCGTGGCGAGAGAGGGAAGGGAAAATTTAAAATTCATGGCGGAGACTGCGGAGAACGTGCGCGCAGCGGCACGGCCGGGGAATGGGCGGAGGGTGGAAGGGCGTCAACACGGACGCGCGCGACACGGACGGACGTGGTGGGCGGACCGGAGGGTCCGCGCTCAGGCGCGCGGAGGGGGCACGGGCACGCGTTCGCCCCGTGTGCGGCCGACCTCGTGGGCGAGGCCCGGCCAAAGTTCACCCGGCGCTTTCAGCACCAACTCGGGCGAGGCGTGCAGGGCGAGGATGAGTTTCGCACCGTCGGTGAGAGCGGCACCGGCGGGCAGCTGGTCGCGCGCGCCGTCTTGCCCGGCCTGAGCCACCGTGCACAGGTTGCAGGGGGCGCTGCCGTCGAAGGTCAGCTTGAGTGCCTGCACGGCAGGCATGACCGCGGAGTAATCGTGGAACATCTTCGCCCACGCGACGACCTGCACGACATTCCAGACTGCGCCGTTGGCGCAGAGCCAAGCGAGAAGGAGGCAGGCGATGGGAAAACGGCGACGCACGCGGATGTCACATTCCGCCAGTCGGCGTGGTGCGCCAATGCATTTTGCGAAATGCTTGACCTGCGTCAAACGGCCCCAGGCCCAGTCAGTTTTTCCCGCGCCGCAGTGCGCCCGCGAAGGCTGCCGCCGGCCCCCACCAACCGCGTCGCCGCAACCGCTCGGCGAGCCACGCCGGTTTGAACAACGACAACAATCCCACCAACACGAAGCCCACGGCGACAAAACGCAGCGCGAGCCACGCGACGCTCTCCCATGGGCCGCCAGTGATCAGCAACACGCCGGCGACCGCCCCGAACGGCAGCCAAAATTGCCACCGGAGCAACTCACGCACGATGCGCTCACGGCGCTGTGGCGCCGTTGTGCTGGCGGGAGCGGCCACGGTGTTGATCGACGCGATCTCGCGTTCGATGATCGCTTGCAACGCCCGCGGCGGTTGCCGCAAGCGCCACGCCACCAGCGCGGCGCTCGCTGCCGCCACCGCATGCAGAGCCGCCCACGCCACCAGCACGGCGACCATACTCGGGGCGGTGACCTGCCAATTTTCCGCAAGCCACGCGACGAGCTTGCGGTAGGCGTTGAGCAATTCTTCGCCGAGCAACAGATATTGCAGCAAAAACCCCTGCAACGCCGCCCACGCCCCGATCAACACGCCGCCGAGCGCGACGCTGAAAAAATTGCGTCCCAACAACTGCACGCTCGCACTGAAGAGCGCCCCTTGCGTGCCAATCGCCACCATCGGCCGAATGCGTCCGCCACCCGGGGAAAACGCTTTCAACCCCGCGGAAATAAACGGCACCCACACCACGCGACCGGGCCGGCTGAGCCCGACCGACGCAAACGTCATGATCGCCGCTTGCAGACTCGACAGTGCCAGACCGCGCAACGGCACCCGCGTGGCGTGCAACAGCGAACCGACACTCATCTCGATGCCACCCGCCGCGCCGCCCCACAAACCGAGCCGCGTCCACTCGCTGAAATCCGCGCAAGCGCGCCGCAGTTGGTCCGCCGCATCCGCCGCTGCTGCCGCGATGCACAGGTCGAATTTCCGCCCGAGTTGCGCCTCGATCTCCGCCACAAATTCCGCGCGCACCGCCAGCACCGCGATTTGTGGCGCGGCCTCGCGTAACACCGGCCACAACGCCATCAGTCCGCCGCCGCGCGCCTCGAACTTGCCGAATTCATCGAGCAGCAACAGCGGAGTTGGTGGAGCTTGGCGCAAGTGGGCCGCCCAGCGTTGTAGATGTTGCCGCGTCGCGGCATGAAACTGGTAGGGCGGCATCGCGCGCTCCGCTCCGCTCGGCCGCCGCTCGACCCAGGGCAAATCCCCCGCTTCACCGAGCACATGCAGCCGGTAGTAGTCGGCACCGGTGTCGGCGGCGGCGCGCGGACCGGCGACGGCGAGAATCCCTTCCACGCGTTTTTGCGCCGTGCGAAATTCCGCCGCCAGCGTCGCGAGTAACCGAGTGCGGCCTTCGCCCGGCGTGCCGGTGACGGCGATCAACAGCGCCGGACCTGGCGCGGCGAGGGACGGGGCGCTCATCGGAAGTTGGCGAGGTGAAAGAGAAATCCCAGCGCACCGCAGATCAGCACGACGCGCACGACATTCCATTTGAATTTTTGCAGCGCCACAAACGCGGCGACCGCGAGACCAAGACTCAACCAATCGAGGCGCGCGCCGTCGGGCAACAGCACGTTGAGTCCGAACCACACGGCAAGATTCAGCACGATGCCGACGATGGCGGCGGTGATGGCGGACATCGCGCGACCAATCCATTCATTGGCCCGCATCGCTTCGACATAAGGCGCACCGGCGAAGATAAACAAAAACCCCGGCACAAACGTGCACCACGTCGTCATCAACGCGCACAGCGTCGCCGCGCCGAGCGGCGAAAATGGCGCGGGAAAATGCCAGCCGCCGAGAAAGCCGACGTGTTGCAACACCAGCACCAGCGGACCGGGCGTCGTCTCGGCGAGCCCGAGCCCGTCGATCATCTGCGTGGCCGTCAGCCAACCGTGCGTTTCGACCGCCTGTTGCGCCACATAGGGCAACACCGCGTAGGCTCCACCAAAAGTCACGAGCGCGGCCTTCGAGAAAAACAGCCCTTGTTGAAACAGCACATGCGGTGAACCCAACGTGACCCACGCGAACCCGAGCGGCGCGACCCAGATCGCCGCCCAGAACGCGAGGGTGCGCACGGTGCGTTTGGCCGATGGCGGTGGCATTACGTGCGTAGCGTCATCGGAAATCGCGGGCGCGCTACCGCTGCGATGTTGCTCCGCAACGGGAAAATAGTCCGGGAAATATTTTCCGCCAATCAGCCCCACGATACCTGCGCTGAGCACGATCGCAGGGAAGGGAAGCTTCAGCCAAAAAATTCCCGCAAACGCCGCCGCCGCGATCGTCCACAGCAGCGGACGTTTGAGGATTTTTCGGCCGATGCGCAGCACCGCAAACGCCACGATCGCGAGCACCGCCGGTTTGAGTCCGGCGAAAATTGCCGCGACCGCAGGCACGTGACCTTGCGCCAAGTAGAGCCACGAAATTCCCCACAGCAGCAACGCGCCTGGCAGCACGAAGAGCAGTCCCGCCACCAACCCGCCGCGCACCCCGTGCAACAACCAGCCGACGTAGATCGACAACTGTTGCGCTTCCGGGCCGGGCAGCAGCATGCAGTAATTCAGCGCGTGCACGAAGCGGGCGTCGCTCACCCAGCGGCGTTTTTCCACGAGTTCGCCGTGCATCAAGGCGATCTGCCCCGTCGGACCGCCGAAGCTAAGCAACCCGATTTTCGCCCACACCGGCAGCGCCTCACGCACAGTGGGACGGGCAATAGGGGCAGCGGGCGAACTCACGCAGTCAGCGAATCTACCACCGCCACCGAGTCCAGCGAAAGATTGGCAACGGCCTTGGAGCCTGCAGGCTCGCGCCTGTGTTGCTCGCGATTCACAAGCCTTACGGCGTCCTCTCGCAATTCACGCCGGAAACCGGTTCGCAATGGCGCACGCTGGCCGACTTCGCTTTGCCGAAGAATGTTTATCCACTTGGCCGCCTCGATGCCGATTCGGAAGGGTTGCTGTTGTTGAGTGACGAAGCAGGCCTGAACTCGCGTCTGCTCGATCCGGCCTTCGCGCATCGTCGCGAATACTGGGTGCAAGTGGAGCGCGTGCCAGACGAGGCGGCGCTCACGCGTTTGCGCTCCGGAGTGATGATTAGTGATTACCGCACGCGCCCTTGCGACGTGCGACGACTGGAACCGGAGCCGGTGCTGGCGCCGCGTGATCCACCGATTCGCGTGCGGAAGAATGTGCCCGATTGCTGGCTCGCCCTCGAACTCATCGAGGGCAAAAACCGTCAGGTGCGCCGCATCACGGCCGCCGTGGGACACCCGACGCTGCGCCTCGTGCGCGTGCGCATTGGTGCCCTCACGCTCGCGTCGCTCGCGCTTGCCGCCGGCCAATGGCGCGAACTCACCCCCACCGAGCGCGCGGCCGTGTTTGTAATATAATACGTTACAAACCGGCGGCGGCTTACGCGGTTTTGAAGACGAAAAGCTGGCCGCCGGCGGTGCCGACCGCGAGCAGGGTGTCGTCGGCGCGCCAGGAAAACTTGGTGGCTGCGGACGGCATTTTCACTTCGGCGACCAGGGGGTTCTTGCGCGTCGGCGACCAGAGGATGAATTCGCCATCCGCCGCCCCAGTGGCGAGCAGGCCGTGTTGGTGTTGAAAGGCGACGGCTTTGATCGGCGCGTTGTGCGGGAGCGCGAGCGGCTCGCGGCCTTCGGGCCCGGCCCCGCTGCAATCCCACACGCACGAGTCGCGCCCCCCGCCGGTGGCGAGCCACTTGGAGTCGTGACTGAAGGAAAGCTCCTTCAACTTCGTTTCGTAGCCGCTCATGTGGAGTTCGAGGTCCTCGGCGGGCACCCACAGGTGCACGGCGTTGTCCTGGCAACCGGCGACGAGCCAGCGTCCGTCCGGTGACCACGCGAGGGCGTGAATGGCGTTGCCGTAGGAAAATTCTTTTTCTGCGGCAAAAGTTTGTGCGTCCCACAGACACACGCCGCCGAAGTAAGCGACCGCGACCGTGGCGCTGGTGGGATGCGGTGCGAGTGCGGAGATGGTTTTCGGCGCGTCGGCGAGGGTGTGTTCGGTCGTGCCATCGGCGTGAAGCGCGACGAGTTTTTTGCCGGCGGCGGCGAACAATAGCGCGGTGCGCGGGGCGTGCGCGCGGGGCGAAGTCGTCCACGCGAGGTGTTCGACCCAAGCGTTGCCGAGTTTGGTTTCGGCAAGTTCGGCGCCGGTGGCGGCGCTCCAGAATTTCACGCAGCCGTCCTGTCCGCCGGAAGCCAGTTCGGGGGCGGTGGGGCACCACGCGAGGCAGTTGGTGCCGTTGGTGTGGCCGGCCAGCCGGTGTTTCACGGCGCCGGTGGTGGCGTCATGGAGTGTGATGCCACCCGCGGCCGAGGCTGCGGCAAGCCACGCGCCATCCGGCGACCACGCAAGGTCGATGAGGTAGTCGTCGAGGGTTGCCGCCCAGTGTTTTTGGAAATTCATGTGGCAGGAGAGAATAGTGGGTAGCGAGTAGTAAGTAGAAGAAAAGTGATCCTCTGCCGTCTGCTCACAACCCGCTCCTTCAGCCTGCCGTCAGGCAGGCCTTGAAGCCTTCGGTCAGGGCGGCGCGGTCGAGGTTCTGGCCGATGAAGACGAGGGTGTTGGTGCGGTTTTCGTCACGCTTCCATTCGCGGTCGAATTTCGCATCGAAGAGCATGTGCACGCCTTGGAACACGAGGCGCTTGTTCGTGCCCTTGACGCAGAGCACGCCTTTCATGCGGTAGATATCGCCGCCTTTTTTCGCGAGGAGTTCGCTAATCCATTCGTTGAGTTTCTTGCCGTCCAGATCACCCGGCGTGCTGATGCCGATGGAGGACACGGCTTCGTCGTGCGAATGTTCGTGGCGGAAAGTCTTGTCCCACTGGTAACGCACGACTTCGCCGCTCGCGTCGTGCAAATGCGTCGGCACATCGTGCGCGGTGAACAACAAATAGGCGCCGGGCGTCGTGATTTGAATCGGGAAGTGGCCGTGTTCGTTCTGCAACTTCAGCCGGTGCAACTTGCCGTCGGCGGCGACGGCTTCGCCGGGGAGCGTGAGTTTCTCCCAATCGGAAAAGGTCGGCACCGTGGCGTTGATCGCGGCGTCGAGCGCTGGCGCATCGAGCGAGGTGAGCGGCGCGACGACGACATCGATTTCGTTGTGGTCGTGGCCGCAAGCGTCGCCGCACTCATGGTCGTGGTCGTGGCCTGCGTGGTCATGGTGGCCAATGCCGAGTTCGTAGCGACCTGCGGCGAGTTGATAACCACCGGCCCACTCGAACGGGTATTCCATTTCCATGAACTGCGGATCAACTTCCACGGCGCGGTCGAGGCTGAAGCCGCCGAGGTTGAGCACCTTGTTGATGGCGATGTCGGCGTTTTGGGTGCGGTGCACTTTGGCGACGGCGTTCAGGCGCCGGAGGCGTGATTCGAGTGCGTCGAGTTCGGCGGGCGCGACGAGGTCGGTTTTGTTGAGCAGAATGACGTCAGCAAAGGCGATCTGCTTCAGCACCTCGGGCGCATTGTCGAGGTGCAGCAGGACGTGTTTGGCGTCGACGAGGGTAACAATGGCATCGAGCCGGAATTGCTCCTTCATCTCCGGATCGGTGAAGAAGGTTTGCGCGACCGGCGCGGGGTTGGCGAGCCCGGTGGTCTCAATGAGAATGGCATCGAGGCGGTCTTTGCGCTTCATCAGGCGCCCGAGGATGCGGATGAGGTCGCCGCGCACGGTGCAACAGATGCAGCCGTTGTTCATTTCGAGGATTTCCTCGTCGCCTTGGATGACGAGTTGGTTGTCGACACCGACCTCGCCGAATTCGTTTTCGATCACGGCGATCTTCCGGCCGTGTTGTTCGGTCAGGATCCGGTTGAGGAGGGTGGTCTTGCCGGCGCCGAGGAAGCCGGTGAGGACGGTGACAGGAATGGGGGCGAGTGACATCGGGAGCGTAAGCTGTGGGCAAACCAGCGAATTCCGCAAGCGGCGGTTTGCAACCCGCGAGAACTTTGCTGCACTCGTGCGATGGACGATCTTCCGCCGTTGCCGACCGGACCGCGCCCGGGGCTTTACCGCCACTACAAGGGCAACCACTATCGCGTGCACGGCGTGGCGCGGCATTCGGAGACGCTGGAGCCGCTGGTGGTCTATGAGGCGCTTTACGGCGAGGGCGGTTGGTGGGTGCGGCCGGCGGCGATGTTTAGCGAAACCGTGGCAGTCGGCGGTGCGCAGGTGCTGCGGTTTGCGCGGGTGGCAGACGAAGATCGCTGAGTCCGGCTGACTCCGCTTGACAGGCGGCGGAATGTGTTGCCTTTACCCCTTCCTGAACATGCGGCACCTCCAGCAGTCCTTGCCCGTCTGGCAACGCTTCGTTGCGATGCTGGGCATTGGCTTGGTGCTGAGTCTCGGTGCCTTCGCCGCGAGCGCCGATTTGCACGAGTGGCTGCATGGCAACGAAGCCGCGCCCCACTCGGAATCCGCGCACCATGACGAAGGTTGCGTGGTGCTGCATTGGGCGCGCGGCGGAGCGACCGCGTGGAGCATCGCGCCGTTGGTGCCGGTGCCCGTGCCACAAGAGGCAATGATCGTGCTGCGGCACGAACACCTTGAGGTGGCGCAGTCGGCTCAGTTACGACCCCCGGGCCGGGCCCCGCCTGCGGCCTGAGGATCAGCTGCTCGAACGGCGCCGTGTCGGCGTCGTATTTTCCTTGGCGAACCGCCGGTGTGGCGGCGCGCGTTCCTCTCGTAACCCAACTTTGTCATGTCCCTTTCCAAAACTCTTTCTGCACTACTCATTCTTGCCCCCGCCGCGGTGCTTACCGCGGCGCTCCCTCCGGCCCACGAAGCCGTTGCGTTAGACCATTTCGTGGTTTCCGCTGTGCCGTTTTCGCGTGATCCGGCCGAACTCGCGCAAGCGACGCATCTTCTCGCCAACACCGAACTCGCCGTGCGCCGACAACCCACGCTGGGCGAAATTCTCGCGGGCCTGCCGGGCGTGCATTCGACCTACTTCGGCCCCGGCGCGAGCCGACCGCTCATTCGCGGATTCGGCGGCGATCGCATTCGTATTCTCGAAAATGGCAGCGGCACCATCGACGCGTCGAGCGTGAGTCCGGATCACGCCGTGGGCGTGGAGCCGTTCCTGATCGACCGCATCGAAGTGGTGCGCGGCCCGGCGTCGTTGCTCTATGGTAGTTCCGCAGTTGGCGGGGTGGTCAACCTCCTCACGCATCGCATCGAAACGGAAGTGCCCGTGCGCCCGATCAGCGGGTTGCTCGAGGCTCGCGCCGAAACAGCGACCGACGAACTCGCGTGGGGCGGCATCGTGAACGTGGCGTCGTCGTTGAGCAGTGAGCGCGCGCTCGTGTTGCACCTCGATGGATTTCGCCGTCAAACGAGCGACGTGAAAATTCCCGGCTACGCCAAGAGTGCCGAGCGGCGCGCAGAGGAAACGCTGGCCGCGCAAGCCGTGGGCGATCCCGTGCCGGACTTCGCGCGCGGCGTGTTACCCAACTCCGCCATCGAATCCACGGGCGGCGCGGCGGGAATTTCCCTCGTGACCAAGGACGGCTATGTCGGCTTTGCCTTCAGCGGTTTCGATCTGCTGTATGGCGTGCCGAATGAAGAGGACGTGCAGCTCGATCTCCGCCAACGGCGCCTCGACGTGCAAGGCGAGACGACGCGTGCGTTTGGTGTGTTCTCCGGAGTGCGCGCAAAAATCGGGGTGGGCGACTACGTGCATCGCGAGTTGGAAAACGCCGTGATTGGCACCACCTTCAAGAACCAAGGCTACGATGCCCGGGCGGAATTATTGCATGCCGGTCTCGGGCAGTTTTCCGGAGCGTGGGGCGTGCAGGTGAGCGGCAACCGCGTCGAAGCGATCGGCGAGGAAAGTTTCCTGCCTTCGACAAAGACAACGAACCGGGCGCTGTTTGCCTTCGAGGAATTCAAGTCCGGTGCGTTTACGCCGCAGTTCGGCGCGCGCTACGAGACGCAACAGATCGACGTGCGCGACGGCACGGGCCGCACGCGGGACGATCAGATGTTGAGTGCTTCGGTGGGCACGGTGTGGAATCCGACCCCGGGTTGGGTGGTCGGTGTGTCGCTGACGCGCACCGTGCGCGCGCCGAACGTGCAGGAACTTTTCGCCGACGGGCCGCACCTCGGCACCGGCGCATTCGAACTCGGCGACGCGACGCTCGTGCGCGAACGTTCGCTCGGCGCTGAGTTAAATGTGCGCCGGCGCATCGGGTTTGTGACTGGCGAAGTGAGCGTGTTCGCCAACCAATTCCGGGACTACATTCACGAAGTGCCGACTGGCGCCGTTGCCGTGGATCGCGGCGGCTATGTGGTGATTGCGCCCGCCGCGGTTTTGCCCGGCGAAGAGACGTTGGACGTCTATCAATTCGTCGCGACCAACGCGACTTTCCGCGGGGCGGAAGCGGAGTTGATCATGCATTTGCACGATACGGCGCAGCACAAACTCGATCTGCGGCTCGCGACTGATTTTACGCGGGCCGAAGATTCCGCCGGTCAGCCGCTGCCGCGAATTCCGGCGCTGCGGCACACGCTGGGCGTGGCGTGGCAACGCGGCGCGTGGGGCGCGGGCGCGGAGTGGCAGGCCACGCGCGCGCAACACCGTGTGGCGGCGAACGAAGCGTCTTCCGCCGGTTACGATCTGCTCAATGCCCATGTGATGTGGCGACTGGAGCGTGGTGCCGGCGCATGGGAAATCTTGGTGCGTGGCACCAATCTGACCAACGCGGAGGCGCGCCCCCACACCTCATTCTTGCGCGAAATTGCGCCGCTGGCCGGGCGCGCAGTCAGCGTGGGGGTGCGGCGCGGTTTCTAAGCGTCATCAGTCTGGGCGCGCGGCGGGCCCACTGCGGACCGCGCGCCCAACCCGATGACTCAAAAGCGAAACGTCCACGCGGCTTTCGTGGAAATTTCGCTGCTGGTGGGACGGAGCGAATGGTGGGATGCGTCGTAGCCTTGGTTAACGATGAAGAAGATTTCGTTGCCCGGCTGCACGGTCCATTTCGTGCGGAAGTTGAGACCGAGTTGGTGGGAGAAATTGTCGTATTGCGCGAGCAGACTGAATTGCAGATCGGGGTGGGCGGTGTAAACGGCGCGGGCCGAGGCAAGGCGCACGCTGAAGTTGCCTTGCGGAAGTTGGATGCGGCGCAGTTCCCCTTCCGCGCGCACTTCCCAGTGCGATGACGGACGCCAGCCGAGCTCGAGTTCGATGCTGGTGCGGTCGCCGGTGAAGAAGCCGCCGTGCCGCAGTTCAACCCCGACGTTGGTGCGGCGGGTGCGCGTGGTGCTGAAGCGCGCCACGGTCCCGTTCCATTGATGATCGCCTGCCGGGATGATGATGCCGGGGCGGATGGCAAAGGCCTGATCCAGCACCTCACTGCCGTGCTCAAGGAAGAAGGTGAATTCATCGCCGGCCTTCGTGCCGAACTGAAAACCCGCCCAATAGCCGCGGTCGAGCGGTTGGTTGCGCAGGTCGTTGACCCAATCGCCTTCGAGAAACACGTCGAAGCGCTGGATGGTCGCGCTCGTGGGATACCAACGGTAGCGATTCCACACATGCGCGGTCTGCATGCCGGTGCGCGGCGCGAAGCCGAGTGCGGGATCGAAATTTTCGCTGATGCGCTGGTAAGTGCCGAAAAATTCATACGGCTCGTTGGGGTAAGAAACACTCAAGGTCGCGGCGGTGCCTTGGTCGGCGACGAAGTCGGAGTCGGTCGCTTGCAACGCGGCGCGCACGATCAGTTGTTTACTGTGGCCGAACAACTGCGAGTTCACGAAATTGTAGTCCATGCCGACGAGCGTGTTGTCGCCGTTGTGGCGCGGGTCGCCGTGGGTGAAGATCAGGCCGACCGTCGATTCATCGCCCACTCCGCGCGTGACGCGACTGACAAACAGGTTTTGCGAATCCAGCCCGGCGTGCTCGTCGATTTGCACGTCGAGCAAACCGATCGTCCACGGTCCGGCGCGGCCGGTGAGTTTGAAGCCGCCGAGCAGATCGACTTTGCTGCCGTCGCTGGCGAGCCCGATGCGCCGCGAGAAAAACGGCAGCGGGTCGCGACGGAGGCCCGCGAAGGTGAAGAGCGACGCGTCCTGCGTGAAGAAGCTGCGTTTCTCGGGGAAAAACAGACTGAAGCGACCGAGGTTAATGCGGCGGTCGTCCACTTCGGCGTCGGCGAAGTCGGTGTTGACGGTGAACGTCGCGGCGAGCGCGGGCGTGATCTGCCAAGTCACATCAAGGCCGGGACGGAAATCGTTTTGTTTGGCGGTGCCCTGCGGATTAGTGCGGTGGGTGAAGGACGCGTAGGGCTTGAGGTCGAGTCCGCGGCCTTGACGCAGTGCGGTCACGCCATGGAGCAAACCGAGATCGGGCAGGGAGAGGGTGGATTTGTTGCGCAGAATGCCCGACCAGCGGAGCACTTCCTGTTTACGGCGCACGGCGCGCGCGATGTTGAAGCCCCACGTGTCGTGGTGCGGGTTGAACGCGATACTCTTGGCGGGAATCGCGAACTCGGCGGACCAGCCGCCTGTGTCGCGCGACACCTTGCCGTGCCAGAGTGCGTCCCAGTGCGCGTTGGCTTCCGTCTGGTTCTGCACTAGTCCGTCGTGTTTGCCGCCCGCCGCGGTGAGTGCGAAATAGTAACCGTCATTCTGGCGGTTGAACGTGTCAAAGACGATGCGCACCAGATCATCGGAGCCATTGTCCTGGTCGCGCTGCATCGAGTAGGCGCGGAGACCGACGAGACCGGCGCTGTCGTGATTGCGCACGGCGATGTAGATGAAATTTTCGTCGTGCGTGACCCAGAATTCGGTGCGTTCGGTGGGCTCGGCATTCTCCAGCGGCAGCACTTGGCGGAAGGCCGAGCTGGTCGCGGCCCCATCCCATTCGCCGGGCGAAATCACGCCGTCGACGCGCGGCGGCGTCGTCGTGGCGGAGATGGTGAGCGCGGGGGCGGCCGGCAAAGGTGCGGTGACAATGAGCAGGGCGACGAGTGCGGAATAGAGCAAAAAAGGCCGAAGCATATGGGGCGAGGGGCGAGGGGCGTTGGCGGAAAGGGGCCAGTGCGACCAAAGTTATATTTCTAAAACCTGACGGAAGCCGAAAGGTTTCAGATTTCTTTCATGACGCGGTAACCCGTGCGAGAAAGCGCGTGGGGAAGAGGGATATTTCATCTCCCGTCGCCACGGGCAGTATCCTTTGCGGTGCCTGCGGGGAATAACTGCCGGTGGCGAAGAGGCCGGTCTACTATACACTCGAGCGGAGCGAATCAGTGCCCGTGGGGCAAGGCCAGGAGAAGGGCCTTGATCGCTTCAGCCATATTTTTGACATTCGCCGCAGTGGTTTTCTGGGCGGACGCCGCCGCCGATTTATCAATGGCGGTAGCGATCTCACTGATTTTGGTGACCGCCGATGCGACGGTTTCCCTGTTTGCGTCCGGCACTTTGGCGGCGAGTGCTTTGGCGAGATCGCGGATAGCGAAGGCGTGATCATGGGCGCTTCCCAATTTTCGTTCTTCGACGCTCTGCTCCAGCAGACTTTGTTGCCGGGAGATTTCCTGGAGGATATCCACAATAGCGTCTGGCTCCCTGGTGACGTGTTCTGCGATTGGCGGCGGGCTGATTTCGTGCTCGGGATGGGCGGCCAAGCGCATCAGGGACAGTGCGACCAGCGAAGCGGCGAGCAGCAGGGAATTATTCAGGGATGATTTCATGGTGGGAGGGAGGTGGCAGAGGAAAAATGAAGCGGAGTTGGGCGGTCAGTGTTTGTGTCCTGATCCGGCCATGCCTTCGTGGACATGGAAGTGCTCGTCTTTGTTAAGCGGAAAATCTTCCGCGTAACGCCAGTGCTGGTAAGTGTGCAGTTGCATGAGCAGCAACAGCAGTCCGGCGCATAAAAGGGCCACGTTGCAGACGCGGCCGAGTCGGGCGAACGACGGGGTCTTGCGCCACTGCGCAAGCAAAACCCACATGAGGCCCAACGCCAGGACCTGGCCGATTTCCACACCGACGTTGAAGGACAGGATGCGCAGCACGAGGCCGTCCTGACCGAGCGGGAGTTGCTGTAGGCGCGTGGAGAGACCGAAACCGTGGATCAGTCCGAAGAAAAACACGGCCCCGACCAGATTCGGTGACGCCATGCCAAAGTAGCGCTTGAATCCGTCCAAATTGTCGAAGGCCTTGTAGCAGACCGTCAGCGCGATGACGGCATCGATGAGGTAATAATTGGCTTTAAGTTGCAGCAGAGTTGCGCAGATCAGCGTGAGGCTATGGCCGAGAGTGAACGCCGTGACGAACTTCAGGATGTCTTTGAAGCTGGTCAGGAAAAACATCACGCCAAAGAGAAACAGCAGGTGATCGTAACCCGTCAGCATGTGCGTGGCGCCGAGTATCAGGTATTCGGGGTTGCCACCGGCCAGGGCGGTCGCCTGATCCGCAGTCGTCATGGCATGGGCGGAGGCAGGCAAAGTCGTCAGAAGAAAGCCAGCCAAGGTCAGAAGGAATTTCATGAAGTGAAGCATGGTGGTGAATGAAATTTAAAGTGGCACGTCGTTTGACTCTGCCTCGTGCGCGCGAACTTCGATACGGGCGGTGCCGACGGGGAGGGGATCCAGCGGCACCCGGTAGGTGCCAATACCGGGGCGTTTGGCGCGCCGGACCAACTGACGGGGCTCGAAATGCTCCACCGTGCGGCGGAGCACCGCACCCGCGGAGTCGTAGCGGGTCACCGCGAGATAGGTCGGCGTCGTATCGTCAGCTTCGAGTCGCTTGACGAGGTTGCCCTTGACGAAGAGCAGTCCCGCTTCTCGCTCCAGCCAAATTTGCGTGACCACCACGCGAGGTGAATCAACGCGTTCGAGTTTGATTTGAGCTACCTCGGGTGGAGCGCGAAAGGGGGTCGCGCAACCGACCAAGCCCAGCGTAGTGGCCACCGCAACAGAGAGAAAGAGTCGATGCTTCATGACTGCACCTCCACGCTTTCGTCGGGGCGGTGAAACATCCGATAGAGGGCGGGCAAGACGACGAGGGTGAGCAGTGTCGAACTGACAATCCCCCCGATGACGACGGTCGCGAGTGGACGTTGCACTTCGGCCCCGGCACCAGTGGCGAGCGCCATCGGCACGAAGCCCAGACTCGCTACGAGCGCAGTCATCAACACCGGTCGCAGGCGGGTGAGGCAGCCTTCTTCCACCGCCACGTCGAGCGGAGTGCCCGCTTCGCGCAAAGAGCGGATGAAGGAAATCATCACGAGGCCGTTGAGCACGGCGACGCCGGATAGGGCGATGAAGCCAACCCCCGCTGAGATCGACAACGGGATGTCGCGCAACCAAAGCGCAGCGATGCCTCCGGTCAGCGCGAGCGGCACGCCGGTGAATACTAGCAGGGCATCCTTGGCATTGCCGAAACTCATAAACAGCAGTCCGAAAATCAGCAGCAGCGTCGCCGGCACGACGAGACGCAGCCGCTGGCTGGCCGAGAGGAGTTGCTCAAAGGTGCCGCCGTAATCGAGCCAGTAGCCCGGAGGCACCGGCACCTCGGTAGCGATCCGTTGCTGCGCGTCGGCGACGAAGCTGCCGAGGTCGCGCCCGCGCACATTGGCGGTGACAACGACGCGGCGTTTACCGTTCTCGCGGCTGATCTGGTTGGGGCCCGGAGCGATTGCAAACGCGGCAACTTCGCGCAGGGGCACAAAGGCCAGCGCGGCGCGGGCGGAAATGCCGTGTTCGAGTCCGAGAGACGCGTGGCGCGCCGCGCGGGTTTCGGCGTGGTCGAGCGTGGGTAGCGGCACGGGCAAGTTGCCCAGCGCGACCAAGTCGGTGCGTAAGTTCTCGGGCAGACGCACGATGAGTTCGAAGCGACGGTCACCCTCGAACACATGACCGACTGCTGTGCCGCCGAGTGCGGTGGCGATCAATTCCTGCACCTCGGCGACGGCGAGCCCGTAGCGCGCGATGGCTTCGCGATCAAGTTGCACTGTGAGCATGGGCAAGCCGGTGGTCTGCTCGATCTTCACGTCGGCTGCGCCCGCGACGGATTGCAGCACCGCTTCGATTTGTTCGCCGACTTCCTTCAGCACGGCGAGATCGTCGCCATAAACTTTGACGGCGACGTCGGAACGCACACCGGAAATGAGTTCGTTGAAACGCATCTGGATCGGCTGCGTGAATTCGTAATTGTTGCCGGGAACCGCGGCCGCAGCGGCTTCCATTGCAGCGACGAGGTCGGCCTTGCTGCGTTTCGGGTCGGGCCACTGCGCGCGCGGTTTTAGCATCACAAATGTGTCGGCGACGCTCGGCGGCATCGGATCGGTGGCGACTTCGGCGGTGCCAATCTTGGCGAAAACCTTGTCCACTTCGCCGAAGGATTTCATCGCGGATTCGACGCCACGTTGCATTTGCACCGATTGCGTCAGGCTGGTGCCGGGAATGCGCAGCGCGTGCAGGGCGATGTCGCCTTCGTCGAGATGCGGAATAAATTCCGTGCCCATCTTCGACGCGGCGAATCCGGCGAGCCCGACGAGGAGTATCGCGCCGACAGCGGCGGCGGGCCGCACCGCCATGACAAAGCGCAACGTCGGCCGGTAAAGCGCCTTGGCGCCGCGAATCGCGAGATTGTCCTTTTCGGTGACTTTTCCGGTGACAAACAATGCGACCGCCGCTGGCACGAACGTGATCGACAGCACCATCGCGCCGAGGAGAGCGGTGACGACGGTGAATGCCATCGGGTGAAACATTTTCCCTTCCACGCCCGTCAACGCAAATATCGGCACATAGACGACCGTGATGATAAACACCCCGAAGAGCGACGGCTTGATGACTTCGGCGGTGGCGTTGGCCGCGAGCGCGAAACGCTCCGGTTGGGTGAGGAGTCGCTGGAGTCGCGCCTGTTCGTGACCGAAGCGCCGCAGGCAGTTTTCGATAATGATGACCGCGCCGTCCACGATGAGCCCGAAATCGAGCGCGCCGAGACTCATCAGGTTGCCGGAAACTTTCTGTGACACCATGCCGGTGACGGTGAAGAGCATCGCCAGCGGAATCACGGCGGCCGTGATCAGTGCGGCGCGGATGTTACCGAGGAGAAGAAACAGCACCGCGATCACGAGAAGGGCTCCTTCCGCGAGATTGGTGCGCACGGTCGCGATGGTGCGGTCGACAAGTGTGGTCCGGTCGTAAACGGTTTTGGCTACCACGCCGTCCGGCAAGGTGCGGTTGACCTGATCGAGTTTGGTGGCCACCCGCATGGCAACCTCGCGGGAGTTCTCGCCGATGAGCATGAACACGGTGCCCAGCACGACTTCGTTGCCGTCGACGGTGGCCGCGCCGGTGCGCAGTTCTTTGCCGAGCAGGACTTCGGCGACGTCGCGCACGCGCACCGGTTGTCCGGCGCGACGCGCCACGACGATATTTTCAATCTCGGTGATGCCGTTCACTTGGCCGGGCACGCGGATCAGGTATTGTTCACCGAAGCGTTCGATGTAGCCGGCCCCGACATTGGCATTGTTGCGCGCGAGCGCGTCCATCACCTCGCGCAACGTCAGACCATAGCTGAGGAGACGCTCGGGGTGCGGCGTGACGTGAAATTGTTTTACGAATCCGCCGATGGTGTTGACCTCGGTGACGCCGGGCAAATTGCGCAATTGCGGGCGGACAACCCAGTCTTGGATTTCGCGCAGATCGGTGGCGTTGTAAGCAGAGCCGTCGGGTTTGCGCGCGCCAGCGGTAGACTCGACGGTGAACATGAAAATTTCCCCGAGGCCGGTGGAGATCGGTCCCATCGCCGGTTCGAGTCCGGCGGGCAATTGCGATTTCACTTCCTGAATGCGCTCGTTGACCAACTGGCGAGCGAAGTAGATGTCGGTGCCGTCCTTGAAGACCACCGTGACTTGCGAAAGGCCGTAGCGCGACAACGAGCGCGTGTAGTTGAGTTGCGGAAGTCCGGCCATCGCCGTCTCCACCGGAAACGTGACGCGCTGTTCGGCCTCGAGCGGCGAGAAGCCCGGCGCCCCGGTGTTGATTTGCACCTGCACGTTGGTGATGTCGGGCACCGCGTCGATCGGCAGGTGTTGAAACTGATACACGCCGAGCGCGGCCACGCCGAGGGTGACGACGAGCACGAGCCAGCGGTGGCGGATCGAAAAATGAATGAGTTGTGCGAGCATGGCGGTGGTCCCTTAGTGGTCGTGTGACGCGCTGGATTTGCCGATGTCCGCTTTGATGAGGAAACTGTTCTCCGTCACGTAGCGCTCGCCGGCGTTGAGGCCTTTGCGCACTTCGACAAAGCCGCGGCTCCGCCGTCCGAGTTCGAGCGGACGCGCTTGGTAGAGATCGCCGTGCTGTGAGAAAACGACCGTGAAATCGTAGAGCGTTTGCAGCGCAGATTCCTTCACCGCGACAGCGACCGGATGCTCCGCGAGCAGGAGGTCGGCTTTGACGAAGAGACCGGGCCGCCAGCGCTGATCGGGGTTGGGCAGATAGACGCGGGCCGTCGCGGTTTGCGCGTCGGCGGAGCTGAAAGGCGAAAGCCATGCCACAATCCCGTGTGCGGTGGCACCGCCGTCGTCGGCGTGAATGGTCACTGTCTGTCCAACTTTCACCCGCGCGTGCTCGCGTTTCGGGATATTAAGATCGAGCCAGACTTCGCGGAAGTCCGCGATGGTGTAGAGTGCCGCGCCGTCGGCGACGGTTTCGCCCGGGTTGACATCGCGATCGATCACCACGCCGTCGAGCGGTGCGATGACTTCGATGGTGACGAGCGATTGGTTGGTCTCAACGAGTGCCACGACTTCACCGGCGGTGACCGGGTCGCCGAGAGCCTTGTGCGCTGCGCGCACGATGCCACCGAAACGCGGGGCGGCGCGTGCGACGCGATTGGCGTTGAGCCGGATGTGGCCATACACGGTCAACGTCTCCGCCAGTGTCGCAGGTCCGGCTTCTTCGCTGACGACCCCGGCGCGTTGCGCCACGGACGGTGGCAAGGTGGTTTGCATTTCCGGCGCGGCGAAGGACCAACGCATGGTGCGGCCGCCGTGTTCGGCGACGATGGCGTAGTCGAACGAGTGCGGCTCATAGACTTCGTCGAGGCCGCGCGCGTAATCGCCTTCGGGCGCGAACGTGAAGTGATCGGTGACGCCGTTGGGCCGCTGCAGCGTGACGCTGAGTTTCACGTCGGCGGGAGCAACCGGTTGGCCCGCGACCGTGAGCCATGCGCGGAACTCGGGCGGCACACCTTTTTCGAAAATGGCAAGTTCGAGCGAAACGTCGCCGTCCACCAGCAGGCGTCCACCGTGCGGGCCGCGCGCCGATTCGGCGGTGGTCGCGGTGTGACCGTGAGCTTCGTGTCCTTCAGCGTGGGCGTGAAGGTGGCTGCGTTCGACAAGGTAGTAGGCGGTGCCGCCGGCGAGAACGAACAAGGCGGCGAGGGTGAGAATGAGTTTACGATTCATGGAGAAAGGGAGTTAGTGGGTGGCGGATGTGCCGAGCAGTTGTTCGATGGCGACCAGGGTAAGGTGGTAGTCGGCGGCGGCCTGGGTTTGGCGGCGTTGGGCGGCGAAGAGGGCAGCGCGGGCTTCGAGCAGTTCGCGCAACTCGTAGCGCCCGGCGGCGAGTCCAGTTTCGATACTGGCAATCCACTCCCGCACGGCGGGGAGCAATTCGTCGTGAGTGGCTGTGTATTCGACGTGGGCGTGACCGAGTTCTTGATAAAGGGAGAAGAGCGTCGCGCGGGCGGCGAGCTGCGCCGACTCGCGGTCGGTGGCAACGCGATCGTGATCGGCACGAGCGAGGGCAGCTTGGGCGCGCGGCGCCTGCTTGGTCGGCCACGCGTAATCAACACCGAGCACGATGCCGAAATCGTCAGTGGTTTCCGCGCGGCGTAATCCGGCGGACCAGCGGCGTTCCCCGCGCGCACCTTGCGTGAGCGCAAGCGACTCCTCGGCGCGGCGCCAACGCAAGAGAGCGGCGAAGTGCGTTTGCTGGGGAGCAGAGGAGAGGCGCTCGGCCAGCTGGTCGAACGAGGCAACCGCAGGGAGTTCCGCGAGATCGGCGGTCGCGGTCGTGAAGTCCGCATTCGGGGCGTTCCACAACGTGGCGAGATTCTGCCGTGCCGCTGCCAGATCGTGCTCCGCGTGTTCGACCGTGATCACCAGTTCGGTGTGCGCGAGTTTGGCGCGGGCGAGTTCGCCGACGGTCGCGGCGGCCTTCGCGAGGCGTGTTTGCACGGTGGCGACGGTTTGTTGGCTGAGAGCGAGTTGCTGCGTGACAGTTTCAATCGTCGCTTGCGCAGCGACGACGAGAACGAAGCGCCGCGCGGTTTCGGCGAGCAAGACGCGCCGGCGCTCCTCCCATGCGGCGCGCTCTGCTTCGCTCTGCGCATGAGCCACGGCGCGGCGGGCAGAGCGGCGATCCGCCTGATCGAGGGCGCGACTGAATTGCAACGTGGTTTCGAGACTGCGGGCGCCGCGAAGTTCACCGGTGCCGAGCGCGTTTTCGAGCTGGAGGGAAACTTCCAGTGGCGGTGCGACGCTGGCGAGGTCGTCGCGAGCGGCAGCGGCGGAAATCAGCGTGGTGCGACTGCGCAGCCACGGGTGACCGGCATCCACGCGGGCCAGCGCGTCGGGTAACGTGAGCGGAGCAGCGGCCACGCCACCGCAGAGAAGAAGAGAAAGGAGAAAAATTTTCATAGTGGAACACGGCAAAGTCGAAACGGGAGACGAACTGGCCACGCCAGTGGCCGACGGGCCCGCGCGGAGCGGGTGCAGGAGATCACGGCCGCCGGAAGCTTCCGGCGCGGCGACGTGATCAGGCGTTCAACTCAGGTGCCCGCGCGAGTGGCGCGGCGCGACGCACAAATTGCCAAGTCACCACTGTTGCACGGGGTGGAACATGGCGGGGGACAGCCAAATTAGGCTCGGTCGCTTGCGCGATTGCCCGGACGAGCGACGAGTGGACTTCGGAAAAAGAATCTGCGGGCAGTGAAATTTTCGGCGATGGCGAACTGGCGGCGTAATCGACGTCTTCAATCGCGTGGCAGTCTTTGCCGTTGCCGTGGCACGCGGACGAAGTGTTTTCGTGATCGTGCGCGAGAAAATCAATCGCTGCTCGCTCTAAGTCGCAATGCAGCGTGGATGGCAGCCAAAGAGCCAGAAGCAGCAGCGCGATGAATTGTTTCGTAGGAAACACCCCGGCAGACTTCTTCGCTGTTGTGGATTGTCAAGCACGCGGGAAATACTCCCGCAAACTTTCATCAGCCACCAGGCGCGCGAAAAAAAATTACTCTACGGTGCGCAATTGGATGCTGTCGATGCGCTCGTTGGCGGCGGTGGTGACGTCGGAGATGATGACGAGTTTATCGCCGGATTTGATACGTTGGTGTTCGCGCAAAAGGGCGATGGCGCGGACCAATGTTTTTTCCGGATCGCCGAACGCAGAGAGCAGGTAGGGTTCGACGGAACGCACCATCTTGAGGTGGCGCAGCGTATCGATGGAGTCGGTGATGCCGAGAATGGGGGCGCGGACGGGACGATGCGCGGCGAGTCCGGCGGCGGTGATGCCGCGGCGGGTGAAACAGAGGATGGCGGAGTTGGGCAGTTCGTTCGCCATCAACACGGCGGAGCGGAGAATCTTCATGCGCTCGGCGAGGAAAACAGCCGGTTCGCCGTATTCATTGGCGATTTCGTCTTCGATGCGGCGCGCGATGGTGTCGAGCACGCGCACGCATTCGAGCGGGTAGCGCCCGACGGTCGTTTCGCCGGAGAGCATCACGCAGTCGGCGCTTTCGAAAACCGCGTTGGCGACGTCGGTGATTTCGGCGCGCGTAGGCATCGGTTGGCTGATCATCGATTCCAGCATGTGCGTGGCGATGATGACGGGGCGGCCGATGGAGAGGCAGGTGCGGACGGCGCGGCGTTGCACGACGGGGAGTTCTTCCAACGGGATCTCAATGCCCAAATCACCGCGCGCGACCATCAGCACGTCGGTGGCGCGGATGATTTCGTCGAGGTTGTCGATGGCGGACTGGTCCTCGATCTTGGCGACGATGCGCGCGCGGGAATGGTTCTCCTTCAGAAATTCGCGCAACAGAGCGACGTCGGCGGCTTCACGCACAAACGAGAGCGCGACGAAATCGATGCCTTCCTCGATGCCGACGAGCGTGTCGCCGCGGTCCTTTTCGGTGAACGAGGGGAGATTCACATGCACGCCGGGCAAATTGATGTGGCGACGCGAGGTGAGTTGCCCGGGCGTGAGCACGCGACAACGGATGTGGGCGTCGTTTTTCTCCAGCACTTCGAGTTGAATCAGGCCGCTGTCCACCAACACGGTGTCACCGATGCGGATGTCGTTAACGAGATTGCGGTAATTGACGTCAACCGAACGGATTTCCTCGGCACGGTCGCGATCGACCTCGGGCTTGACGGTGAAGTCGAAGATTTCGCCCGGCTGGAGTTGGATCGGCACTTCGAGATCACCGGTGCGGATTTCCGGGCCTTTGATGTCCATCATGATCGCGACCTCGTGGCCGGTGGCCTTGGAGACGGCGCGGATGCGACGGATGATGGCGCGCGTCCAGTCGTGTTTGGCGTGAGCCATGTTGAGGCGCACGATATCGACGCCAGCTTTCATGAGTTTGCCGAGCATCTCTTCGCTCTCGGTAGCAGGGCCGAGGGTGGCGATGATCTTGGTGCGGCGGAAGGGCAGGGCGGTCATAGGCAAAAAGAAAAGGGAGGTAGGTTCACCAGCTTTGCCGCCAATGTCCACTCCGCTGCGTGTCTTCAAGAGGTGCCGCGGGGATGGCGGCGAGCAAGTCGATGGGTGGGAGTGCGCCGCGGCCTCTCTCGGCCATGCTTTGGTCTGACGACGTCGCTATGCCGAGTCAGAAGCGAAAGGCCGCCGTGCCGGTGCCGGGGGCGACGATGGAGTAGGCGCAACCGAGTGCGGCCAACGCGGGCGCACACGCGGCTTCGACGGCGGCGGGGGTGTTGCAGTCGCGGCTGAGGTGGGCGAAATAGACGTGGCGCCAACGCGGGCTGGCGAGCGCTTGGAGGAGGTCGCGGGCGGCGTGGTTGGAAAGATGGCCGTGGCGACTGTTGATGCGTTGCTTGACCGACCACGGGCGGCGCGTGTCGGCTTCCAGCAAATCCGGGCAATAATTCGCTTCGAGCACCAACACGTCGGAGTCGCGCGCGCGTTCGAGCACGTGTTGCGGGGCGTGGCCGAGGTCGGTGAGCCACGTGAGCGTGCGGCGGGACGAGAGCAAGTCGCCCTCGCCGTGCGCAAAGGTGAAACCGACCGGATCCTGCGCATCGTGCGGCACGGAGAAATTGGCCACCTCGAAATCGCGGAAGCGAAACGTCGTGCCGGTTTCGAAAACTTGCCAGTCGATGCGATGCTTGAGCGTGCGTTGGGTGGCCTGCGCGGTGGCGCGGTTGGCGAAGACTTTGATCTGCGGGTAGCGCGCGAGACCGCTGAGGCCGGCGGCGTGGTCGCCGTGTTCGTGCGTGAGAAAGATCGCATCGATCCGCGCCAGCGATTCACCGGCGGCAAGGAGGAATTCGTTGAGTTTGCGCGCGGAAAATCCCGCATCGACCAACACGCGCGTGTTTTCGGACTGGAGCAACGCGGCGTTGCCCGCGCTGCCGCTGCCGAGAATCTGAAAACGCAAGGACACGCAACGAGCGGAAGCCGGGCGGGCGGATGAGGCAAGGATTCATCGAGAATATAAGAGGGAACGAAGGTTTGACCCAAGCGCGCGCGGGCGCTTTGTCGGGTCATACTCGGCGCGAATATGATTACCCCCAAACGATGCGCTTCCCCCTGCTTCGTCGTCATGTGTGTGGCCGCCATGTTGTGGGCGACGACCGCCAGCGCGCAGTTGGTTTTCTCGTTCACTTATACCGACGTGGTCAACAGCACCGGCACGGGCTACGCTGACCCGACGTTCGGCGCGGTGCGCCGCGATGCCCTGCAGTCCGCCACCAACTCGCTCGGCCAAGGGCTGCACAACAATTCCTCGGTCGCGCCTGACGTCTGGTATTATTCCGACCGTTTCCTGACCAACCGCAGCGGCAGGCACACCGACGACCTGACCTTCACCGGCATGAATCAATTACTGATGAACGCTGCTACCGTGGCCGGTCCGGGCGTGCGCACCTTGAGCCCGCGCGAACTCGGTATCTTGGCTGATCTAGGTTACAGCGTGATCCCCGAGCCCTCGACCTGCGGGTTGATCTGCGGAGCCGACAGCTTGGCCGGGGCGGTTTATCGCCGCCGCACCGCCTGAGTAACTGACCCCCGCCTGCCTTACCGGCCCGCCGCACCGCGGGCCTTTTTTGTCGCCGCCCGCGCCGACATGCCGCGAAAGTTGACCCGCGAACGAAACTCGCTTCCTATCTCTCTTCCATGCCCAAGAAATCCACCGCCAAGCCAACCGCCCGCGCTCCTCGCGTGTTGCGCGGCGTCGTTACGATCACGCGGCAAGTGCATTTCAACTCCGCCCACCGCCTGCACAACCCGAGCAAGAGTCAGGCGTGGAATAAGCGGCAATACGGCCTGTGCACCAACCCGCATTGGCACGGCCATAATTACGTCCTCGAAGTCTCCATTCGCGGCCAACCCGACGCCGACACGGGCTACATCATGGATTTGGGCGCGCTGAAACGCCTGCTGCACGAAGCGATCGTCGACAAGTGCGACCACCGCAACCTCAACGACGAAGTCGATTTCCTGCGCGGCATCATTCCTTCCAGCGAGAACCTCGTCATCGCCTTCTGGAACGAGATCGCGCCGCGCCTCACGCATGGCGAACTCTACCGCGTGCGCCTTTACGAAACTCCCCGCAATTACGCGGAATATTTTGGTCCCACCGCGACCTGAACGCGCCTTGCGCGCAACCTTCCGGTTATCGTCCCCGCAAAAAACGACATGAGCAAAAAGAAGCCGATGTATCTCCACCGTTCTGACGACGGCGCCGCCCCGCGCCAGTCGCGCAGTTACGACCAAAAATTCCGGGTTACGCCCGCCTACCGCGCGTCGTTGCCGGACATGATGGAGGCGGCGCATAGCACCTTGCAGGGCGTGAACGTGCCGATCCAGCAGGTCGGCATCCACAACTTCAAGTTGCCGCTCAAATACCGCACCAAGGGCGGCAAACAGCACACACTCGAAACCAGCGTCACCGGCACGGTGTCGCTCGAAGCCGAGTTGAAGGGCATCAACATGAGCCGCATCATGCGGACCTTCTACGACCACAAGGACGAAGTCACCACCGGCGAGTGGATGGGCAAGATTCTCAAAAACTACCTGCGCAACGTGGACAGCAAGGACGCGCGCCTGCGGATTTCGTTCTCCTACCCGATGCTCCGCCAAAGTCTGCGCAGCGGTCTCGAAGGCTACCAGTTCTACCACGTCGCCTTCGAAGGCGTGATGACGCGCGATGGCCGCTACCGCCGCTTTATCCATTTCGATTTCGTCTATTCGTCCGCCTGTCCGTGCTCGGCGGAGTTGTCGGAGCACGCGCGCGATGTGCGCGGCGCCTACACCGTGCCGCACTCGCAACGCAGCAAGGCACGCGTCACGATCGAAGAGGCCGAGGGCAAAAAAATCTGGATCGAAGACATCCACCAACACTGCCTCAACGCGCTCCAAACCGAGACGCAGGTGATGGTGAAGCGCGAAGACGAACAGGCTTTCGCCGAACTCAACGGCGCCTACTTGAAATTTGTCGAGGACGCCGCGCGTCTGCTCTACAAGGAATTCGACGGCGACAAACGCATCGCCGATTTCCGCATCGCGTGCTCGCACTTGGAATCACTCCATTCGCACGACGCCGTCAGCGTGATTTGCAAAGGCGTGCCCGGTGGTTTCGCGGCCAACTTCATGGATTTCGGTTCGCTGCTTTGCTGAGCGATCGAAGCACCAACCTCCAAACTCACAAGCCCCAGTGAATTTCCCAGCCGCTATCAGCCGTGGATTGCTGCGTTTCTGGAGTTTGGAATTTGGAACTTGGAGCTTACCCGCATGAAACCCGTCGTCCTCATCACGGGTGGATCGCAAGGAATCGGCGCGGCGATCGCGCGGATGTTTGCGAAAGAAATTCCGGGCGTGCGTTTGGCGCTCGTGGCTCGCACGGAAAAGAAATTGCAGGCGGTCGCACGCAGCGTGGAAAAACTCGGCGCGAAGGCGGCAGTGTTCGTTTGCGATGTGACCGATGAAGCGGCGGTGAATGCGATGGCCGCCGCGGTGCACGAGCGCTTCGGACGCGTCGATGTGTTGATCAACAACGCGGGTGTGTTCGAAGGCGCGCCGTTGCTGGAGACAAGCGTCGCGCAGTTTGACCGCGTCGTTGCCGCCAGTTTGCGCAGCACGTTTCTCGTCTCACAGGCCTTCGTGCCCGGGATGGTGCAACGCGGGATTGGCGATGTGTTCAATCTGTCCTCGATCGCGGGACTGCAGGCGTATCCCAATGGCGCGGCCTATTGCGCGGCAAAATTTGGGGTTACCGGTTTGACGAAAGTGATGCGCGCAGAGCTCAAGGACAAGGGCGTGCGCGTGTGCTCGGTTTGCCCCGGCGCGACCTGGACGCCGTCGTGGGCGAATTCCGGCTTCACTGCCGAACGCATGATGCCCGCCACGGACATCGCGCGGGCGGTGCTGAATGTCTATCAGCTCAGCCGGAAAACAGTGGTGGAAGAAATCGTTCTCCGCCCGCAACTGGGCGATTTGTGAGTGGTGCGCTTGGGCGAGGAAAGGCTTCTCGCTCTCTCGTGGCTATTATTCCGACAAAAGCGTGATGTTCAGAATTCGCACTGGCGGGGTTAGCACTTGCTTGTCTGCTGGCGACTGATGGATCGCGCGCACGACCGCGAAGCCGCGGATGACGCGGCCGAACGCGGCGAAGCCTTGTCCGTCGGGATTGCGCTGGCCGCCGTAATCGAGTTCGGGCTGGTCGCCGAGGCAGAGAAAGAAATCGCTGGTGGCGGTGTCGGGTCCGTCGCGCGCCATCGAGATCGTGCCGTCGCGGTGGAGCAGGCCGGTGTCGCGCGTGCGTTCGAGCGCAACAGGCGCGAGGTCGGCGCCGGCTTGGGCGGGATTCACGCTCGCTTGGATGACTTCGATTTTTACGTCGTTGTGCGGCTGGTTGTCCGGCTCGAGGCGCACGGTGCGATGGAAAATGCCGCCGGTGTAGTGCCCGGCTTCCACGTATTGCAGAAAATTCGCGACGGTGCGCGGCGCGCGGGTCGCGTCGAGTTCGATGGCGAATTCACCGAGAGACGTGCGGACAACCACAACCGGTTCGGCCGCCCACGCGGGGGCGAGCAGCAGGAACGCGAGCAACGATAAAAATCGAGCGATCAATCGGTGAATTTGAGCGACGCGGTGTCGCTGGCAAAGTGCGCTTTCAGGTCGAGGGCGTTGTAGCCGTTGGTGGAGAGGATGCGGTCCAGCGAGGTGCGTCAGGGCGTCGGAATTCCGAGGTGGCGATTCAAGAACTGCAGCGCGCTCTCGTAGCCTTTGATCTGATTCACCTTTTTGCGGAAACCGTGGCCCTCGTCGGGGAAAACCAGGTAGTCAACCTCGGCGCCGTTGGCGCGGGCGGCGGCCACAATCTCGTCGGATTCAATTTGGAGCACGCGGGGATCATTGGCGCCCTGGAGAACCATGAGGGGATCCTTGATGTTCTTGGCGTGGAAGAGGGGTGAGATACTGCGCAAATACTCTTCCTGCGTGTCGGGGTTGCCCAATTCGAGGTAGAGAGAATTACGGGCGGCTTCCCACCAGGCGGGAATGCTCTTGAGCGTGCGAACCCAATTGGTGACACCGAAAATATTCACGCCCGCCTTGAATGCGCCGGTGCGGAACGTCAGCGCCGCGCAGACCATGTAGCCGCCGTAGCTGCCGCCAATGATCGCAATGCGGTCGGGGTCCACCCAACCGGTGTCGATCAACATCTGCTTGCTGGTGACGCAGTCGTCGAGGTCATCGGAGCCGTGGCGCTGATCGTCGAGTGCGTAGAAAGTTTTGCCGTAGCCACTGCTGCCGCGGTTGTTGATGGCGAAGACCGCGTAGCCTTGATTGACGAAATACTGAATGGTGGCGCTCCAGTCGGCGCGGGATTGACCGCCCGGTCCGCCGTGCACCCAAACGAGCGCCGGAGCTTTCTGTTCTGGCGAAGCGCCGTGGGGTTTGTAGAGGACGCCCGGGACTGTGAGGCCATCGAACGAGGTAAAAGTAACGACTTCAGGTTCGACGAGATCAACGGGATCGACCACGGGGTTGAGGCGGCGCGTGAGTTGAACCGGTGGTGTGGTCGAACCGAGTGACCAGTGAAAGAGGTCGCCGGGCGAGCGACCGCCTTCGACGTAAAAGGCGATTGCCGATTCGTCTTCCGCGAACGAAACGGTGGTGATCTTCAGGCCGGGCATGACCGGCAACGCGAGGGGTTGCCCGGTGCCGATGTCCGTGACGCGCAACTCGGTGCGGGAATCGCGGTTGATGGAAACCGTGAGATATTGACCGGAACGTGACAGGCGGGCGGCCACGATGTCCCAATCGGTCTTCAGCACCAACTCGTCGGTGTTGGACGCGAGATCGCGGCGGATGAGGTATTGGAATTCGTGATCGAGGTCGGTGAGGTAGTAGAGCGATTGTCCGTCCTTCGAGAAGGTCGCCGCGGTGACCACGGCGTCGCTGGCGGGATTGAGGAGTTCGCGAATCTCACCGGTTTGCCGGTCCAGTAGGTAAACATCGCTGTCTTTGCGCGTGTTGGGTTTGCCAAGAGCAAGAAAGCGTTTGTCGGCGGAGATGGCCTGCACATCGCGGCCGTCCTTGTTTTCGTAGACCAGCGTGCGGGCGTAGCCTTCGAGTGAGATCTCGTATAAATCAAAATAACGGGGATCGCGCTCGTTGGTGGTGACGAAAAATGATTGCTGATCGTCGGACCAGCCGCGGAAGCTGGCCTTGAGGCGAGCGCCGGGAGTGAGGTCGCGAGCGGTGCCGTCGAGCTCGCGGACAAAGACGTGGTTGAGTTCGTTGCCGCCTTGGTCGGCTTCGTAGAGAAAGCGTTCGTCGTGGGGAAAATAGGAGCGGGCCAAAATGGACTCGCTGGTGGAGGTGGTGAGCGGAATGGCGGCGCTGCCATCAACGGGCAAGGCGTAGGCGTTGAGAATGCCGGTGCGGTCGCTGGTGATGAGCACTTTCGAGCCGTCAGGCGAGAGCGAGGCACCGGAGACCGCTTCGGTCGCGAGCAGCTCTTCGATCGTGTAGCGCTTTGCCGCGGCGGCGTGGACCAGCGCACACGCGAGCAGCGCGCCAACGGTTGTGCTGATGATTCGAGCGAACGGGGAGGATAACAGAGAAGGCATGGAGTTGTAGGGGTAAAATTACGAGGAGTGCAAGATGCGGCAGCGAGTCGAGCCTTGGCGGACCGACAACTAAAGCAGCGAGCCTTGGTCGCTGCTGGAGGCTTTCAGGCCGATGGCGTGGTAACCTTTCGGCGTGAGAATGCGGCCTTGGGCGGTGCGGGCGAGGAAGCCTTCCTGAATGAGAAACGGCTCGTGCACTTCTTCGATCGTGTCGGCTTCTTCGCCGACGGCGATGGCGATGGTGCCGAGTCCGACGGGGCCGCCTTGATGATGCTCCGCCATCAGACGCATCATGCGCTTGTCCATCTCGTCGAGTCCGGCGGCGTCGATTTCGAGCAACTCCAACGCGGCGGCGGCGACGGGTTGGGTAATTATGCCGTTCGCTTTTTCCTGTGCGAAGTCGCGGCAGAAATTGACGAGATTGTTAGCAATGCGCGGTGTGCCACGCGCGCGACGGGCGATTTCCTGTGCGCCGCCGGCGTCGAGCTCGACTTTCAGCAGGGAGCAACTGCGTTGCACGATGCCGATGAGCGTGTCGCGTTGGTAGTAATCGAGGCGCGTGTTGAGCGTGAAGCGCGAGCGAAGCGGCGCGGTGAGCAGGCCGGAGCGCGTCGTTGCGCCGACGAGGGTGAATTTCGGAATCGAGAGCCGCACGCTGCGCGCGTTCGGACCCTGATCGATCATGATATCGAGCCGGAAATCCTCCATCGCGCTGTAAAGGTATTCTTCGACGGTCTTCGGAATGCGGTGGATTTCGTCGATGAAGAGCAGGTCGCCTTCCTCGAGATTGGTGAGCAAGCCCGCGAGGTCGCCGGGCTTTTCAATCACGGGACCGGCGATGACGCGCACGTTGCGACCGAGTTCGTGACCGAGAATGAATGCCAGCGTGGTTTTACCGAGACCGGGCGGACCGGAGAGGAGAATGTGATTGAGCGCCTCGCCGCGACGCTTCGCGGCGCCGACCATGACCTTCAACCGCTCCACCGTTTTCGTCTGCCCGGCGAAGTCGGCAAAAGAAAGCGGACGCAACGCGGCTTCGGCGGACGAGACCGGCGCAGCGAGGGCGCTCGCGAGAAAATCGGTGCCTTTGGGTGGTTGTTCCTTGGGCATGTTATTTCCACTCCACTTTCGCGCCGATGGAGCGCAGGTTTTCGACGAAATTGGGATGCGCGCGACGGATCGTGTCGGCGTTCTTCACGACGGATTTGCCGGGGATGCTGGCGGCGACCATGTAGAGCGCGACGGCGGCGCGGATAATGTAAGGCGCTTCGGCGACGGTGGGTCGAAGCGGCTTGTTGCCGAAGACAATGATGCGGTGCGGGTCGCTGACGACGATGTGCGCGCCGAATTTCGAGAGTTCCGACATCCAGGTGAAGCCGCCTTCGTAAACTTTGTTCCAAAACATCACGGTGCCCTCGGCACGCACGGCGAGCGCGATCATGCACGGGAGCAAATCGACGGGAAAATACGGCCACGGCGCGGCTTCGATTTTCGCCAACAGATTTGAAGTGAACGGCTCTTCGACGACGAGGCGCTGCTTTTTGCGCACGATGGCGGTGGTGCCTTCGTAGTCGATGCGCACGCCGAGTTTGGCGAAGGAGCGGTTGATGAGATCGAAGTGCTGCGGCAACGCGTTTTCCACGCGCACTTCGCCGCCGGTGATGGCGCCGAGCGCGAGGAAGGTGACGACTTCGTGGTGGTCGGTGTTGATCGCGAAGGTGCCGCCGCGGAGTTTCTTCACCCCGCGCACCGTGATCATGCTGGTGCCGATGCCGTCGATCTGTGCGCCCATTTGCGCGAGCACGTTGCACATGTCCTGCACGTGCGGCTCGCTCGCGGCGTTGATCAACACGCTCTCACCGTCGGCGAGCACGGCGGCCATCACGAAATTTTCCGTCGCTGTCACCGACATGTAATCGGGCCAGTGGCGCGCGCCGCAGAAAGTTTTGTCCAAGCGCATCGTCAGCTTGCGGCCGCGCGTGATGGTGGCCCCGAGTTTTTCGAGGATTTCGAGATGCGGATCGAGTTCGCGGATGCCGAGTGAGCAACCCTTGGCGTTGGTCGGCACGACGAGTTTTTTCATGCGTTGCAGCAACGGCGCGAAGAGCAACACGGAGGAGCGCATGCCGGAGGGCAGCTCGCCGTCGAGCCGCGTGGCGTCGAAATGCGCGTGGTCGATCTCCATGCGGTTGGCGGCGCGGTTCCACTCGATGCGCGAGCCCTGTTCGGTGAAAAAGCTGACGAGCTTCTCCACGTCGGTGATGTTGGGGACGTTGGTCAGCGTCACCTTGGCGTCAGTGAGCAACGTGGCGCAGAGAATCGGGAGGACGGAGTTTTTATTGCCCGACGGCGTGATGGTGCCGCTGAGGGGTTTGCCGCCGTGAATGATGAGGTCAGCCATGAGGCGAAAAGGGGAGCGCGAACGGGGAGCGTAGCGAAAAGGAAGTGCGATGAACCTCGTCCTATTCCGCGTCGCGATGCGACAAAAAAAGGCGCCCGCCGAAGCGGACGCCTGAAGTTGTTGCGAGTGAGTGAGGTTTAGCTTTGCGGATGACCGCCGCCGCCACCGCCACCACCGCCGCCCTGGTGATCACCACCGCGACCGCCGCGATAGCCGCCGCGACCGCGACCGCCGCGACGACGATGGCCACCGCTACCGCTGCCTTCATGGCGGTGCTCGCCGCCGCCGGAGTGTTGATTGTCGCCACCTTGACGGTATTGCCCACGACCTCCACGGCCGCCGCGCTGACCACGATGACCGCCGCGCCCCTCGTCGCGTTGGCCGCCGTGTGGCGGTTGCTCAATGGCGGGTTTGGCCGCCGGAACAGAGCTGAAGAGACCTTTCAACCAGCCGAGGAAGCCGCCGGATTTTTTCGGGGCAACCGTCGGAGCAACGGAAGCCGGGCGAGCCGGACGATCATCGCGACGCTGTTCGTCACGACGTTGTTCGGTGCGCTCGGGGCGTTGACCTTCGCGCGGGGCGGAGTCGCGGCGTTCGTTGCTCGCGGAGCGTTCGTTGCTGCTGGGACGTTCGTCGCGTTGCGGACGATCCTGGCGGGGTTCGCGCGCCGGGCGGAAATTGTCGCTCTCCCACGTTTGCGTGGGGATGACTTTCGCGCGCTCGGGCGGCAAGATGTTGAGTTCGGCCTTTTCCGCGGGAGCGGCAGGCTTGGCGTCGGCTGGGGCGGCAGCGCCGTCGAGCGGGAACAAGTCCGACTCTTCGTGCGGGATGCGCTTCGGCGGAGCGGTGCGAGCAGGAGGCGCGGTGCGGGCAACGGGCGCGGCCGGAGCAGCGGGTTGCGCGACCGGCGCGGGGGCAGGAGCTGGGGCCGCGGGAGCGGCGGGAGTTTCCGCTGCAGGAGCGGGTTCCGGGGTAGCGGGCGCGAACGGGTTTTGGTATTCGCGCGGCGCGGTCACGATCTCGATCGAGGTCGGTTGGTAGTCGGTCTTGGGGGACGAGGCCGGCGCAGCGGAAGCGGCGGGGCTGCTCGGACGTTTGCCGCGGGCTAGACCGGAGCCGCGATTACCGAATGAGGCTGCCGGCGCGCTCGGAGCGTCTGCTGGCGAAGTCGCGGTGCCTTCGGTAGGCGCACCGGACGATTCTGTGGAGGACATGTATCTTCTTGGTTGAGAGCGCCTGCCGAAAATCGGCGGCGCACAGGTTGAGCCGACCGGAGCCCGCGGGAAGGCGGTCTCGGCATCGCGGAAGCGCGATGGCACGGTGGCAATAAGGCTGTTACCGTCGATAATACCCCCTCGCGCCGCAACTGAAAAATCCTCGGGGCGCGGGCTTGCCAGTGGATTCCTTGCCGCCCACGCTCGCGGCCATGGATAAATTGGAGGAGATTTTTCGCATGCAAGATGCGCTGAATAAGCGCATTGGGGTTAATTTACCGCCGGCCACCGACGAGGAAAAAGCCAAGTGGATCCTCAACTACACACGCGCGATGCAGCAGGAAACTGCCGAGCTGATCGACAGCGTGCCGTGGAAGTGGTGGGCGAAATACCAGAAATTCGACGAGCAAAACGCCAAGGTCGAAGTTGTGGACTTGTTTCATTTCCTCGTCTCGCTCGCGCAAACGCTCGGGATGACCCCCGACGATGTTTACCAAGCATACCTGAAAAAAAATCAGGTGAACCACCAGCGTCAGGAAACCGGCTACGTGAAGAAGGACGAAGCCGATTCTAAACACATTTGAGCGCAGGTGAAGCGCGCGCCATTTACAACAGCGCCACAAACGAACCCGCGAAGAGCACCGCGGGTTTTTCATTTTCGCCATCGACCGTCGCCTGCAATTCGAGTCGGGCTTTGCGGTGGCGGCGCAACTCGGCGAGAAAATCCGCGACGAGTGCGGTCGACGGACGCGCGCAACGTGCGCGCAATGTGCCGGTGACCGGCGCGCGATAATCCGCGCTGCTGTGCCGCACGACGACGTGTCCGTCGAGTCCGGCTTCGCGCAAAATCATCCACAGGGTCGCGTAGCAAGCGAGCGTCGGTAATGTGTGCAACGAGCCGCCGAAGGCGGTGCCGAGGTGGTTTATGTTCGGCTCGAGCGGCGCTTCGAGCACGAGTTGTTGCGCATCGCTGGCGGCGACCCGCAGACCCATCGCGCGGGTGAGTGGGATTTTTTCGCGCAGGAACGCTTCGAGCGTGGCGGGTGAGAGATTGTCGGGAACGAGGTCGTGTATCGCGTCAGGCTCCGATGATTTTCACTAGGACGCGCTTGCGGCGGCGACCGTCGAATTCGCCGTAGAAAATCTGTTCCCACGGACCGAGGTCGAGTTGCCCCGCGGTGATGGCGACGACGACTTCGCGGCCCATGAGCTGGCGTTTCAAGTGCGCGTCGGCGTTGTCTTCGCCGGTGCGGTTGTGGTCGTAGGCGCGGTGGGGTTTTTCCGGCGCGAGTTTTTCGAGCCAGCGTTCGTAGTCGGCGTGCAGGCCGGACTCGTCGTCGTTGATGAAGACGGAGGCGGTGATGTGCATCGCGTTGACGAGGCAGAGGCCTTCGCGGATGCCGCTCGCGTGGAGGGCATCGGCGACTTGCGGAGTGATGTTGAGCAAGGCGCGCCGCGTGGGCGTCTCGAACCACAATTCCTGCCGGTGGGATTTCATGGGGAAACTTTTGCCACGGATTGCACGGATGGGCACGGATAAATGCAGGGAGATTTGGCCACGAAGAGGCGCGAAATTATTCCGCTCTATGGGCGGACATCGTCCGAGCGCCGATAGGGCGCCTTGCACGTTTTGTTTGCTGGTGAGATTGGGTGTTTTCGTGGCCAAGATTGCCTTGGATTTGGCCTTTATCTGTTTCAATCCGCGTTCTCCGTTGTTAATAAAATCGAGATGGACTGTCGGGCAAACTGCGGGGCGTGTTGTATTGCGCCGTCGATTACTTCGCCGATTCCCGGCATGCCGCACGGGAAACCGGCGGGGATTGAGTGTGTGCAGTTGCTGCCGGATCTGCGCTGCGCGCTATTCGGGCGACCGGAGCGGCCGGCGTTTTGCGCGAGTCTGCGCCCACACGAGGAAATGTGCGGAGCGTCGCGCGAGGAAGCGCTGGCGACGCTCGCGGCGTGGGAGCAGGCGACGAAATAAAAAGCCCCGCGACTGGCGCGGGGCGAAGAGTTCGAAGCGCGGTTAAGCGTGTGGGTGCGTCGTGCGCGGTTCGAATTAGTCGTCGCTGTTCGTGAATTTGAAGGCGAGTGCGGCGACGATGCCACCGGCGAAATTGGCGGCGAGGTAAACCCAGAGACTGTTCCACGCGATGATGCCCATGGTGCACACGCCGACGGCCACAGCGGGGTTGAACACCGCGCCCGAGATATGGCCAACCGCATAGGCGCCGGCGAGGACGGTGAATCCAATCGCGAGGCCATAGAAGGAATTGCCATTCGTGCCTTTGGCGGTCGCGACATTGAGCACCACCCAGACGAGTGCGAAAGTGAAAAGGAACTCGGCGAGGAGCGCGGGGCCGGCTTCAGGAGTCATGGCTCCGGTCATGGCCGCAGCATTGGCGAGGAATCCGGTTTTGAGAGCTTTGACCGCGAGGCTCGCCGCGGAGGCAGCGGCGGTTTGGGCAAACATGTAGGGAACGACGTCGCGTCCCTCGCATTTGCCGCGCAACCAAACGCCGAGCGTGACGGCAGGGTTGAAGTGGCCACCGGAGATGTGTCCGCCGGCGAAGATCATGACCGCGAGGACCGAACCGATGGCGAGCGGCGCCATCGCGCCCGCTCCGGGGGCGAGAACGGTCATGCCGATGGTGAATACGAGGAAGAACGTGCCGATGAACTCAACGAGGTATTTTTTCATGATGCGTGGGTGTAAGAACTTGATGATATTATTCCGTAGGAGAGTCGAGGCAGCAGGTGGCAGGGCGCGGTGGATGCTTGCAACTTTGGGCGGTCGCGGAGAGTCAATAGGAGAGTGAATCAAATCGCAAAATGGATTGCCGTGGCACTGGCGCTCGTGGTGGGCGCGGTCGCGGCCGTCTTTGGCGTGGTGATCGTCGCTGTGCTGATGCTGTTGGCGGCGGTGTTTGCGCTGTTCGGCAAGGGCAGCTTCAAAGTTAACATCAATCGCGGTCCTGCTCAACGCCGCCAGCCCGCGCCGCCGCCGGTGGACAAGAGCGATGCGATTGATGTCGAGGCCACCAAAGTCGAACCACCGCCGCACGAGTTGCGGTGAGTTGGTTGGATTAGCGGAGCCCTTTGCTTACGCGCAGCGCGGCTGCAGCAGGGATTTTCCGGTGCAGAGGAGCAGGAAAGCGACGGATCTGTTATGGGGTCGCGCGCGGAGTTTCAGGATACCAGCGACGGCGTAGCCAGCACGCGACGTGCACGAGACCGATTAACGCCGGCACTTCGACGAGCGGGCCGACGACCGTCGCAAAGGCCACGTTGGAGTTCAGTCCGAACACCGCGATGGCCACGGCGATGGCGAGTTCGAAGTTGTTGCCCGCCGAAGTGAACGCGAGGGAGGTGGCCCGCGGGTAATCGGCGCCGAGACGCTTCGCCATCGCAAAGCTCGTGAGAAACATCACGCCAAAATAGATCACCAACGGCAGCGCGATGCGCAGCACGTCGAGCGGTAGTTCCACGATCGCGCCGCCCTTGAAGGTGAACATGACGACGATGGTGAAGAGCAGCGCACCGAGGGTGAGCGGCGAGATGCGCGGAATGAACACGCGCTCATACCAGTCCACGCCCTTGAGCGGCACAAGGATCAGGCGGCTGAGCACTCCTGCCGCGAAGGGGATGCCGAGGTAGGTCATCACGCTCCAGAAGATGTCCCCCATCCGCACCGGCACGACCGCTCCGGCGAGTCCGAAATATGGCGGCAGCACGGTAATGAAGAGCCACGCAAAGAAACTGTAGAAAACGATCTGCGCGATGCTGTTCAACGCGACGAGACCGGCGGCGTATTCGGGACTGCCTTTGGCGAGATCATTCCAGACCAGCACCATTGCGATGCAGCGCGCGATGCCGACGAGGATCAGCCCGACCATGTAGTCCGGGTGGTCGCGCAGAAAAACGATCGCGAGCAGGAACATCAGCACCGGTCCGATCACCCAGTTTTGCACGAGGGAGAGCGAGAGGATGCGGACGTTGGCGAAGACCTTCGGCAGCTCCGCATACTTCACCTTCGCGAGCGGCGGATACATCATGATGATCAGGCCGATGGCGATGGGGAGATTGGTCGTGCCGATGGTCAGCGGCGCGAACAAGGCGACCGGGTCCGTGATGACGAAGTTGCCCAGCAGGACGCCGAGCGCCATGGCGGCGAAGATCCAGACCGTGAGGTAGCGGTCGAGAAATGACATTTTTTTGGCGATGGAGTCGCTCATGGTGGAAGTTGGGTTAAAGAGGCGGAGCAGTTTGCGGCGTGCCAAATCTGGCGCGGTGCAACTGCAGCGAATTCGGCGGTGAGTGGGAAAATCGAAGTGTTGTGGTTAGGGGAGAGATTTACCTTCGCGAAGGCCAGTGGCGTAGGCGCCGAAGACGAGACGGATTTCGTCCCGCACACGGCGAAACTGCGCGAGGATTTCGTCCTCCGTGCCGGTGGCGTGCGCGGGATCGTCGAAGCCCCAGTGGTGGCGGTTTACTTGGCCCGGATACATCGGGCAGGCTTGATCGGCGTTGCCGCACACGGTGATGACGGTGGTGATCGATTGCTCGAGAAACGCGTTCATGTGTTTCGACGTGTGCGCGGAGATATCAATGCCGATTTCCTGCAACACTTGGATCGCTTTCGGGTGCACGTAACCGGCGGGTTTCGAGCCGGCGCTATGGACTTCGATCAACTCACCGGCGGCGGCGCGGAGGATGCCTTCGGCCATGTGGCTGCGGCACGAATTGCCTGTGCAGAGAATGAGCACGCTTGGTTTCATGGTGGATTAATTGGAAACGCGGACGACGGCGTGTCGAGTGCAGAAATGTGACAATGGGGTGGCGGCAAACGGCGTGTGTTGAATCGGGGCCGACGTGGTGACGCAAAAAAAGCCCGGACTTTGCGGACCGGGCTCGGAGAGTTGGCGTCTAAGTTAGACGATTACTTTTTGCCGACGGACGATTGGGCGGCGTCGCGAAGAAGGCGACCGGGTCGGCGATGACGAAGTTGCCCAGCAAGACGCCGAGCGCCATGGCGGCGAAGATCCAGACCGTGAGGTAACGGTCGACGAATGACATTTTCTGTGCGACGCGGTCGGTCATGTTGGGTCGCGCGGGCTGTTTGCAGGCAATCCAGATTCGCCGCGAGGGCGGCGGGGGCGGGGGCAGCGAGCGCATAAGTGCGCCACGGCAACCCATACATCCGCCAGCATATTCGCTAAGGCAAATATGCTCTCGTCACCCCGTTGTCACGGGCGCCGGTTGAGGCAGGCGACGCAGGAGACGGCGTCGGGTTGAAATTCGAGGCGTTCGGTCGCGATGTCGCCGCCGCAGAGAAAGCAGCGGCCGTAGTTGCCGGTGTCGATGCGGCGCATGGCTTCGTGCAGGCGCGCGTGCTCGTCCTCCAAGCGGCGTTTGCCGGCCAGTGCCATCTGCTGCATCTGCATCGAATCCAGACGGGAGAGCCGGCCGATGGCGACGTCGGGGGAGATCGGTTTCGTGGATTCCTGTGCCGCACTCAAGTCGGCCGCGATGGCATCGAGGCGCAGTTGGATGACGGGGCGAAATTTCTCTTGGTCAGTCGGGTTCATGGCAGGGCGAGGCAGGGTCGGGCGCAACGGCGGCGGGCTCACGCGCCCGCCTTGCGGGCGAGATAGACCGTTCCGGCGGATTCGCGATCGAGCAACGGATTGGGAAAGGTGACGACCTCCGCCCGCGCGGAGACGAAGACGGTGCGCAGGAGATGCAGGAAATCCTCCTCGGGGGGATCGTCCGACCAGAGGGAGAAAACGCCGCCGGGGTGCAGGTGTGCGGACAGGGCGCCCAGCCCCGCGGTCGTGTAGAAGGCGGCGTTGAGCGCGCTCAGGTGGTCGCGCGGGGTGTGGTCGATGTCGAGGAGCACGGCGTGGAACTTGCGGCCGGCGTCGAAGCCGTCCACGGACATCGCTTGGGCGAAGAAATCGTCCTGCACGAGCTGGCAGCGTGGGTCGGAGGTCAGCTTCTCGCCGAGCGGCACGAGGCCGCGCTGGTGCCAGCCGATCACGGGCTGGAGGAATTCGATCACGCGGAGGGTGCGCACGTTGGCGTGGGCCAGGGCCGCGACGGCCGTGTAGCCCAGGCCAAGGCCGCCGACAATCACGTCGCAGGCGATCCCGTTGAGTTCACGCAGGCCGAGGTCGGACACAGCGTCCTCGACGGCATGGAACAGCGAGGTCATCAGGAAGTCCTCCGCGAGCGTCACCTCATAGAGCTCCAGGTCGCCGAGCATGGCCACGCGGCGCCGGCGCAGGACGAGGTCGCCGAGGGCCGTCGGCTGGAAGTCCAGCTCTTCGAAAACCTTGTTCATCAGAACGGGTCGCCGTCAGCGGAACATGAGCACCGGCACGGGCACGGTGCGGACCAGGCTGGTGGTGGTGCTGCCGATGATGAATGCGCGGATGCGGGAATGGCCGTAGGCGCCCATCACGAGGAGGTTGATTCTTTGTTCCTGCACCGCGGCGGCGATGACTTCCTCCGGGGCGCCGGCCGTGGACTGGCTCGTGACGCTGAAACCCGCCGCCCGCAGTTTTCCCGCGGTCTCCTCCAGATAATAGGTCGCTTTGTCATCCACTTTACCCGCGCGCAAAATGTGGCAATGCAGTCCTTTCAGCAGCGGGCTTTGCAAAACGAAGTCGACTGCCTTCAGCACGCTCGGACTGCCGTCGTAAGCGAGGAGGAAGCGCTCGATCGGCACGAACGTCTGCGATGCCACAAGCACGGGATGATGACACCCGCGAATCACGCGCTGCAGATTTCCGCCGAGATGTCCTCGTGCAAGGTCGGCCTGTTCGCCGCGCTTGCCGATGACGACGAGGTCGGCGGTGGCGTCGAAATGCTCGATCGATTCGACCAGTTCGCCGTGCGTCGCCTCGGCATGCACGTGGGTGACGCCGGCCGTAGCGAGGTGTTGCTTCGCGTCGGTGAGAATGGCGCGGGCGCGCACTTGCGCGACGCGGGCCTTCGCTTCTTCGAGCGCCACAATTTCATCGGTGAGCTTCGCTTGCGCATCGACGCCGATCGCGCCGCTTAAGTCGGCGAGGGCGGCGGTATCGGTTTGCGGTTCGAGCACGTGGAGCACGTGCACGGAAGCGTGGAGTCGGAGTGCGGCCCAAGCGGTGAGCTCATAAACGCTGCGGGCGTAGCTGGAGCCGTCGGTGCAGGACAGGATGGTCGTCATGGCGTTCAGGGGTAAGGGGATTTAGTGGGCGGCGGACTGGTCCATTGCTCCGGGTTTGTCGTGAATGGCGAGCCGATCCACGATGGTCTTGCTAGCCTCGTTGAGGCCGACGAGCTCGACTGCCGTGCCCCCGCGCCGGTATTTGATGACGATCTTGTCGAGGGCGCCAATGGAAGTGAGGTCCCAGAAGTGGGCGTGCGAGACGTCGATGACAACCTTGGTGAGCACCTCGCGCAGGTCGAAGGCGGCGGCGAAGGTGTCGGCCGAGACGAAGAAGAGCTGGCCGCGGATGCGGTAGGTGCGGGTGGTGCCATCGGCCGACCGTTCGGAGCTGATGTCGAGCAGCTGGGAAACCTTGCGGGCGAAGAACAGGGCGCTGAGCAGGACGCCCACGCCGACGCCGAGGGCGAGGTTGTGGGTGCCAACGACGACGACGACGGTGGCGAGCATGACGACGCTGGAGGACTTGGGGTGCACGCGCATGTTCCTGAAGGAAGCCCAGCTGAAGGTGCCGATGGAGACCATGATCATGACGGCGACGAGCGCGGCCATCGGGATCTGTTTCACCCAATCGCCGAGCACCACGATCATGATGAGCAGAAGCACGCCGGCGGCAAAGGCGGAGAGGCGGCCGCGGCCGCCGGATTTCACGTTGATGACAGACTGGCCGATCATGGCGCAACCGGCCATGCCGCCGAGGAAGCCGGACGTGATATTGGCCACGCCCTGACCGACGCATTCACGGCTCTTGTTGCTGGAAGTGTCGGTGAGGTCGTCCACGATGGTAGCCGTCATCAGCGACTCCAGCAGACCGACCACAGCCAGGGGAACCGAGTAGGGCAAAATGATCATGAGCGTTTCGAGCGTGAGGGGAATGTCCGGCAGGAGAAAAACCGGCAGGGTGGAAGGGAGTTCGCCCATATCACCCACCGTGCGCAAATCGAGGCCCAGCAGCATGGAGACGAGGGTAAGCGCGATGATGCACACCAAGGGTGACGGCACGGCCTTGGTGAAGCGGGGAAGGACATAGATGATCGCGAGGCCGGCGGCCACCATGCCATACATCAGCAGGCCCTGGCCCTTGAACTCGGGGAGCTGGGCGAGGAAGATGAGGATCGCGAGGGCGTTCACGAAGCCGGTGACCACGGAGCGGGAGACGAACTTCATCAAGTCACCGAGCTTGAACGCACCGGCGAGGATCTGGAGCACGCCGGTGAGCAGCGTGGCGGCGAGGAGGTATTGCAGGCCGTGTTCCTTCACGAGGCTGACCATCAGCAGGGCCATGGCGCCCGTGGCGGCCGAGATCATGCCCGGTCGCGCGCCGACAAAGGCGATGACCACCGCGATGCAAAACGAGGCATAGAGCCCCACCTGCGGATCGACGCCGGCGATGATCGAAAACGCGATCGCCTCCGGGATGAGCGCGAGCGCCACGACCGCCCCCGCGACGATGTCGCGACGGGGGTTGGAGAACCATTGTTGGAAATAGGACGATGAGGACATGAATAGCGTGAATGGTGGAAATAGCTGGCGACGCATTCTGGCGGGAAAGGCCTTCGATGGCGGACCGGATTGGTTGAGGGTCGCATGCAACAGAGCGCGCAACGGCGCGGACTTGGCCGATGGACGCCCGGCGACCCTCGTCGCTCCTCAAGGAAGCGCGGAGCGGGTCAAGGTGGCGTGAGCGAGGCGTGGGACACGTGGAGCTGGACAGCATCCCAGTTGTCCGCGGCCCACGGCAAGACATTCCTGCCTTTTCTGCGCGTCATTGGCAGCGTTCGCGAGAATTGTGCTGATTTGCCGGCATAAATGGTTACCAGCTATTTCTTTCGATTCCATGGCCAAAAACGACGAATCCGCCCCGAAGATCATCTTCTCGATGCTCGGCGTCTCGAAGAAAATCGAGCGCAAGGAAATCCTCCGCGACATCTCCCTGTCGTTCTACTACGGCGCGAAGATCGGCGTGCTCGGTCTCAACGGCTCGGGCAAGTCCTCGCTCATGCGCATCCTGGCCGGGATCGACAAGGACATCGACGGGCGGGTTCATTTTGAGCCGGGTTACACCGTGGGCTTCCTGCCGCAAGAGCCCCAGCTGCCGGCCGGATCCACCGTGCGAGCCTGCGTGGAAGAGGGCGTGAAACACCTGACCGACCTGACGGCTGCCTACGATGCCTCGTGGGATGAACTCGCCGAAGCGACCGACGATGCGGCGCGCGATGCCATCGGCGAGAAGCAGGCGAAATTGCAGGAAGAAATTGATCACCTCGGCGCGTGGGACGTGGCGCCGTTGGTCGAGCAGGCGATGGACGCCCTGCGCTGCCCAGTGGGCGAGGCGATCGTGGATAATCTCTCCGGCGGCGAGCGCCGCCGCGTCGCGCTCGCGCGTCTGCTGTTGCAGAAACCGTCGATTCTCCTCCTCGATGAACCGACCAACCACCTCGACGCCGACAGCGTCAACTGGCTGGAGCAGCATCTCAGTCGTTACGAGGGCACGGTCATCGCCGTGACGCATGATCGCTACTTTCTCGACAATGTCGCCGGTTGGATTCTCGAACTCGACCATGGGCACGGTCTGCCGTGGAAGGGCAATTATTCCTCCTGGCTGGAACAAAAGCAGGCCGTGGCGGTGGTGGCCGAGCGCACCGAGGGCAAGCGCCAGAAGGCGATGGCGCGCGAACTCGCGTGGATCCGCCAGTCGGCCAAGGCCCGGCAATCCAAGGGGCAGGCGCGCATCAACGCCTACGAGGCCATGCTCAACGCCGACGTGGCCGAGCAGGAAAAACTATTCGAGATCATCATTCCTCCCGGCCCGCGTCTCGGTCGCGTCGTCGTGCAAGCGGAAGGCGTCGCGAAAGGTTATGGCGACAAATTGCTCTTCGAGAATCTGGAGTTCGCGCTGCCGCCCGGCGGCATTGTTGGCATCATCGGGCCCAACGGCGCGGGCAAGACCACGCTCTTCAAGCTCATCACGGGGATGGAGCAGCCCGACGCGGGCGCGTTCAAGGTCGGCGAGACGGTGCAATTAGCCTACGTCGAACAGTCGCGGGACTCGCTCGAGGGCAACAAGACGATCTGGGAAGTGATCAGCGACAGCCAGGAAGTGATGATCCTCGGCACGCGCTCCGTGAACAGCCGCGCCTATTGCGCGCAGTTCGGTTTCACCGGGGCGGATCAACAGAAAAAAGTCGGCGTGCTCTCCGGTGGCGAACGCAACCGCGTGTTGCTTGCCCGCGTGCTGAAGAGCGGCGCCAATCTGCTCCTGCTCGATGAACCGACCAACGATCTCGACGTGAATTCCATCCGCGCGCTGGAGGAGGCGCTCGAAACCTTTGCCGGTTGCGCGGTGATCATCTCGCACGACCGCTGGTTCCTCGACCGCGTGGCGACGCACATCATGGCGTTCGAAGGCGACAGTTACGTGCACGTCTTTGCGGGAAATTACTCGTCGTATCTCGAAGATCACAAAAAGCGCAAAGGCAAGGACGCGGACCAGCCGCACCGCATCAAGTATCGCCGACTCACGCGCTGAGGTGTGCCGATGGGGGCAAAATCGACACGCGGAATATGGTCATCCCTGGGTAGTGCAAAAGAGGCGGATTTATGGCGCCGTTTGCATTTTGCTTCTTGAGCGCGGAGGGGTTCCAACTAGTTCTCATGCACGGGCCAAGTTTCACGATGAAACCATTGGCCCTTTTTCTTGCGTGCGTGTTGGCGTTCGCGGCGGAGTTGTTGGCTACGAGCGAGTCAGTGAACGAACATGTTTTTGCGGGAAACTTGGCCCCGGGTGAAGTGTTGTTGGTGCGCACATCGCGGTGGACAGATGAGGTTTTGACTCTGCAAATCGAGTGGGCAATCAGCGGGATGGGGGCTACGACGCACGCCGTGGGTTGGCAGCAAAAGGCAGGCAGCGAAATATGGACGATTGCTGAACCCGCGCTGGAGCAGCATTTGGCGGGAGTGGCCTTGGGGAGGATGGAAGGAGGGGCGCAACTATTGATTATCGAGTTCGCTCCATTGCCCAACAGGGCCAAACACCGCTATCGACTGGAGTGGACGGCACGGGTGGCCATCTGGAGCGACGTGCGCGCCGCCTTTCCTGATGCGCCGGAGCAATTGCCACCGGGTGATTTCCGCATGACGCGAGCCGTTCGGCATGCGTATGACGCCGTAACATCCGGGCAATAGGCGGGGTAAAATGGCGTGATGAAGCAGTCGCAGTTTGGCGATCTAGGGTGTAAAATAGGGTAATCACCCCGTTTGTCTCGACTTGGCTTGAGCCGTAGTTACTGTTCGAAGCCGTTGACCGCCAATAGTTGAAATTCATCGCCGCAGTTCAATGGGGCTGATCATCTAATATACTTCTATGCAACTCATGCAGTCCAAACGGTATTCGCCAACGAAACGGCGGTGGATACGAATTTTTCTGATTGTGGCCGTCGCAGGGCTGGTGGTGGGCGGTGTTACGCTGCGCGATAAACTGACGCCGCGCTATAATCTCTGGAAGCAGCAACGCGCATTGAAACAGGCGCGCGATTTCATGGAGCAATCCGACCAGCGCAACGCAAAGATCGCACTGGATGTGGCCCTGTTGGCGGCGCCGAATAATCCCGTGGCGTGGCGCACGGCGGCGGAATTTTTAGAGCAAAACAGCGCGATGCAGGCGATCCGCGTGCGGCGGCAGATCGTGGAGCTCTCGCCCGATACACTCGATGATCGCATCGCACTCATCATGACCGCGCTGCGTTTCAAGGATCTGATCACGGCGCGCGAGGCGCTGTCGGGCATGACGGTGGCGCAGGCGCAGGAACCGGCGGCGTTGCGCGCGGCGCTCGCGTTTGCCTTGGCCACGAATGCGGCGCCGGTCGCCGATGCGCTCTACGAGCGGTTGCGGGCGATTTATCCGGACAATGACGATTTGCGTTACGATCATGCGGCGCTCCGCTGTTTGATTCCCAATCAAGAGCTGGCGTTGGTGGCGCGCGCGGAAGTGGAAAAATTTGCGGAGAAACCGGAGTATCGTCTGCGTGCGCTGCGGTGGTTGCTCGTCGATGCCATCAAGAGAAAGGAAAACGAGGCCGCGATCAAGTGGTCGCGCCAGTTGGCCGCGGCCCCAAAGGCCGAGATGCACGACTTGCTGCATCGCGCCAACGTGGCGTTGTTGATCGAGCAGGTGCCGCTCGCCGAATTGCTGCCGCCGTTGGAACTGCGCGCGGTGCGGAATCCAACCGATGTGGCCACGTTGGTGAGCTGGCTGGCGAATCAAAACCGCATCGAGCTGGCGTTGGCGTGGCTGGCGCGGTTACCGACCGAAATGACGATGCAGCCTGAAGTAGCGGACGTCGGCGCGGAAATGGCGCTGCGGCAGGAAAAATGGAATTTATTGGGCGCGTTACTGGAGCAAGGTGCGTGGGGCAAAGTCGAAGGCGAGACGGTGCAACTGGCGATGTCAGCCCGCACCCTGTCGGAGCGGCAGCGCACCGATTTGCGCAAACGCGTCTGGGAAGAGGCGGTCGCATCGTGCCGTTCCAATCCTTTTGCGTTGCGCATGCTCGCACGGTTGAGCGGGGCTTGGCGCTGGGATCAGGAAATGGAGACGACGTTGTGGGCGGTGGCGCGCGCGTTTCCCGACCAGACGTGGGCGCACTATGCGCTGTTGCAAAGCTACCGGATGAAGAAGAGCGCGGCGGGTATGCGCGAAGTGATCGCCGCCCTGCGGCAGCAGGATGCGGGCGTCAGCCGCAACCAGCACGATTGGGCGCTGCTCTCGATGTTGACCGATCAATCCCGCCAATGGTCGAACGATAAGGAACAGATGAAATCACTTTATCTCGGCGCGAAGAATAACCCCTACCACATGGTCGGCTATGGCTTTGCGCTGGCGCTGACGGGGCAGGCGGTCGAAGCGCTCAAGGTGATCGAACCACTGACGGATCTGGACCGCGCGCTGCCGGCGCGCGCGCCCTACCTTGCGTATATTTACGGGGCCAACAGGATGGAGAAGGAGACCAAGCACTACATCGAATTCGCCGCGAATGCGAACTTGCTCGACGAAGAGCGTTCGCTGCTTCGACAGGCGCTTGATCTGCTGAACACCAAGCCGACGGAAGCCCCCAAAGCGAGCAAGGACGTCAAGAGTCCGCGCGTGAAAGAGACTGAAAAGAAGCCGTAACCATGGTGGCTCCGGTGAAGTTTCTGCGCCACGAGTTCTGGTGGTGGGCCCTCATTGCGTTGCAGTCCGGCCTCGTGTTAGTGCCGCTGAGCGTGGCTTGGAAACTGTCGTCCGACGCAGGCCATAGTTGGGCCGTGCCGTTGTTGATGGGTTACCTTTACTGGGAGCGTTGGGCGGAGCGTCCGGTGGGGCGGCCCGCGCCCTCCTTCCCTTGGTGGGGTGGAGTGGTGCTGGCACTGGCGGTGTTGGTCGCCGTGCCGCTGCGATTGTTTCTCGAGCCGTATCCGCTTTGGCCGGCATTGCTGGCGAGCTATGTCGGGCTCTGCGCTGGCATGGTCGCGCTCTTTGCTTGGCTGGCGGGTGGGCGGGCGTGGCTGGTTTGGGTTGCGCAGCCGATGCTCCTCCTGTTGGCGGGATTGTTGTGGCCTGGGTTTGTGCAACGGGAATTGATTCAACCGATTCGCGAGGTCCTGGCGGTCCTTTCCGCAGAGGTGCTGAATTTTGCGGGCAAGCCCGCTATCGCCTATGGCACTAGCGTGAAACTGGGCACGGGCTGGGTCGGCGTCGACGAAGCTTGCGGTGGTATCCGCTCGCAACAGGCGGCGGTGATGATCGCGCTCTTTGCCGGTGAGATGATGCGTTTGAGTTTCGTCCGTCGCCTCGCACTGTTGCTGATCGGCATTGGTGCGGCGCTCTTTGGCAACATGAGTCGCACGATTTTTCTATCGTGGCAGGCAGCCAAGAGCGACGAGGCGCTGGCCGCCGCGCACGATCCGGCCGGATGGATTGTGTTGGCGATGACGATGACGAGCGTCGGCGTTGTGGCGTGGTGGTGGGCGCGCAAATTACCGCGGCCCCCACTCCCCGTGCTGGAGCGCACGGGCGCGCGCAGACCACCGCCAGGCATCGTGCTCGCCGCGACGCTGTGGGTCGTGTGTTTAGCGGGAACGGAACTTGGCGCGCGCTGGTGGTTCGATCGCGGCGAAACCCGGCGCGAGTCGTTGCCCCAATGGACGGTGGAGTTTCCAGTTGACCGCCCCGGTTATCTCACCGTGCCACTGCCGGACGCCTCGCGGGAATTACTGCGCCCGGATCACTTTGCCTCGGCGCTTTGGCGCGATGAGAAAGGTCAACCAACCAGCGCCTACTACGTCGAATGGCACCGCGGTCAGGTGGCGCGGTATCTGCCCTTCCTGCACAACCCGACAGTGTGTCTGCCTCTCGCGGGTTGCGAGTTGAATGGCTCATTGGGCGAGATGGAAATCGCACTGGGAGATTTGGCGGTGCCGTTCATGGGCTATCGCTTCCGTCGCGCCGGCGAAGACTTTCGCGTCTACTTCACGATTTGGGACCCGAGTCGCGCCGCGCCGTTAGCCTCTGTGCCGAGCGGTGGCGGCTTTGCCAGTTGGTGGGAATACCAGTTACGCGACGTCGTGGAAGCGCGCCGCGATCAACCTGCGCAATTGCTCACCGTGGCCGTCTACGGCGAGCGCACCGAAGCGGAAATCCACGAGATCGTCGCTGCATTGCTCGTGCGGCGAAAATAGGGCAGGGCGCGTGCCCTAGAAAATTTAGCGCATCGCGGGTGAAAGTCGGGAGTCAGCGGCTGTGCGCGAACCCAATAGATTTTTCTCGCGGCTGGTGCCACCGCCGGTAATTCGCGGAAATGAACTGGGTGAATCAGGCGAAGGCGAATTCCTTAACTGACCTGATGAAAAATAGTTAACTATTCTATGGATTGCTGCGCAGCGTCCAGTTTCGTCCACCAAAAGCTGATCGCTCAAGGGAGGGGGCGCATTTACGAAATTTTTAACAAATAGGTTTTGACTCGGATGCCGAATAGGGGCTATTACCTAGTGCATCATGAAGCGCTACCTGAAAACATTTCTTGCTACTCCCGCCTTAATTTTGGCGTTGTCGGTTCCCTCTTTCGCCCAAGTTCAGACCATTGAAACGGCTTCGTTGTTTGAGGGCTCGGCTACGTCGATTGCAACAGGTCGTGCGTTTGGGCAGACTTTTACCAGTGCAGACCAGATTTTCAGTGCTACTTACCGGTTTGCCTCCTTCACCACGACGGCGGCCGCGAATCTGAATGTCTATTTCACCCAATGGAACCCGAATACGAACACCGCGATCGGGCCGGCGCTGTTGTCGACGACTGCCGTTGTGCCGCCCTCGGGCTCCTTCTCGACCTTTTTCGATGCCACGTCAACGCCCTATCAGGGCTACGATTTATTGATCACACTGAACCAAGCACTCCAATCGGATCTCACCTATGCATTGATCTTGGTGGGAACGAGCAGCACCTCGATGCCGAGTTTGACCCAAGCGACGGCTGCTCCCGGTGACAATTTCCAGTATGGCACCGGCTTGGTTCGCTTCAGTGGTATTTCGACCAATCTCGCCACCGGTTTCACGAATTTGACCTCGATGGCCTTAAGCCAAATTAACGATCCGGGTATGGATTGGGGCTTCTCGGCCATCTCGATCTCGATTGTTCCGGAACCCTCCGCCGCTGCTGCGGCGCTCGTGGCTGGCTTCGTTGGCCTGATGGTGATCCGTCGCCGTTTGCAACGCGCCAAGCTTCAGCCGGTCGCGGTTGCCTAAGTTAGCGCAGAAAAAACTTCATGATCTTAAAACCGGGGTTCGCCCCGGTTTTTTTGCGTCCCAAAACCGGCGTGGGGCGCACGCGACTTAATCAAACCCGAAGAGATCCGCCATCGTGCGTCGATCTTTCTTCGTCGGACGCCCGCTGCCGCGTGCGCGCGCGAGTAGGTGTTCGATCCCGGCTTGTTTGACGCGTTCGTATTCGCTTGCCGGCGTCAGGTCTTCCACAAACTCCGGCAACAGTTTCGCGGCGACGCGCGAACGCGGCACGTCGCGCACTCGCAGCGTGCGCGTGAGCATGCCTAGCTTGACAACCACTGTCTCGCCCTGATGCACGTCGCGTCCGGGTTTCGCCGAGTGATCACCCACCTGCACGTGACCGGCCCGGCACGCCGCCGTCGCCTCGGCGCGGGTCTTGCATACCCGCACACTCCACAACCATTTGTCCAGACGCGTCTCGGCCATCAGCAAAAGCCAAGCGAGCGCAGAGCGACCGGTCAATTGCGGGTTCGCCACCAACAGCGTGACGGGAAAACGACGGCCCGCTCTATTGCCCGACGCCGCCAGCCGGTCGCATGGGCAAGTCAGTTTGGTCGCCCTGCTGCAGATTACGCGGCACCGGATATTGTCCGGCCGTATTGGCGCTCCCACGAAAACAAATACTGCTGCGCTAAACCCGCGTGCGGACCGAAGTGCGCCCGGCCAAATTGGGCGAGTTGCGCCGGAGTCCAGCCGTCCAATCCATAGCGTCGGGCGAGCGCTTTCAGAATCCACGTATCAACCGGAAACGCCTCCAGTTTTCCCGCACCGAATAACAGCACGCAATCAGCCACTTTTTCGCCGACGCCGGGTAAGCTTATCAGGCGCGTTTTCGCTAACGCATAAGGCGCGGCTTCGGTTTCGTCCAACCAAGTCGGGTGTGCCGCGAGGAAGCGTGCCGTTTCACTGATGTAGCGGGCGCGAAAGCCGAGCGCGCAGTGCCGCAACTCCGCCTCGGGCACGCAGGCGAGGGCGGCCCATGTAGGCAAGGAGTGGCGCCGTCGTGCGCCTTCGCTGCCGCAGGTTGGCGAAATTGGCGCCCCGTGCCGCTCCGCGAGGAGCGCGAGCATGTGTTTGATCTGCGGAATCTGTTTCGTCGCGCTGCAGAGAAAGCCGAGCAAGGTTTCACCAAAGGGTTGCCGCAAGAGTCGCAGGCCTGGAAACGCTGCCAGACAACGCGCGAGGTGTGCATCGGAACGCCACGGTAGTGCGTCGGTGAGTTGCGTCCAGTCAGTGTCGCCGCCGAGGTAACGCGGCAGGGATTGCGCGGCCCGTGCGTGTTGCGCCGGTGGCGAGCGCCAACTCACAACGCCGTCGCGCCAACGCAATTCGACCACATTGTCCAACCACTGACCGGTGTAGATCCCCGCTTCAGCGCGACTCCAGCGAAAAGCTTGGCCTCCATCAATCGTCTCGGCCAGCACCGCCGGGCTCGGCGTCCACTGCGCGAGCGGCTGCCACGCACTCCACGCGGGAGCATTCATCGCTCAGGCTTCCGGCGGTTTTTCCCAGAGATAACTTTTCTCCGTCGCCAGCACCGCACCCGCTGCATTGCGCACGGTGACTTGCCACGCAACGGCATCGACTTCGCGATTCGGCCAATCCGTGCCCGTTAGTCCGAGATTGAACAACGCCTGGCCGCTCGCGACGCGCACGGGGAAAGTGAATTGGTGCGGGCGCGGCGACTCCGGCAAGACGACCGCAATTTCTACGATAGCGTCGTAAGCGGCGTTCGCATTTACCGTGCGCACCAGAAAATAGTAACCCGCGCGCGCGTCCGGCTTGGTGCGCACAACCGTTTGGCCGCTCGTGTTCTCCACGCCGGTAAAATACTCGGAAATGCGCTTGAACGACGCCGCGTCGCGCCAACCCGTGAAGACGCGCACGATCTGCAAATCCGCCGCCGCGACGGAGGCCGTGAGAGCGAGAAAAAGAGCGAGGAGACGCATGGGCGGACGGTGCCGTCAGGGCGCGGCGAGGTAAATCTTTTTGTATTGGCGGAAGCCGAGTAAGGCCGGCTCCCAGCCGCGCACCGCCGGATGAATCAAGTAGGTGCGTGCACCGTAAAACACCGGTGCGACCGGTGACGCTTCGAGGAGTTGCGCTTCGGCCGCTTGCAAGTGGGCGAAGCGGCTTGCGTCATCGAGGGCGGTTGCTGCGGCCGAAATCGCGGCGTCGTAATCAGGCGAAGACCACCCCGTCCAATTATTCGTGCCGCCACCGACAAACATATCGAGAAACGTCACCGGATCGACGAAGTCGCCCACCCAGCGCGCCGTCGAGATGGCGTAGTTGAGCGACTGCTGGTTTTGCACCCAGGTTTTCTGTTCGACCGGAGCGAGTGTGACGTGGATGCCGAGTTCGCGCGCCCACATCGCTTGGATGACCTCCATGACTTTGCCGTGCAGATCATCGTTGCGCAATTGCACTTCGAAGCGCGGGAAATTGCGTCCTTCCGCAAAACCCGCCGCGGCGAGCGAAGCGCGCGCCGCCGCCGGATCGTGTTTGATGCGCGCCTGCGCCGTGTAGCCGCCGCAGTCGGGTGGCGTGTAACTGAAGGCCGGTGCCCGCGTGCCGCGCAGGAGGGTGCGGGCGAGCAATTCGCGATCAATCGCCTGCGAGAGTGCGTGGCGCACCCGCGCATCGTCGAGTGGCGGCCGCGTGGTATTGAAGCGGAGAAAAAAAGTTTCGAGAAACGGATCGAGCCGCACGCGCTCGGGCGCACTGCGTTGGTAGGTGGCGATTTTGCTCAACGGCAACTCGGCGGTGACGTGCACTTGGCCGGCGCGGAAATTACGTTCGTCCACATGCAAATTCTCCGTGGGAAAAAAGGTAACTCCACGCAGGCGCACGTGGGCGGCGTCCCAGTAGTGCGGATTGCGCGCGACGCGCACGTGCACATTCGGCGTCCATTCGGAAAGGACGAACGGACCGTTGCCCACGAGGTTTCCAGGACGAGTCCAAGTGCTCGTGCGTTGCTCCACGCCGCCGTGCGCGCGCAGCACACTCAATGGTAGCGGAAACCAAATTGGATTGGCCGTGAGGGCCGGTAGGTAGGGAGTGGGACGCTCGAGTGTGAGTTGCAAGGTCTGCGCATCGAGGGCCACGGCACCGAGGGTGTTGGCGTCAGCTTGGCCGTGGTTGATCGCTTCGGCGTTTTTGAGCGGAAAGAGCAAATAGGAATACTCTGCGGCGAGCGCGGGCAGCAGGGCGCGTTGCCAGGAAGCGATGAAGTCGGCCGCCGTTAGTGGCGTGCCGTCCGACCAACGCAAGTCCCCGCGGAGATGAAACGTGTAGGTGAGACCATCGTCTGAGGCGTTCCACCTCTCGGCGGAGGCGGGCACAGCTTGCGAGGAGCGTTCGTCGAGCGCGCAAAGACCCTCAAACAGCGCGAGTGCGATGTTTTGGTCGGTGAACGCGGTCATCAACTGCGGATCGAGGTCGCGCGGTTCGGCGCTGTTGCCGAGCAAGAGCATCTGCTCGCGAATGCCATCGTCGACGGGACGTGCGCCGACGAGCAAGTTGGCGCAAAAGCAGAGCAACACGAGGCGTGCGAGCATGAGGGGAAAATGCACGCTCCCGCTGTTGGTGCAAGCGGGTGAATTTCCACCGAATTGCGCCGATAAGAAGGTTGGCCTTCGGGCCGACCTTTGAGCCAGCCAGCCTCCCAGTCGACCCCTGCGATGGCCGTGCGCGCCGCGCAGCAGCGGTATGCCACGGTATTGCAGCGCTATGCGGTCGATCTGTTCGAGGGCAACGATGCCGCCGCCGCACGCGTGTTACGCGAGGTTTGGCGGGCATTCGCGGTCGAGGGATTCGAACAGGCCGAGGATCGCGTGCGCGAAGAATTGTTCGTTGCCGTGCGCCGCAGTGTGACGCGCGCACAACGCGCCGCGGGTGTGGCCGAGCGCTTTCGAACCGAAGAGAGCAGCACCGAAAGCGCCGCGCCTGCGAACGGCACGGAGACGCCGCTCGGCACAGTGCAGCGACTGTTCTCCCGTCTCACACCCAAGCAGCAAGAGCTGTTGCGGTTGAAATTTCAGCACGAATTCAATGTCGCGGAGATCGCGCGCATCATGGAGTTGTCGCCGATGCACACGGCGCAGTTGGTGCATGTGTCCTTGAGTCGGATTTGCGCGGCGTTGCGCGTGCACCGACCCGAGGAGTCGCAAAAGCTGCCCGAGGATTTGACGCTGACCTTGGAGGCGCTGGGGGAAGCGGCGGTTGAAGCAGCGACGGGCGCGTCACCGGATCACACCAACTCGCTGCTGGCGCGGGAGCGGCTCAACGAATTGCAACGCACAGCACAGTTGGTGGAAGCAGTCGTGCGCCGTCGCGTTGCGGGGAGTCGTTCACTGCGCGTCCGCGTGCGCAAAGTTGCCCGCCTTTTCGGCTTTCTGGCCGTGCTGGCGCTTTTGGCAGCGGGGGCGTGGTGGGGCTGGCAACGAGCAGCGGTGGCGCGGGCGAGCGAGGCCGCCCACCGCGGCGCGGAAAGCGAAC